>NZ_JBVJPV010000006.1:0-396839 GCF_055609245.1 Streptomyces sp. NPDC036813 | reverse complement strand
GGCCCCCGTGGAATCCCTGATGCCACTGCGCCTCGCCCGCTACGGCGTCCCCCTCTCCGAAACCGCCCCCGCCGGCCTCGCGGCAGCCGGCATCGGCGCGGCGTCCGGCCGTACCGAAGCCGACGGCGAGGCGCCCGCCGCCCCCGTGGCCGAGACGCTGCGCCGCATGCGCCGGGGCGCGGGCGACCTCCGGCTCGCCCTGCCCGCGCCGGCTGTCGCCCCGGAGCCGGCCGTCGAACCCGCGGAGCCGGAATCGCCGCTGCGTCCGGGGGAGTCGCCGGAAGCGGCAGCGGACCGGTTCGCGGACGCCTACCGCGCCTTCGTCGACCAGTTCCGGGTGGCGCCGACCACCGCCCAGTGGGCCTTCTGGCTGCACGACAGCTACGGCACGTCCACCACGTCGGGCACCCCGTTCCCGGAGGCGCCCCTCGGCCCGCTGCTGCAAGTCCTGCGCCGACGCCACGGGGCCGCCCCCGAGGAGACCGGGCCCCGCGACCCCGCCGCCACGGCCGCAGCGGACCACCAGCGCGACTACGCCGAGGCCCGGCCCTGGACAACGACGACAGGCGGGGAGGGGCCCGACCGGACCAGCACGCCTTTCCCGCAGTCGTTCCCCGAGGGACCCTGGTGACGGGCGGAGAGGTGCGCCTTTCGCCCGAGCCGGCCTCCGCCCCGGCCTCCGGGGCGGCCCGGGGACGGCCCGTCCTTCGCGCGCACTGCACCGGATGGCCAGGGAGGTGAGGGCCGTGATCAGGTCGGTCGTGGCCGGCGTGGACGATTCGCGCGAGGGAAGCGCGGCGGCGGACTGGGCAGCCCGGGAGGCCCTGCGCCGAGGCGTTCCCCTGCGCCTCGTCCACGCCTGGGAAGGGGGCCTGCCGGAGGGCGGCAGCGAGACCGCCGTGCCGGGAGTGCGGGCTCCGCAGCAGCACGCACGCCAGGTGCTGCAACACGCCCTGGGGCAGCTGGGCCGGCGGTATCCCGGGCTGGCCGTCTCCGCCGAGCAGGTCGCCGGGCCGCCCGTGACGGCGCTGCTCGCCGAAGCTCAGGGTGCCGACCTCCTCGTGATCGGCAGCCAGGGAAGCAGCGGGCTGAGCGGATTCGTCTCCGGCGCCGTCGCGATGGCCGCAGCGGCCCGCATGGAACGGCCCATCGTGCTGGTCCGGGCCGACGAGACCGCGGAGACCGAGCACCTGCGCGACCCCGACGGGCAGCCCTCGGACCGCACCCCGTTCCGTGACGTCACGGTCGCCGTCGACGTCGACGGGGTCTACGAGGAAGTGCTGGACTTCGCCTTCCGCGCCGCCGAGCTGCGCCGGGCGCCGCTGCGGGCGGTGCACGCCTGGCACGTGCCGTACTCCCCGGGCCTCACGGCCGCCGAGCAGCGCGCCCGGGCCAGGGCGCTCGCCGAAGACGAACTGGCGCGGCTGCTCACGCCCTGGCGGAAGAGGTTTCCCGCGGTGGCCGTCCGGGAGAACCTGCACGAAGGGCGGCCGGCCCACGTCCTCGTCCGGGCGGCGGGCGGAGCGGGGCTGGTCGTGGCGGGCATCCGCAGGCGCCACACACCCACCCGCCCGCACGCCGGGCCCGTCGCGCACGCGCTGATCCACCACGTGCGGTGCCCGGTCGCGCTGGTCCCGCACGCCTGAGACCCGAGGCCCGCGCCGATCGGCCGGCGGGCGGCCGCCTCGGCCCGCGCCGCCGACCTCGGCGGTGGCGGGGACGTCACAGACCGGCCGCGTGATCCGGGACGTAGGTCCGCAGCTCGCGCGGCGGGCGCTCGTACCCCGTGGACGGCGGCCGATCCGGCAGTTGGAGCGAGGGCTCCGGCACGCCGTGGTAGGGCACCGAGTCGAGCAGGTGGGCGATCATGTTGAGCCGGGCCCGCCGCTTGTCGTCGCTCTCCACGACGTACCAGGGCGCCTCCGGGATGTCGGTGTGCACCATCATGTCGTCCTTGGCCCGGGAGTACGCCTCCCAGTGCGTGATCGACTCCAGGTCCATCGGGGAGAGCTTCCACCGGCGCAGCGGATCCTCCAGCCGCTTGCGGAACCGCTCCTGCTGCTCGGTGTCGCTCACCGAGAACCAGTACTTGCGCAGCAGGATGCCGTCCTCCACCAGCATCCGCTCGAAGATGGGGCACTGGTGCAGGAAGCGCTGGTGCTCCTCCTTGGTGCAGAAGCCCATCACATGCTCCACACCGGCGCGGTTGTACCAGGACCGGTCGAACAGGACGATCTCCCCGGCGGCGGGCAGGTGCGCCACGTACCGCTGGAAGTACCACTGGGTGCGCTCGCGCTCGGTAGGCGTCGGCAGGGCCGCGATGCGTGCGGCGCGCGGGTTGAGATGCTCGGTGACCCGTTTGATGGTGCCGCCCTTCCCGGCGGCGTCCCGGCCCTCGAAGACGACGACCAGCCGGGCGCCCTCCGCCCGTACCCACTCCTGCAGCCGCACCAACTCCGTCTGCAGCCGCAGCAGTTCTTGTTCGTAGACCTTGCGCGGCACCTTAGCCACCTGCCGGTCGGCCATGTCGCCCGCCTTCCTGGCCCCTGCCCGGGACCGCTGACGTGAACGCTCGCAGTGTAGGCACCCGCGCCGCGCCGGCGCCCGCAGGCGGTCACCGCACGCCCGGCCGGCGACCCGTCCGCGGTGCGCGGCGGGCGGTGCGCGGGCCCGGCGGCCGCGATGGCAGGATCGGCCGGATGAGCATGAAGCGTCAGGAGCGGCCCGTCGCGCTGGTCACCGGATCCACGTCGGGTATCGGAGAGGCCGTCGCACGGCGGCTGGCGGCGGACGGCATGCGGGTCGTGGTGCACTCACGGCGCAGCACACGGGCCGGGGAGGAACTGGCGGCCGAGCTCGGCGGGACGTATCTGCGTGCCGACCTGGCCGTGGCGGACGAGGCCCGGGGGCTGGTCGAGGCGACCCTCGACCGGTACGGACGGCTGGACGTCCTGGTGAACAACGCCGGTATCAGCCGGCCCGTCCCGCACCACGACCTGGCCGCGGCCGCCCCGGAGGAATGGCGTGAGGTGCTCGAGGTCAACCTGATCGCGCCGTGGGTGCTGTGCACCGCGGCCCTTGCGGCGCTGCGCGCGGCGCCGGCCGGCGGCAGCATCGTGAACATCACCAGTCACGCCGGGGTGCGCCCCAAGGGCTCGTCGGTGCCGTACGCGGCGAGCAAGGCCGCGCTGAACCACGTGACCCGGCTGCTGGCGGCCGCGCTCGCCCCCGGCGTGCGGGTCAACGCGGTGGCACCGGGTCTGGTGGACACCCCGATGACGAAGGACTGGGCCGACGCCCACGCACTGTGGCGCGATCGAGCCCCCATGGGCCGACCGGCCCGCCCCGCCGACGTGGCCGAGCTGGTGGCGATGGTGATCGCTCACGGCTATCTCACCGGCGAGGTCATCATGCTCGACGGCGGCCTGAACCTGACCTGACGGTGACTCAGTAACAGTTTCTCCGGGGAGAATCCGGGCGACGCTCTTCGGCGGGCCGGGAAGGGGACGGCGCCCGGCGACGAGTCCGACGACGTGACGAGGCTCGGGTGACGAGCCCTGAGGAGGCGACGTGATGACGGCACCCGACGGAGCCGGTGCGGCCGATGCCGAGCAGGCCAACGCCGCGATGTGGCACGCCTACGGGGCGCATCATCTCGATCGGGCCACACCCCTGCCCGAGGTGGACGAGATCGCCTGGGGCCCGGCGGGAACCGGGCCGGGGGACGGTGTCCTCGGTGACCTGACCGGCCTGCGTGTGCTCGATCTCGGCTGCGGCCCGGGGCGGCACGCCGCCCACCTCGCCCGCACCCACCGCGCCGCCGTGGACGCCGTCGACGTCTCATCGACCCAGATCGATCGCGCACGGGCGCGTTACGGCGACCTGCCGGGCCTGCGGCTGATCCGGGCCGACGCCGTCGAGCATCTGCGCGCCTCGCCGCCGTACGACGTGATCTGCTCCCTGTCCGCCGTCCACTTCATCGACCCGCACCGGCTGCTGCCCGCCCTGGCCGCGGCTCTCAGACCCGGGGGACGGCTGTACTTCACGGTGCTGCACACCAACTCCACCGGCAGCGGCCCCTCTTCGGACGTGACGCCCCGCCCTGAGATCCTGCGCCTGGCCGGCGGCGGTGAACTGACGGGGCACATGTGGGTGCTCACCACAGAGCTGTGGACGGACCTGCTCGCGCGGTACGGGCTGCACGTCGAGGAGGTCACCGTGCTGAACGCGCCCGAGGAGGGCAACCAGGCCTCCTACCGGCTCTTCCAGGTCCGCAGGCCGGCCCGGATCACCTCCCGTCCCCGTACGGCCATGCCGCCCGTCGCGCACGCGGCGGCCGGGGTCGGCGCCGTGCTGGTGGGGTCGCGCGGTCTGCTCCTGGGCCGGCACCGGCGCGGGACCGTCGAGTTGCCCGGCGGCACGGTGGAGCCGGGAGAGTCGCTGGAGGAGACGGTCGTGCGCGAACTGGCCGAGGAGACCGGCCTGCAGGCGGACCCGGCCGACGTCCGCCTGCTGGGCATGCTGCTGGACGAGGTCGGCGGCGTCGTCCGCATCACGGTCGGAGCGCTCGTCACGCGGTGGCGCGGTGAGCCCGCCGACCAGCCGGGCGAGCGGGTCGGCGGCTGGAGCTGGTGGCCGCTGGACGCGCTGCCTCCGGGCCTGTTCGAGTGCAGCGCCCAGATCCTCACGGCCTGGCGCCCCGACCTGCCGATCGACCATCCGCCCGCCCACTTCACACCCTTCGCCCCACCGCACGACGCCCGACCGCGCGGCGCCGAGCCGCACGACGCGCAACCGCAGGCCGCCGGTCAGGACGCCGCCGGTCATGCCGCTGTCGGTCAGGCCGGGAAGTAGTCGCTCAGCACGCAGCCGTCGACGAGCGCCTTCTGCGTCCGGTGGCCGCTCGGCGGCGAGAAGTCCGGGTCGCAGGTCAGGAAGGCGAGTCCGGACGGCGACAGGGCCTCGACCTGGTCGTCGCCGACGGGTACGACCGCGTAGTTCCTGCCGACGGCGAACTGTTCGTTGTTCTTCTTGGCCGCGGTCTGGAACTTCCGCATGTCCGACACCAGCAGCAGGGCGATGGGATGCTGGAAGTCCTTGCAGACCGCGCGCTCCTCGATGCCCCAGGAGGGGTCCGCCGCCTCCTTGGTGCCCCAGGCGGTGTCCTCGGCGTCGTGACCGGCGTCGTAGTACGCGCCCGGCTCCACGTCCTTGCAGGAGGTGAACAGGTCGATGTAGCGGAAGAGGGTGTTCATGTCCGAGGCCTCGGGCAGATCACCGCCGAAGCCCTGCGCGGCCGCTCCCTCGCCGCTCGATCCCTGCTCGGTCGTGCCCCCGCCGGCGGGCCCGCCCGCGGTGGCCGAGCCGGCCGAGGCAGAGACCGGCGCGGTCCCGCCGGCGCCGGAACCTGCGGAGGTGCCGCCGCCGCACCCCGCCGTCGCGGCCAGCGCCACGAGGGAGGCGCCGACCGCGAGTACTCGCTTGACGTGCATGATGTCCGTTCGTTGTCGGTGACATGATCGTCAGGACCCCAGCGGAACGACGGCGCGCCCGGCACGAGGAGTTCACGTGGTGGACGGCAGCCGCGCCGCCTTCGCGGACGCCTGCTCAGCGGTGGGCCGTCGCGATGAGACGGCGGAGCGCGGCGTGGGCCGGCGGTCCCCAGGTGGGCTTGCCGCCGGGACGGCCACGCACACCCGCCTCGCCGATGAGGGCACACCCCAGGGCGCGCAGGACGGCCCAGCCGCGGGCGCGGTGCAGGGTTGCCGTGTCCGGGGCCGGGCGGTAGGCGTCGTAGCACTGCTCCGCGGCGCCGTCCGGCAGCAGCGTCCACGCCGCGGCGAGATCGCAGGCGGGGTCGCCCGCGCAGAGGTCGCCGAAGTCGATGACACCGCAGAAAGTACCGTCCGCGGTGAGGACGTTGGCCGGGTGCAGGTCGCCGTGGAGCCAGAGCGCCGGGCCCGTCCACGCGGGCGCGGCGAGGGCGTCCTCCCAGACGGCGCGGACGGCGTCCGGGTCTGGCAGCAGTCCCCGTTCGGTGGCCGCGGCCAGCCCCGAGGCGAACTGCCCGCACAGGCCGGCGAGTGGTCCGCCACGGTCACGGCCGGCCGGTGCTCCGTCGGGGGCGGGCCGGTGCAGCGCCGTCAGGAAGTCCGCCAAGGCACGGGCCGCCCGCGCGCCACGGGTGACGGGGGCGCGGTCGGCGGGCATGCCCGGCACCCAGGTGGTGACGATCCAGGGCCGGGGGAACCGCTCGGACGGCTCGCCGAGCCGCTGCGGGACCGGAACCGGCAGCGGAAGGCGCGGCGCCAGGGCGGGCAGCCAGGCGTGCTCCTTGCGCAGCAGCCCGTCCGCGGTCGGCGTCGCCCAGGGCATTCGCACGGCGAGGTCGTCGCCGAGCCGCCACAGCTGGTTGTCCCAGCCGCGCGCGCCGAGCCGCACGGGGTGTCGGGCGAGGTCCGGGTGCTGGTCGCGCAGCAAGTCCCGTACGAGGTCGGCCGTGATCTCCGGCATGGGGTGAGTCATGGCGGCCCACCTTATGGGCCGGCCGTGCGAGAACCCGGCACGGTAGCTTAGTGATCATGGTGGACTGGGAGCTGCGCCCGGCGGCGACGGCGGACATCGGCGCGGTGGCCGAACTGCGTGCGGCGGCGATGAGGCCGGATCTGGAGCGTCTCGGGCGGTACGACGAGCACCGGGTACGGCAGCGCCTGCGCGACCGGTTCGAGCCGGCGCACACCTGGGTCATCGAGGTGGACGGCGCCCTGGCCGGCTGCGTGGCGCTGCGGCCGGCCGAGGACGCCCACTGGCTGGAGCACTTCTTCCTCGCCCCGCGACTGCACGGCCACGGCGTAGGCTCCGCCGTGCTGCGGCGGTTGCTGGAGGGGACCGACCGCGCGGGCGTCCCCGTCCGGCTGAACGTGCTGCAGGGCAGCGCGGCCCGACGGCTGTACGAGCGGCACGGGTTCACCACGCAGCGCGAGGACCCCGTGGACGTGTGGATGGTGCGTGAGCCGGTCCAGCTCCCGGCCCGCGCCTGACCGCACGTCAGGCCAGCTCGCCCAGCGCCTCCCACGTGCGCAGCCGGTCCTCGGGGCCGCCCATCTCGCCGGCGGCGACGACGACCTCCGTGGCCCCGGCGTCACGGTAACGGCGTACCGTCTCGGCGAGCTGCTTCTCGTCGCCGATGGCCGCCAGCTCCGCGGGATGGGTGGCGCCGGACTGCTCGATGACCCGGGCGTAGGACGGGATCTGCTGGTAGAAGCCGAGCGCCTCGTGCGCCGTGGCGCGGACCCGGTCGGGGTCGCCGGTCACCACACCCGGCACGAAGGCGACGACCCTTGGGCGGGGGCGTCCCGCCTCCTCCGCGGCGCGGACGAGCGTCGGCACGATGTGCTGCTCCAGGGCCCGCGGCCCCGCCAGGTACGGCAGGATCCCGTCGGCGAGCCGGCCGCTGACGCGCAGGGCCTGCGGCCCCATCGCGGCCACGAGCAGCGGTACGACGGGCTCGGCGCCCGGCACGGTCGCGGGCAGGGGTGTGCGTGCCGTGATCAGTTCGCCCTCGAAGTCCGCACGTCCGGTCTCGATCAACTGCCGCAGGGCCAGCAGGAATTCGCGCAGCCGGCCGACGGGCCGCTCGAAGGGCAGCCCGAAGGCGCCCTCCGTGAACAGTTTGGTGCCGAGGGCCAGGCCGAGGTGGTAGCGCCCGCCGGTGGCGGCCTGCACCGTCTGCGCCTGGCTCGAGACGAGCAGCGGATGCCGGCCGAACACCGGAAGCGCGGACGTGCCGAGGTGGATGTCGGGCACCTCGCGGCCCACGACCGCGGCGATCGTGGGGGAGTCGTAGCCGAAGGTCTGGCCGAACCAGACGCTTTTGACGCCGGACTTCCGCGCCTCGCGCACCTGCCGCACCACCTCGTCCACGGTCAGCGCGGCACCGGGCGTGTCGATGGTCACTCCTACAGTCATGACGACGTCAACTGCCCCGCGCCACAAGCAATTCCGCCCCGTTCGTGAACTCTGTGCGTCGTCCGTGTGCTCGGTCGTCGGCCCACGACGTACGGCATGGTGACGGAGCGGTCCTGACGTCGAGGACCGCGCCGCGTGATCGCTTCCGGTAGGGACCGCGACGCAGGGGTGCCGGCCGGGCCGGCGCCGCTAGCCCTGCTTGATCGCGGAGATGTCGAACTCCAGGACGATCTTGTCGCCGACCAGTACGCCGCCGCCCTCCAGGGCCGCGTTCCAGGTCACGCCGAACTCCTTGCGGGAGATGGTGACCTTGCCCTCCAGGCCGACGCGCAGGTTGCCGTAGGGGTCGACGGCGTTGCCGGTGTACTCGAAGTCGATGGCGACCGGCTTGGTCGTGTCCTTGATGGTGAGGTCGCCGGTGACCCGGTACTCGGCGTCGGACCTCTGCTCGACCTTGGTGGTGCGGAAGGTGATGTCGGGGAAGTGCGGCGCGTCCAGGAAGTCATTGGTGCGCAGATGCTGGTCGCGCTGCTCGACGCCGGTGTCGATGCTCTGCGTCTTGATCACCACCTGGCAGGTGGACCTGGCCGGGTCGGCGCCGTCCAGGTGCGCGGTGCCCTCGAACTGGTGGAAGACCCCGCGCACCTTGGTGACCATGGCGTGGCGGGCGACGAAACCGATCCGGGTGTGGGCCGGGTCGAGGACATAGTCCCCGGTGAGCTCAGGGAGCGGGACGGTCATGGTGAGGTGCCTCCGTAGGATCCGGATCCCGGCGGGCGGGCCGCCGGGATCGTTCCCGCAACACGCTAGGGGGCCGACGATTCCCGGCCCTGCCGAACGCGCGTGGCCGCAGAGGATTGCACCCTGACCGGTGACGCCGCATCATCGTCTCGCCGCTGTCGGCTCGCTCGCGGTCCATGGCCGCCCGTGATGCGAACACCCCGTGACCTGGTGCTGGGCCGGGCCCGCGGCCACGACACCCTCACCGACGCGCCGCGGCAGCCGGCCACCGGCTTCGTCACGATGGAGGACGGCTTGCCGATCGCGGAAGCGCCCATGTCCCGGGCACCGCCCGGCACCGGCTCGTACTAGGGTCCGTGCCATGACCGAAGACTCCCTGCGCTCCGTCACCGTCGAGCGAACCGGCAGCGGGCACTTCACCGCGACCAACGCCCGCGGCGGGACGATCAGTTTCGCCACCGAGGGCGCCGCGTTCACCCCGGTCGAGCTGCTGCTCGCCGCGATCGGCGGCTGCACGGCGGTCGACGTCGACGTCGCCACCACCCGCCACGCCGCACCGGACCGCTTCGAAGTCACCGTGACAGGTCACAAGGTCAGCGACGAGCAGGGCAACCGGCTGACCGACCTCGCCGTCACGTTCTCCGTCGCCTTCCCCGACGGCGAGGAGGCCGAGCGCGCCCGCGCGATCCTGCCGCGCGCGGTCAAAGCCTCCCACGACCGGCTCTGCACGGTCAGCCGCACGGTCGAGATCGGCACGCCCGTCACCGCGACGATCACGGAGACGTGACTCCGAAAAAGGTTCCCCGCCACTGCCGATGAGTTTTCCCGCGATCGGCGGTCCAAGAAGACGGCTGGTGCGCACGACCCCGTGAAGGCGGCGCGCGCACCGCACGCACCACGCATCCGCTGAGAAGCACGACCCGGAGGAACGACCATGCGCACCCTGATCAGCACCGCCTTCGTCTCGCTCGACGGTGTCATGGAGGCTCCCGGCGGCGAGTCCGGTTACCGCAACGCCGGCTGGACCTTCAAGGACGTCGAGTTCCTTCCCGAGGCGTACGCCCTCAAGGGCCAGGAGCAGAAGGAGGCCACCGCGATGCTGCTGGGCCGGGTCAGCTACCAGGCGTTCAGCCCGGTGTGGCCGGACATGGCGGACTTCGCCGACTACAAGGTGATGCCCAAGTACGTCGTCTCGACGACCCTGACCGAGGGTGACCTGGTCACCAACTGGGGTGAGACGACGATCCTGCGCTCGCTCGACGAGGTCGCCGCGCTGAAGGAGACCGAGGGCGGCCCGATCATCGTCCACGGCAGTGCCGCGCTGAACCACAGCCTGTCGGACGCCGGACTGATCGACCGCTACCACCTGCTCGTCTTCCCGCTGCTCCTCGGCGCGGGCAAGCGCCTGTTCAGCGCCACGGACAAGGACGCCCAGAAGCTGAAGCTGGTCGAGCACGAGGCGTACGCCAACGGCTTGCAGAAGCAGATCTTCGACGTCGTCCGCTGACGGCCCGGCCGGGCCGTCCGGCCGGCGGTCCGGGGGCGGAGTTGTGCCATGTGATCATGTGCGCATAGGTTTCCGCCCCATGGACATGACACGGAGGGCGATCCTCAAGGGCATGGCGGCGGCACCGTTCGCCGCCGCCGCGGGCAGCGCGCTGTTCCCGGCCGTCGCGGAGGCCGCCACTATCGACGCGAGCCAGTTCGGCCTCACCTACCGAACCGGCAACAGCTACGGCGCATACGCCGACCTCGTGGCCGGACTGGCCACCAACCTCCCCACGGTGAACGCGACGGCCGTCATCGCCGACACCAACCGCAGCGCGACCCGCCTCACCAGCGCGCCCGGCACCGTCCAGGCGTTCGCGGCCGGCTTCACCTGGGAGAGCGGCGACCAGACCGTCGACTACTGGATCCCGCAGGGCGTCACCACCAGCGCCGACGCCTACGCCGACGGCCTCTACCCGTCGAACGGCTCCAACCGCGTGGTGGCGGTCTCCTGGTACTTCGAGACCGACCCGAACGGCGACGGCGTCGACGAGTACCCGATCGACAAGGGCGTACGGCTGACGTTCGTCGACACCACCAACGCCGCCGCCCCGACCTACCGTCACGTCCTGCTGGTCGAGCCGGTCAAGACGTCGTCCGGCGAGTACTCCTTCAACCCCGTCCGCCGGCACGCCGGCGGCATCATGTGGTACGGCGACCTGCTCTACATGGTCGACACCTACAAGGGGCTGCGGGTCTTCGACCTGACCAAGATGTTCACGGTCGACACCGCCGAGAAGGACGTGTGCGGCCTGCACACGGACGGCAAGTACTACGGCTACTCCTACCAGTACGTCCTGCCGCAGAGCGCCGCCTACGACAACACCGGCAAGTACGTGCGCTACAGCGCCATCGGCCTCGACCGCGCCAGCAGCCCCGACTCGCTGGTGGTCAGCGAGTACTCCGTGTCCGGCAGTGTGGACTACACGGACGGCACCTACAGCGGCACCGGCGTCGCCACCACCACGCCCAAGGTGGTCCGCTGGAACCTCGACTACACCAACCGGCAGATCTCGTCGCCCACCGCGTCCGAAGCCGTCACCGTCGCCCAGCAGAAGATCCAGGGCGTCGTCTCCCAGAACACCAAGCACTACCTCTCCACCAGCAACGGCTCCTCCGCGGGATCGCTGCGCACCTTCACCTCCGGCGCCTCCACCGCGAGCGCCGTGTGCAACCTGGCCGTCGGCTGCGAGGACCTCAGCTTCCACAGCAGCGCCACCACCGGCTGGGCCTACAGCGAGTCCGTGATCTGGAACCTCAGCGAGTACGCCGGCAAGCGGTACGTCTACGCCGTCCACGCCGACGGTTCGTAACCGCGCCGGACGGTCACGCACCGGGGGTGGCGCGGGCCCGCGCCACCCCGTCGGGTGTCGTCGTTCAGAGCACCGCTCGCTTCACCAGCTCGGCGAGGCGCGCCTCGTCGGCGGCGCTCAGCCCGGTCAGGGCGTACGACGCCGGCCACATGCTGCCGTCGTCGAGCTTCGCCTGGTCGCTGAACCCGAACGTCGCGTACCGGGACTTGAACTTCTCCGCGCTCTGGAAGAAGCAGACCACCTTGCCGTCCAGGGCGTACGCGGGCATCCCGTACCAGAGCTTCGGCGTGAGCTGCGGCGCGCTCTCCTTGACGACGGCGTGGACCCGCTCGGCCATGACCCGGTCCGGCTCCTGCATCTCGGCGATCTTCGCCAGCACCGCGGCCTCGTCCTCCGCGGCTTTCGCGGCCTTGGAGCCGCGGCGCGCGGACGCCTTGACCTCCTTGGCGCGTTCCTTCATCGCGGCCCGCTCCTCGGCCGTGAACCCCCGAGCCGGCTCGTCGGCGGCCTGGGCGCTCTTCGCGGGCTTCCTCGTCTCGGTCACTGCGGGTTCCCTCCTGGGATGTGGATCATGATGGGCTTCAGTGTGGGGCGAGTTCGCCGGTCCCTCCCGGCCGGCGAGCGATGTCATCCCCAGGCGCCGGCGATCTGCCGGGTCGTGGCGTTGAGCCGGTTGAACAGGTTGGTGACGCCGATCATCAGCACGATCGCGGCGAGCTGCTTCTCGTCGAACCAGGTCGCGGCCGTGTCCCAGATCTCGTCGCTCACCGCGTCGGGCCGGTCGGCCAGCCGCGTCGCCGCCTCGGCCAGCGCGAGGGCCGCCCGCTCCTCGTCGGAGAAGTACGGCGCCTCCCGCCAGGCCACGACCGTGGCCAGCCGCTCGTCGCTCAGCCCCGCCTTGCGGGCCGTCCTGGCGCCGCCGTCGACGCAGGCGCTGCAGCCGTTGATCTGGCTGACCCGCAGATGCACCAGCTCCAGGACCTGCCCGTCCACACCACCGGAGTGCACGGTCTTGAAGAGCTGCTGGATGGGCTGCATGGCGTCCGGCAGGACGACGGCCGGGTTCTGCATACGGGACCGCATGGGTGGCTCCTTCGCCTGTTCGGTGCCCCGCTGGCGTCGGGGCGTGACTCCATGACAGCCCGGCCGCCGCCCCGCGACCATGGCGATGGGACACCGCGGGACAGCCGAAACAGCCTTGACCAGCGGCTACTTGGCCGGGGAGACTTCTGCGGCCACGGGACGCGAAGCGGGGGGAACACGGTGGACGTGAGCGGACGGGCGGGGCAGGCCGGACCACAGGACGAGCTGGCGGCGCGGCTGCGCATGCTGCAGGAACTGTCCGGCCTCGGCGTGCGGGCCCTCGCCCGGGACACCGGCCTCAGCTCGTCGTCCCTCTCCCGCTACCTCAACGGGCAGACCGTGCCGCCCTGGCCCGCCGTGGTCGCGTTGTGCCGTCTCGTCAAGCGTGACCCGCGCCCCCTGCGCCCGCTGTGGGAGCGCACCTCGAACCCGCTGCCGGCGCCCCCGAAGAGCAGCCGCCAGGGCCGCCCGCGGCCCCGCAACGACCTGCCCCGCGACGTCCCCGACTTCACCGGACGCGAGGACGAGCTCACCGCCCTGCTCGAGGTGGTCGCCGGCCACCGCGCGGTCTGCGTCGACGGCATGGCGGGCGTCGGCAAGACCTGCCTGGCGGTGCACGCGGCGCACCGGCTCGCCGCCGACTTCCCCGACGCCCAGCTGTACGTCGACCTGCACGGCTTCACCGAGGGCCGGCCCCCGCTCGACCCCGACTCCGCGCTGCGCATGCTGCTCGGCGCCCTCGACGTCCCCTCCGAGCGGGTCCCGCAGGAGGGCCTGGAACAGCTCGCCGCCTGCTGGCGCGCCGAACTCGCCCACCGCCGGGTCGTCGTGGTCCTCGACAACGCCGCCGACGCCGAGCAGGTCCGCCCGCTGCTGCCCGGCGCCGGAGACTCCGTCGCGCTGATCACCAGCCGCAACCGGCTCCTCGGCCTGGACGAGGTGCCCCCGCTCTCGCTCGACGTGCTCAGCCCCGAGGAGAGCGCCGAATTCCTCGCCCGCGCCAGCGGCGACGGCGGCGGTCCCGGCGGCCGCCTCGCCCGCGACCCCGAATCGGCTGCCGAGGTGCTGCGGCTGTGCGGTCATCTGCCGCTCGCCCTGCGGCTCGCCGGAGCACGGCTGCGGCACCGGCCGGGCTGGACGGTGGGCATCCTCGTCGAGCGGATGGCCGAGGGTGCGAGCGAGTTCGACACCGCGTTCGCCATGTCCGTACGGCAGCTGGACCGCGCGCAGGCCCGCCTGTTCCGCATGCTGGGCCTGCTGCCCGGCGAGTCGTTCGACGAGTACGCGGCGGCCGCTCTCGCCGACGTGCCCCTGCGCACCGCACAGGCCATGCTGGAGGACCTGCTCGACGCCCACCTCGTCCAGCAGCCGACGGCGGCCCGTTACCGGCTGCACGACCTGGTGCACCAGCACGCGCGCCGCGCCGCCGCCGAGCAGGACCCGGCGGCCGAGCGGGAACGGGCCCTCGGCCGCGTCCTCGGCTACTACGTGCACGCGGCGGCCGCCGCCGACGCCGCGATGCCGTTCCTGACGCCCGGCCACGCGGTCACCGCGGGCCCGCCCCCCGCCGCGCTGCCCCGGTTCGCGGACAAGAACGCCGCCTTCGCCTGGCTGGTGACGGAGTACGCCAACCTGATCGCCGCCTTCGAAACAGCGGCCGCCGTCGGCGCCGACCTCCACGTGTGCGAGCTGCCGCGCTTCCTGCGCGCCTACTTCGCGCGTCGCTGCGGCACCATGCACCTCAACTTCCTCTTCGAGCGGTCGCTGGCCGCCGCCGAGCGCCTCGGCGACCCGCTGCGACTCGCGGAGGCGCACAGCGACCTGGGCTTCGCGCGCTACAACGCCGGCCGGCTGCCGGAGGCCGCCGACGCCTACGAAACCGCCCGTGCCCTGGTGGCCCGGGCCGGCGACGTCCGCACCGAGGCCGAACTCACCCTGCGCCGCGGCTACTTGAGCTGGGACGCGGGAGACGCCGAGGAACCGCTCGACCTCTTCCGGATGGCCCGCACGTTGTACGAGCAGGCCGGTTTCGCCACCGGCGCGGCCGACGCCGCCGCGGCCGAGGCCTGGGCGATGCTCCGGCTCGGACAACGTGATCAGGCCGCGCAGCGGGCCCGTGACGTGCTCGCCGTCCCGCACACCGACGCCGCCTGGCCGCCCGCCCTGGCCGCCCGCATCACCCTCGGCGTCGCCATCGCCGAGGAGGCGCCCGACGAGGCCGCCGCACAGCTGGAGGAAGCGCTCGCGGTGGCCCGGGCCGACGGGCATCTGCACAACCAGGCCTGGTGCCTGAACTGCCAAGGCGTGGCCCTGCGCCGGATGGGCCGCTACGAGGAGGCGCTGGCGAGCCACCGGGAGGCGTTCGCGTTGCTCGACGAGTTGTTCGAGGAGCACTGGAAGATCCACTTCCTGAACGGCTACGCCGAGACCTGCCGCCTCGCGGGCCTGCCCGAGGAGGCCCTGCGGCTGCACCGGCAGGCGCTGGAGCTGGCCCCGAGGCTCGGCAACCGCCACGAGGAGGCGCTGGCCCACGACGGCATCGCCGCCCTGCTCGAGAAAAGCGACCCGGCCGCGGCCGCGGACCACCGAGCGGCGGGACAGTCACTGCTGCGGGAGCTGCGGACGGGGTGACGGGACGGGCGACGGACGGGGGAACAGGGCGGCGGGTCAGGCGGCCCTCGTTCGCGAGGAGAGGGCGTCGATGAGCTGCTCGCGGCTCATCTTCGAGCGGCCGGGGATGTCCCGGGCGGTGGCCCGCTGGTAGAGCTCGGCCTTGCTCAGCCCGGCCAGCTCACGCTTCGCGTCCCGGCGGCGGCCGGCGCTCGGTGCGCCGGCGTCCTTGGCCCCCGTGCCGCGGCCGGTGCTCTTCGAGCCGGTGCTCCTGGCCCCCGTGCCGCGGCTGCCGCTTCCCGACGCCTTGGCGCGGCCGGACGGTGCCTCACGGGAGCTGCCCGTTCCGCCCTGCCGTTTGCGTCCGCCTCCGGACGAGCGGGCGTTGTCCAGGCTGCTCTCCAGCACCTTCATCAGGTCGATGACATTGGTCGCCTCCGGCGCCTCCTCGGCGAGGGCGATCTCCTCGCCCTGCGCCTTGGCCTGCACCAGCTCCCGCACCTTCTCCTGGTAGGTGTCGCGATAGCGGCCGGGCTCCCACGGGGCGCTCAGGGCGTCGACGAGCTGCAGCGCCACATCCAGCTCCTTGCCGCGCGCGGCCCGCCCGGACGGCAGCCCGGGCAGTTCCTTGCCGGGGTCGCGCACCTCGTCGGCCCAGTGCAGGGTCTGCAGCACCACGGCCCTGTCCTCGGCCCGCAGCGCGGTCAGATACTCCTTGCCGCGCATGACGAAGGTCGCGATGCCCGCCTTGTTCGCCTCGGCGAGCGCGGCGCGCAGCAGCTCGTACACCTTCTGGTACTCCCCGCCGCGCGGGCCCACGTAGTAGGTACGGGCGAAGTAGACCGGCTCGATGGCGTCCAGGTCGACGAAGTCACTGATCTCGATCACCTGGGAACGGCCCGGCGCGATCTCGTCCAGCTCGTCGGGCTCGACGATCACGTACTCGCCTTTGGAGACCTCGTACCCCTTGACGATGTCGTCGGCGTCGACCTCCTTGCCGGTGCGCTCGTTCACCCGCCGGTTGCGGATGCGGTCCGCGGTGCCGCGCTGGAGCTGGTGGAAGTGGACGGTGTGGTCCTCGGTCGCGGAGTACAGGCCGACGGGTACCGTGACCAGCCCGAACGTGATCACACCCGTCCAGATCGCGCGCGCCATGACCGACCCTTCCGTCCCGGACCGCCCGTACGCCCGTCAGCGGCCTCACCGGCCGGGGGGCCGCCTGGACGCGAGCGCTTGTCTCCCCCTCAACGTAGAACGCGGGGAGTGCGGCCGCGCGCTCCGGGCGTGCGGGGGAGGGGCCCCGGCTGCCAGGCGCCTGCGCGCCGGAGGGGCTTCCCTTGGTACAAGCGGCGCGGCGAGGCGCTGACCGTGGCGCACGCGGTCCGAGGGGCCGACGTCCACGGTGTGCCGGGAAGAGAGGACGGCGGATCTAAGTCGATGATCTGCAACTGCGCGTCGGGGCGGCAGTGGACACAGGCGGGCAGGCCGCCGGCGAGCAGACGGCGGGCCTCGTCACGTCCGATCGGGCGGTGACGGGAGCCGGCCATGCGGCAGTCGCCGGTGTGCACCTGGAGCGCCGGGCGCCCGGCGCCGATGCCGAGCTGGACGATCCACTCCGGCCGCGCGGGCCTGTTTCGCCGACCGCGTTCCTGTTCGGCCTGACGCCGCTGGATCGCCGCGATCTTGCGGTCGATGCGCTCGAGCCACATGGCGTGCCACACCCGCAGGGTGTGCAGGCGGTCGAGGTCGGGCGGCAGGTCGTCGAACATATTTTTGATTCTAGGCCCAAGATCCACCCTTCGCACTCGCGTGTTCGATTTTCCGTTCGATATCGTGGCTGTGGGAGGTGAGAACCATGGACGCCGACGTTCCCGCACGTCAGACGGCGACGGTCATGCACGTGCGCTGCCCCGACCGGCTGCCCGAGCAGACGTACCGGCAGGTCCTGGAGCAGCTCACGGAGCTGTCGCCGGTCGTGCAGGCCCTGCCGCCGTCAGCGGCACTCGTCGAGCTCAAGGGCGCACTGCGCTACCACGGCACGGACGCGCGCCGGCTCGGCGAGATGCTGCGGGTACGCACCATCTCCCGCCTCGGCGTCGACGTCCGCGTCGGCATCGGACCGTCCATCACCGTCGCCGCCACCGCCTCCGGACAGATCGCGCCGCCCGGCGGCGTCCTCGCCGTCGGTCAGGACCAGGTGACGGACTGGCTCGGCCCGCTCCCCGTCGAGGCCCTGCACGGCATCGGACCCCGCCAGGCGCAGGTGCTGCGCGACTACGGCATCCACTGTGTCGGGCTGCTCGCGGCCGCCCCGCCCGCCACCGTGCAGCGGCTGCTCGGCGGCCGCGCGGGCCGGCTGGCGGCGGACCGCGCCCGCGGTGTCGACCCGCGTCCCGTCGTCCCGCGCGCCCTGCCCGTCTCGGCGAGCGTGCGGCACGCCTTCCCGCGCGAGGCGCTGGACGGCGCCGACGTCCGCTCCGCCCTCCTGGAACTGGTCGTCCGCCTCGGGATGCTGCTGCGCCGCCGGGGCCAGGCCGCCCGCGCCCTGACCCTGCAGCTGTCCTTCGCCGCGGGCGGCAGCTGGGAGAAGACCCGCCGTCTGACCGAACCCTCCGCGCACGACGACGACCTGCGCGTCCTCGCCTACCAGCTGATGGACGCCGCCGGCCTGCAACGGGGGCGGCTCACCCGGATCACGCTCAAGGGCGAGGACCTCGTCGACGCCGACCGGGTCGCCCGGCAGCTCAGCCTTGAGGCCGGCCACGAGGCGCGGCTGGTGGCCGAGGGTGCGATCGACCGTATCCGTGACCGGTTCGGCCCCGGCGTCATCGGCCCCGCGGCGATCTTCCGCAACGCGTCCTGACCACTCGCCGCGCCGGCCGCCCCGGGTCACCCCGGCCGGCGACCGGCGCGCACCAGCGTGTGGCGGACAGCGTCGGCGGCGTCACGCCGCCGGGCCGGTGATTGCCGACTGCCCGCGGCGTACACCGAGGTCGGTTCAGCGGAGACCTTCCGCGACGAGGACGTGGCGTACGCCGACGCCCTCTGGCGGGCGGGTGGCCAGGCGGAACTGCACGAGCCTGCCACGGCTTCGACACCCTCGCCCCGCGGGCGGCGCTCAGCCAGGCCGCCCGCGACGCCCGCACCCGCCGCTGGTTGCGCCGCGTCCTCACCCAGTCCGGACACCCCCGCCCGGGCCCTTGGTGTGACGTGCCCCGGGCGTGTCCCCGCCCAGGGCCCAGGCCCCTGTCCTGAACGCCTCGGACGCCCCGCCGGGCCTCGGGCACACCACGACCGGCGCCTTGTCGTGACGCGTCCCGGGCAAGGCCCCGGCCGGGGCCTTGGCCCGACGTGCCTCGCGCACACCCTGACCGGGACCCCCTTCTGACGCGGCTCGGACGCGCCCCCGGCCGGGCCTCGGGCACACACCCCCACCGGGCCCTTGTCGTGACGCGCCTCCGGCGCACCCCGGCCGGGGCCTTGGCGTGACGCGTCCCGGGCGCGCCCCGGCCGGGGCCCTGTCCCGTGTGCCTCGCGCACACCCCTACCGGGACCCCGTTCTGACGCGCCTCGGGCGCCCGCACCCCGCCCGTGGCTCCGTCCTGACGCGTCCCGGCCCACCCCGCCCGGGCCCCGTCACGACGCGCCCCGGGCGCACCCCCGCTCGCCCTGGCGGGACGCTCCCCGCTCGCCCCGGCGGGACGCCCCCCCGGGAACCCTCACTCCTCCCGAGGGCCGGCGCTGATCCGTGCCAGGTCCGCTGTCAGGGACTCCAGCCATGACACGGTCGCGTAGTACAGCCGTGGCGCGTCCGGCGGTTCGGTGGCGAACTCCGCGAAGGTCACGTCGATCGCCGGCACGGACGCGCTCGGCGTGTCCCCGCCGGGATCCAGCGCCGCCGAGACCAGCAGCATCCGCCCGGCCACGCGCTCCCCGACGCCGGCGAGCGCCTCGGCCGCGACGGGCCGCAGCCCGGGCTGCGGCGGTTCCAGCAGCCGCTGCGACCCCCACAGGGTGTGATGGCCGGCCATCAGCGCCGCCTGCCAGTCCACCGCGGGCGGCACCGCGCGGGCCCGGCCGCCGAAGCGCGTCGGCTCGCTCTGGAACTGCGCATACGCGGACTCCGCGAGGATGACCGAGCGGTGCAGCGACCGGTGCCCGGGCGGCACTCCCGACGGCGGGGCCACCCCTGTGCCGTGCGCGGCCGAAGCACTGGTCGCCACGACGATCTCCGCCGCCCTGCGCAGCAGCTCCGCGGCCGTGTAGCGCAGCTCGTCGTGGGCGCCGCGCGGCCACGCCAGCACTCCGAAGACCGCACCGATCACGCTGCCGACCAGCACGTCCAGCATCCGCACCTCCGCCAGGTGCCACGTCGGCGGTGCGAGCTGCGCGAAGACCAGTGCCACGAGCACGGTGAACAGGCCCTGCGCCCAGCCGACGCCCCGGACCGGCCCGACGGTGAAGGCGATCAGCATCCACACCGGCAGCAGCACCGCGTAGAACCGGGTGTCCGTCCCGGCCAGGGTCAGCGTCCCGGCGGTCACCAGCGCACCGGCCAGGGTGCCCGCCAGCGCCAGGCGGACGGTGTGCCAGGTCTCGTCCATGGTCGTCCTGGTGAGCGTGAGCGTGGCCAGCATGGCCCAGAACCCGTGGGGCAGGGTGTCCACCCCGGCCACGAGGCGCGCCGCCGTCAGCGCCAGGGCGATACGCACCGCGTTCTGGAAGAAAACCGACCGGCGCCCGGCATGCCCACGCAGCCGGTGCCACCACAGCAGCGGCGCCCATGTCGTGGCGTACCAGAAGCGGCCCGGCGGCGCGGGGACGGCCGCATGCCGGCCGCGTACGGCCAGATCCGCGGCGACGCCCATGGCCAGCGCCGCGTCGGCGACCTCCAGCACGGCGGCGTGCCCGCGCAGCACGACCGGCGCGAAGCCCCGGACACCGGTGCCGCTGCACGGCCCCGCGGACACGGTGGACAGGCGGGCGCGCGCCGTGACCAGCGCCTGGTGCGGCGCCACCGGCGACGGCCCGGACCGCAGACAGCCGGCGGTCGCGACGGCCAGCTCCGCCACCGCGCGCAGCACAGCCGTGACCTCGGGGCCGGACCCGCCGCGGCCGGTACCCAGCCCCGCCAGCCGGCTCAGCAGGGTGCGGGTCGCGAGACCGGTGTGCGCGAGGGCGCGCTCCCGTCTGCCGGGCCCGGCCGGGCGTTCCGCCTCCGGCACGTGCAGCGGCCGCAGCGCCTGCCCGGCCTCCTGCGCCGCCGCCCGGTCCGCGCCGGTCAGGGCGTACGGCGGTGCGGTCAGGCGCCGCGCGCACCGCGCGGCGGTCCGCGCGGCCCCGGCGGCCCGCTCCTCGTACGTGGGCGGGGACGGCTCGGCCAGGAGCACTGCCTCCGCCGCGACGAGCAGCGCCACACCGGTGCTCGTCCCGATCAGCCGGTCGCCGAGCGAGCCCGGGTCGTACGGCGGGAACGACGGCAGGATGTACAGCAGTTGCAGCCCCGGTGCCGTCCCCGCCGCACGCGGCCCGCCCACGGCCGAGAAGGCCAGCGTGAAGCCGACCGCCAGCATCCCGACGGCGGCGCTCCAGGTGCGCACCGACAGATAGGTGCCGACCACCACCAGAACCCAGCACAGCGGCATGGCCCGCAGCAGCACGGCCGCGCGCTGCCGCCCGGTGCCCGGGATCCGTGACAGCCCGCCCAGCGCGATGGCGGCGAACAGCGCGTAGGTCGCCGCCACGGGGCGGTCCAGGCCGTAGCGGAAGACGTAGAAGCCGGTCGCCGCGACCAGCGACACCCGCACGGCTCGGCGCCCCGAGGCGGCGTAGGCCGCCGGGCTCCACCACCGGGCTACGACACCCCGCACCCCTTCAGCATCACCCACACCGCCAGACCCGGCACCCGCCCACGCCCCACACGGCGGACCCGGCCTCGCCCACGCCCCGCAGAGCAGCCTCGGCACCCAAGCCGCCTCCGTACGGCGGCCCCGGCCCCCCATCCGCACGGCGGCCCCGGCCCCCGCCCTCGCCCCGCGCCGTCCGGAAGGCCCGGCACGGCCGGTCGCTCAGTACCGGCTGTTCATGGCCGCGCGCACCTCGGCGAGCGTGGTGTCGGCCACGGCCCGGGCGCGCTCGTTGCCCTCACGCAGGATCTCGCGGACATGGGCGCGGTCCTGGGCGTAGGCGGCCCGCCGTGCCCTGATAGGGGCCAGATACTCGTTGACCGCCTCGGTCACCGTCTTCTTCAGCGCGGCGGCACCCGCCGCACCGATCTCGTCGGCGATCTCCTCGGGGGTGCACTGCCGGCAGAGGGCCGCCAGCAGCAGGAGGGAGGACACCTCGGGACGCCTGACCGGGTCGTAGGCGATGTGCCGCTCGGAGTCGGTCTTGGCGCCCTTGATCAGGCGGGCGGTCTCGTCGGCGTCGGCGGCCAGGGCGATGGCGTTGCGGCGGCTCTTGCTCATCTTGGTGCCGTCCGTGCCGAGCAGCAGCGGCGCGCTCGACAGCAGCGCCTCGGGCTGGGGGAACACGGCGGTGCCGTCGCCGTAGCGGTCGTTGAAGCGGCGGGCGATCGTGCGGGTGATCTCCAGGTGGGGGAGTTGGTCCTGGCCGACCGGTACCAGGTTGGCCTTGCAGAAGAGGATGTCGGCCGCCTGGTGCACGGGATAGGTGAACATCAGACCGCTGACAGCGGACTGGCGCGAGTGGGCGATCTCGTCCTTGACGGTGGGGTTGCGGCCCAGCTCGGCGACGGAGACGAGGCTGAGAAAGGGCAGCATCAGCTGGTTGAGGGCAGGCACCGCGCTGTGCGTGAAGATCGTGCTGCGGGCCGGGTCGACGCCGATGGCGAGGTGGTCGAGGACCAGGTCCTCGACGTGCCCGGCCAGGTTGTCCGCCACATCACGGTCGGTCAGCACCTGGTAGTCCGCGACCAGTACGAACAGCTCCACGCCGAGGTCCTGGAGCCGGACCCGGTTGTGCAGCGTGCCGAAGTAGTGCCCCAGATGCAGCCGTCCGGTGGGGCGGTCGCCGGTCAGGACCCGGAACCGCCCGGGTTCCTCGCGGATCAGCTCCTCCAGCACCGCGCTGCGGGCCCGGGCTGCGGACACCCCGAGGGCGTCGGGAGAGGGAGCCGTGGCGGTGGCGTCCGCGGCCGTGGCGGGAAGGGTGGTGGTGTCCATGAGATCTCCTGGTGGTGGTGGACGCCGTCGGACGACACCAGCCCTGTTCCAGGGGACACAAAAAGGGCCGTTCGTCCGAACGGCCCGGGTCATGCGTGTGAGGCGGCCGCTCCTAGGAGGAGCGCCACCAGCTCAGACACGCGAAACGATGCATGCGCACAGCATACCGTCGGCCACGCCGGTCCGGGAGGACATCGGCGGAGCCGCCGCCCCCTCCGCCGTGTTGCGGGGAGAGGGCGGCCGGTGCGGCGGGTGAACTTCCACGGCCCGCGCGGGCTACGGCTTGCGGGCGAGGCCACCGTGCTCGGCGACGACCTCCGCGGTCGTACCCGGCTCCGGACGCCACTGCGTGACGGGCACCACGCCGGGCTCGACCAGCTCGAGACCGTCGAAGTACGCGGCGATCTCGTCGACCGTACGCAGGTTGTACGGCACGGCGCCGCTGCTGTTGTACGCGTCCTGGGCCGCCTCGAAGACGGGATCGACGCCGAGCGAACCGTCGTTGACGGCGAGGTAACTGCCCGACGGCAGGGCGGACATCAGCGTGGTGACGATGGAGCGGGCCTGCGCGTGGTCGCCGACGTGGCCCAGGATGTTGCTGAGGATGAGCGCGGTGGGCCGGCCGAGGTCCAGCGTCTTCTCGGCGGCCGTGAGGATGCGCTCCGGGTCCGTCACATCGGCGTCGATGTAGGACGTCGCGCCCTCGGGGGAGGAGTACAGCAGGGCACGGGCGTGGGCCAGGACCATCGGGTCGTTGTCGACGTAGACGATCCGCGTCTCGGGGGCGAGCCGCTGGGCCACCTCATGGGTGTTGTCGGCGGTCGGCAGCCCGGTGCCGACGTCCAGGAACTGCCGGATGCCCGCCTCGGACACCAGATACGTGATGGTGCGGCGCAGGAACGCCCGGCTGCTGCGGGCGATGGTGACGATGCCGGGGAAGACGGCGGTGTAGGCGTCGCCGGCCTCCTCGTCGACGGGGTAGTTGTCCTTGCCGCCGAGCCAGTAGTTCCAGATGCGGGCGGAGTGCGGCACCGACGTGTCGATCTTCTGGTGCGTCGTCGCGGGGTCGGTCATGAGTCCTAACCGTCTTTCAGCCGAGGCGTGGATCATTCACCGCACAACCTACGTCCGAACGTCCTCCCCACACCCGTCAGTTCGGCGTTTCCGCCGGTTGCGTCCACCCGGCGGACACGGCCCGGCCCGGGACTCCGGTCCCGGGCCGGGCCGTCACCCGTCCGCCGCTTCAGTTCTCCAGTGCCGCGAACGCACCGGGCTGGTACGCGCCTCCGGGGGTGCGCGTGATCACGCCGAGCCGGTTCGCCGCGTTGATCACGGCGACCAGGTAGACCAACGCGGCGATCTGGTCGTCGTCGTAGTGCTCGCGCACCTCCTGCCAGGTCTCCTCGGACACCCCGCGATGGGCGTCGGCGAGCCGGGTGCCCTCCTCGGCGAGCGCCAGCGCGGCCCGCTCGGCCTCGGTGAACACGGTGGACTCGCGCCAGGCGGCCACCAGGCCCAGCCGGACAGCGCTCTCGCCCGCCGCCGCGGCCTCCTTGCCGTGCTGGTCGAGGCAGAAGCCGCAGCCGTTGATCTGGCTGGCGCGCAGCATGACCAGGTCCTGGGTGGACCGCGGCAGCGGCGACTGCTGGATGGCCAGGCCGACGCTGTAGAAGCGCTTGCCGAGCCGGGCGGCGAGTTCATTGGACATCAGATCGAAACGGGGTGCCATGACAGGTCCTCACTGTTCGGTGACGCGGCTCTCGGCGCCGCGCCCTGTGCGAACACGAGATGCCGGCCGCCCGCGCCCTGTGACGCCGCGAGCCCTGTGACCTGTGCCACGGGCCGACCGTGTCACAGAAAGGAGGGGCCCGGCGTCTTGTGCGTGTGACACGGACACGAGAGAACGGGCGGGAGCCGGCGATGAGCGGACAGGGCGAGGAAGCGACACGGCCCCCGGAGCCCGACGTGCGGGGCGGCGCCATGGAGCGGGTCACCGAAGCCTTCGTCGCCCACCGCAATCTGCTGTTCACCGTGGCGTACGAGATGCTCGGCTCCGCCGCCGACGCCGAGGACGTCCTGCAGGACGCCTGGCTGCGCTGGGCGGGCGTCGACGCCGCCACCGTGCGGGACGAGCGCGCGTACCTGATCCGCATCACCACGCGGCAGGCACTGACGCGGCTGCGCACCCTGCGCCGGCGCAAGGAGGCCTACGTCGGCCCCTGGCTGCCGGAGCCGCTGCTCACCGCACCCGATGTGGCCGAGGACGTCGAGCTGGCCGAGAGCGTGTCGATGGCGATGCTGCTCGTGCTGGAGACGCTCACCCCGACCGAGCGGGCGGTGTTCGTGCTGCGCGAGGTCTTCGGCATCGAGTACGACGAGATCGCGCAGGCCGTGGACAAGACCCCGGCGGCGGTCCGCCAGATCGCGCACCGGGCGCGGACGCATGTCGCGGCGCGGCGCCCCCGCGGGCCGGTGTCCCGGGACGAGTCGCGCGGGGCCCTGGAGGCGTTCCGGCGGGCGATCGAAACGGGCGACCTGCAAGGCCTGTTCGACGTCCTCGCCCCGGACGTCGTCTTCCTCGGTGACGGCGGCGGAGTCGTACGGGCCGCTCTGGAACCCATTGTCGGAGCCGACCGGGTGGTCCCCCTGCTGATCGTGCTCCCGGCGACCAGGTCGCTGCAGCCGGCGTACGTCAACGGCCACCCGGCCCTGCTGCTCCGCAAGGACGGCGAGGTCGACACGGTCGTCGCGGTGCGCGTCGAGGACGGCCGCATCACGGGCCTGTACGCCGTGCGCAACCCCGCGAAGCTGTCGCGCGTCGACCGGGAGACCGTGGTGATCCGCTGAACGGCGCCGGGGCGTGAGAAACACGAAGGCGAGGAGGTCATGCACTCCTCGCCACTCTCAACATATAGCGCACAGGGGGGCTTGCGGCAAGGCCCCCCTCATGCCGCAGAATCGCCCGGCGAAGCAACAACCAGCGGAAACGGGGACTTATGATGATCGATGTGCTCATTGCGGGCGGGGGCCCGACCGGCCTGATGCTCGCCGCCGAGCTGCGGCTGCACGACGTGCACGTGGTCGTGCTGGAGAAACTGACCGAGCCGACCAAGGAGTCCCGCGGGCGTGGTCTGCACGTGCGCAGCGTCGAGATGATGGACCAGCGCGGCCTGCTGGACCGGTTCCTCGCGGTGGGGGAGAAGTTCCAGGTCGGCGGCTTCTTCGGCGGCATCCACAAGCCCTGGCCGGAAGGAATGGACACGAACCATCCGTACGGCCTCTCCACCCTGCAGCCGGTCACCGAGCGGCTGCTGCGCGAGCGGGCGCTCGAACTCGGCGCCGACCTGCGGCTCGGCTGTGAGGTGGTCGGGGTGGAGCAGGACGCGGACGGGGTGACCGTCGAGCTGGCGGACGGCACCCGGCTGCGCTCGCGCTACCTGGTCGGCTGCGACGGCGGCCGCAGCACCGTGCGCAGGCAGCTCGGCGTCGCGTTCCCCGGCGAACCCGCCAAGGTCGAGACGCTGCTGGGCGACATGGAGCTGACCGCCGACCCGGACACGGTGACCGCCGTCGTCACCGAAGTCCGCAAGACGCAGCTGCGCTTCGGTGTCATTCCCAACGGGGACGGGGTGTTCCGCGTCGGTGTGCCCGCGGCGGAGGTGTCCGAGGAGGATGCGGGCGCGCCGACCCTGGAGGAGTTCAAGGCGCGGCTGCGGGCCGTCGCGGGCACCGACTTCGGTGCGCACTCGCCGCGCTGGCTGTCCCGGTTCGGTGACGCCACCCGGCAGGCCGAGCGCTACCGGGTCGGCCGGGTGCTGCTGGCAGGCGACGCCGCCCACATCCACCCGCCGACCGGCGGGCAGGGCCTCAACCTCGGTGTCCAGGACGCGTTCAACCTCGGCTGGAAGCTGGCCGCCGAGGTGCACGGCTGGGCGCCCGAGGGCCTGCTGGACAGCTACCACGCCGAACGGCATCCGGTGGGCGCCGCCGTGCTGGCCAACACCCGCGCCCAGATGACGCTGCTGGGGACCGACGCGGGGGCCGTGGCGCTGCGCGAGCTGCTGTCGAAGCTGATGGACTTCAACGAGGTGAACCGGTACATGACCGAGACGGCCTTCGCGGTCGGCGTCCGCTACGACCTCGGCGAGGGGCACGAGCTGGTCGGCCGGAGGCTGCGGGACGTGCAGTTGAAGGGAGGCCGCCTGTACGAGCTGACGCACCGCGGCCGTGGGCTGCTGCTCGACGGTACCGGCGCGCTGTCGGTGGCCGGCTGGGCGGACCGGGTCGACCATGTCGTCGACGTCGCCGAGGAGCTGGACGTACCCGCCGTGCTGCTGCGTCCGGATGGCCACGTCGTCTGGGCGGCCGACGACCAGCAGGCTCTCCTCGGCCCGCTGCGGGCGTGGTTCGGACAACCGACGGACTGATCGGTCGGTCAGTTCGGGCCGGGTCCCGGAGCGTCACTCCTTCGGAAACACAAGACCGGACCGGCCTACCGATTCGGTCCCCGCACGGGATATCCCTGTAACGGCGCCCCGCCCGGGCGCCGTTGCCCGTGAGAGGAGTTCGCCGTGGACGGCTGGTACGTGGACGACCGCTGCACCAACTGCGATGCGGCCCGGCAGTTCGCGCCCGAACTGATCGGTGAGATCGACGGGAAGTCCCGGATCCTGCGCCCGCCGGGCGACGAGACGGAGACGCGGCGTTTGCACGCCGCCGCGTTCGCCTGCCCCACCCGCTCCGTCCGCCCGCTGTCAGGCCGCGCGGACCCGGCGCTCGACCCGTTCCCGATGCGCCTCGACGACAGTGTGCTCATCTGCGGCCACAACTCGCCCCGCACCGCCGGAGCCAACTCCTACCTGCTCCTGCGCCCCTCCGGGACGGTCATGATGGTCGACACCCCGCGCTGGAGCAGCGAACTCGCCCGCCGCTACGCGGACGTCGGGCCCGTCACCGACGTACTCCTCACCCATCGCGACCACGCCGCGCACGGCCGCCGCTACGCCGACCACTTCGGCGCCCGGTTGTGGATCCACGAGGGCGACCTGGACGCCGCACCGGACGCCGACCAGGTGATCCGCGGACTCGACCCCCTGCCGATCGGGCCGGGGGTCACCGCCCACCCCCTGCCCGGACACACCCGCGGCAGCGTGCTCTACCTCGCGGACGACCGGCACTGCTTCAGCGGCGACAGCTTCTACTGGTCCCGCACCACCGGTGACCTCGAGGTCGCGCACAGCGTCACCTGGTACTCCATCGAGAAGCTGGCCGGCTCCCTGGCCGAGGCGGCCGGCCGGCTGCGCTTCGAGTGGCTGCTGCCCGGCCACGGGAGCCGGCACCGCCTCGCAGCCGACGAGATGACCCGCCGGCTGCACGCGCTGGCCGAACGCACCCGGCTGCTGCGGCCCCGGCCCGTCGACTTCACGGCCGTGCGCTGGTGACCGGGCCCGAGCCGGTGAGGACCACGAGCTGCCCGGTGGCCCGGGTCATCGCCACATAGCGGTCGACGGCCCCCGCGACGCCCGTGCCGAACTCCTCCGGGTCGACGAGGACGACCAGGTCGAACTCGAGCCCCTTCGCCAGCTCCGGCGTCAGCGACCGCACGCGCGGCCGCTCCCGGAACGAAGGGTCGCCGATCACGCACGCGACCCCCTCGGCATGGCCGGCGAGCCAGGAGTCCAGGACCGACGTCAGCTCCGACGCCGGACCGTGCACGACGGGCAGGCCGTTGCCCCGCACCGAGACCGGCACGTTGGCGTCCGGCAGCGCGGCCCGGATGACAGGCTCCGCCTCCGCCATGATCTCCCGCGGCGTACGGTAGTTGATGGTGAGGGAGGCCAGGGTGACCCGGTCCAGCCCGACCCGCTTCAGCCGCTCCTGCCACGACTCGGTGAAGCCGCGCCGGGCCTGGGCGCGGTCCCCGACGATGGTGAAGCTGCGTGACGGGCACCGCGAGATCAGCATCTGCCACTCCGCGTCGGTCAGTTCCTGCGCCTCGTCCACGACGACGTGCGCGAACGGGCCGGCGAGCAGATCCGGGTCGACGGACGCCAGCTCGGACTCGTCGACCAGGCTCACCTGGGCGTCCTCCCCGCGCAACATCCTCACCAGGCCCTCGCCGTCGTCGCCGTCGGCGCCGGAGTCGGCCACGGCCGCGATCAGGTTGTCGACGACGTGCGCCATGCGCTCGCGCTGGGCGGCGAGCACGGCCACGCGCCGCCGCGCGCGCCGCGCCACCTCCGGGTCGCCGACACGCTGGTGTGCCGCGTCCAGCAGCGGCAGATCGGACACCGTCCAGGCGCGCGGGTCCGCGCGCTGCAGTACGCGCACCTCGTCGCGGCTGAGCCAGGGCGCGCACATCCGCAGGTAGGCGGGCACCGACCACAGGTCCGCGACCAGGTCGGCGGCCTCCAGCAGCGGCCACGCGCGGTGGAAGGCCGTCAGCAGTTCCCGGTCCTTGCGCAGATACCGGCGCAGCTCCTCGGGGGAGGCGTCGCCGTCGTGCTTGTCCACCAGGAGGGTGAGGAGTTCCTCCCGGACCTGTTCGCGTGCCTCGTTGTGCGGTGTGCCCGGTTCCGCCGCGTCGAACGCGGCCGCCCAGTCGCCGGGGGTGAGCCGGATGTCCGACCAGGGCGTGGTGACCGTCATGCCCTCGGCCGGCGGCTCCTCGTAGAACCGGACGGCCTTCTCGATCGCGCCCACCAGGGCCGCGGACGACTTCAGCCGGGCCACCTCCGGATCGGTCTCGACGCCCGCCGTCGCTCCCTCGGGGACCAGGTCCCGCAGGACGCAGGTCTGCACGCCCTCCTCGCCGAGACTGGGCAGGACGTCGGAGACGTACGCCAGATAGGGCCGGTGCGGGCCGACGAACAGCACGCCGCCCCGGCGGTGACCGAGACGCGGGTCGGAGTGGAGGAGGTAGGCCGAGCGGTGCAGCGCGACGACGGTCTTGCCGGTGCCCGGCCCGCCGTCGACGACGAGGGCGCCGCGGGATCCGGCGCGGATGATGGCGTCCTGGTCGGCCTGGAGAGTGGCGAGCACGTCCCGCATCCGCGAGGACCGGGCGCCGCCCAGAGCGGCGACGAAGGCGGACTGGTCGTCCAGCGCCGCGTGGCCTTCCAGCCCGTCGGCGGTGAACACCTCGTCCCAGTAGTCGCTGATCCGGCCGCGGGTCCAGCGGTAGCGACGGCGGGCGGCCAGCCCCATCGGGTCGGCGTGGGTGGCTCCGAAGAACGGCTCGGCCGCGGGGGAGCGCCAGTCGAGCAGCAGCCGGCGCCCGCTGCTGTCGGTCAGCCCGAGCCGTCCGACGTACACCGGCGCGCCGCCGTCCGCGCCGACCATGCGGCCCAGGCACAGGTCCAGGCCGAAGCGGCGCAGGGTGCGCAGACGGGCGGTCAGCTGGTGGATCTCGGCGTCCCGGTCCATCGCCTCCCGGCCCGTGCCGCCGGGCGCCCTGCGCGTGGCGGCGAGACGGTCGGACAGCTCGGCGATCGACTCCTCCAGGCAGGCGGCCAGGGCGGCGAAGTGCCGCTCGTCGTCGGCGATCAGCGCCGGGTCCGCCTTCGCGGACAGCCGCTCGGGAAGGTCGAAGGCACGGGTGGTCAGCGGGTTCAAGGTCAGCTCCGTTCACATGCGGCGTGCGGGGTGTCCGGTCGGCCGCGCCGGACGGTGCCCGGCCGCGGCAGGGTACGCCGCCGGACCGGGACACCGGGCATCGGTGGTGGGTGGGGTGGGCGGGGGGTGGGGCGGCAGGCGCCCCGGCTGCCGTGTGGCGGGTCGCCGGGTGGGGGCACCGGGGGCATGGGTGGCTGCTCGAGGGCGGGCGGGCGTGGTCGGTGCCCTGCCCGGGCGGCGGGCCGCCGGGCGGGGGTTTGCCAGGGTCTGCGTCGTCGACTGAGTGGGGGGCGGATCCGGGGGCGTCCGTGCGATGTCCGCCGTACGGCGGGCCGCCGGGCCCGGTATCGGGTGGTGGTGGCGGTTCGTGCGGCCGGCCCGGCCCCGGCTGTCTCAGCCGATCGCCTCGAGCAGCAGCTTCGCGGCCACCGCCGTGCCGTCGGTGCGGACCCGTGCGGCCACTTCGCTCGCCCGGGCGCCGGTCGCGGGGGCCAGGGCCGTCTCCAGCGCCGCCGACAGGGACGCCACGGTCGGCGTCGGGCCGTCGTGCGCCGCGCCGATGCCCAGCGCGGCCACCCGGCCGGCCCAGTACGGCTGGTCCGCCAGCTGCGGTACGACGACCTGCGGTGCGCCGGCCCGGGTGGCCGTCGTCGTCGTGCCCGCGCCGCCGTGGTGCACGACGGCGGCCACGCGGCTGAACAGTGCCTGCTGGTTGACCTCGCCGACGGCGAGACAGTCGTCCGCGTCGTCGATCGGCGCCAGGTCGGCCCAGCCGCGGCCGACGAGCACCCGGCGCCCCTGCGCCCGGACCGCCTCGACCGCCACCCGGGCGACGTCGGCCGACGCGTGCATCGGCATGCTTCCGAACCCGACGTACACCGGTGGCTCACCGGCGTCCAGGAACGCCGAGAGCCCGTCCGGCAGCGGGCGTTCGTCCCGAGAGAGCCACGCGCCGGTCTGGACGACGTCGAGGTCCGGCGTCGCGTGCCACGGGTCCAGCAGCGGGTCCGTCGCCAGCCACGGCCGGTCCCCGACGACGTAGTCGCGGACGTGCTCCACCGGGGGCAGGCCGATCGCCGCCCGGTGAGTGTTCAGCGCCTCACCGAAGAGCGCGTCGATGTGCTGCGCGTCGAGATCCCACAGCACCCGGTTGTCGGTGATCCCGGACGGCAGCGGGCGGCCCGGATACTCCAGGGGCCGGCGCCGCGGCGACGGCAGGGTGAGCTGCTGGAAGGTGACGGACACCGCCGGGACGCCGAGCCGCTCGGCCACCGACAGCGCGCCCGCCGCAGCCGGCAGCATGCCGGTCGCCACCAGCACGTCACATCCTTCGGCCGCCACGGTCACCGACTCCATCTGAGCGGCGACCGTGTGGGCCGCACGCTCGGGCAGGGACGACGCCGGCGGCGCCGCCTTCGTCAGCGCCCGTGCCGACGGGCCGACCGGCACCAGCGGCACACCGACACCGGCCAGCCGCTGCGCGAAGTCCTCGTCCGGCGGCGCGCACACCCGTACCTCCACGCCGTGTTCCCGCAGCGTGACAGCAAGCCCCGCCAAGGGCTCCACGTCCCCTCGCGATCCATAGGTAGACAACACCACACGCACTGCGTGACTCCCCCTGTTGCGGCCGGTCCTGGCTTCGGCCGCCGATTCTGCGCCACGAAGGGGGCCTTGCGGCAAGCCCCCCGGTGCGCTATAGGTTGAGAGTGGAAAGGAACGGACGGCGTCCTTTCCCTTTTTTGTGCGCCGAGCGAGGACCTCTCTTCCCGGCGCACGCACCTCCCTTCCGGCATCCGCACCCCTCTTTCCGGAGCGCACGCTTCCCTTTTCGGAGCACGCAGTTCTTTTTCCCGCGCGGACAGCGCCCCTGCGCGCACCCACGCGCCCCTTCTGGACCGTGAAACTCCGCTTTTCCGTCGGCAGGTCGTGAAACGCGCACGCGATCCATCATTTATGCTCGATCGGTGAATCAGCCCGTGGGGTCCTGACCAGGGCGGACATCGGACGCGGAAACCGGTCGGACCCACAGCGATTTTCATATGATCTGCATGGGGGGGAATCCCGTGAAGGGGTCGTCCACACCACTGGTATCCGTCGTGATACCGGTCTACAACGCGCTGCCTTATCTGGAGCAGACGCTCGCCTCGGTCGCACAGCAATCGATTGGCATGGACGCGCTGGAAATCATCGCCGTCGACGACGGCAGCACGGACGGCAGCGGCGAGCGGCTCGACGCCTGGGCGAAGGACAGGCCCTGGCGGATGAAAGTGATCCACCAAGAGGCGTCGGGCGGCCCGAGCCGGCCGCGCAACGTCGGACTCGACCACGCCAGTGGCACCTACGTGTTCTTCCTCGACGGCGACGACTGCCTCGGCCCCGAGGCGTTGGAGCGGCTGGTCGCCATGGCGGAGAAGAACAGCTCCGACGTGGTCCTCGCCAAACTCGTCGGCGTCGGACGGCGCGTGCCGCGGCAGGTGTTCGCCAAGAACGTCGACAAGGCCGACCTGTCGAAGGGCGACGTCTACTACACGCTGATGCCGTTCAAGCTGTTCCGGCGCAGCATGCTCGAGACGCACGGCATCCGCTTCCCGGAGCACATGCGCATCAGCGAGGACCAGCACTTCGTCGCCCGCGCCTATCTGCACAGCAAGGTCATCTCGATCGTCGGCGATTACGACTGCTACTACGTCGTCAGACGGGGCGACGAGGGGAACATCACCGCGAACGGCCTGGAGCTGAGCACGGTCCTGCAACAGGCCGACGAGATGATCCAGTTGGTCACGGAGATGACCGAACCCGGCCGGTTACGCGACCACCTGATCACCCGTCACGTCCGGGTGGAGATGGTGCGCCGCTTCGACCGCCGATTCCTCGACGCCGATGCCGCCACCCGCAGGGAACTGGTCGAGCTGGCCCGTCCGTACGCCGGCAAGTGGATCACGCCCGCGGTGCTGGCCGAGTTCGACCTCCACGAGCGGCTGGTCAGCCACTGCCTGCGCGAGGGGCTGGCGGACGAACTCGCCGCGGTCGTCGAGTGGGACCTCGCCGACCGCCCCGGCAAGTCGCTGACGAGGAACGGCAGGCTGTACGCCGCGCCGCCGTACCCCGCCGCGGATTCCCCGGTGTACGAGGAGCTCTGCGAGATCACCTCCGACATGCTCAGGGTCAGCCCGCGCCGCCGGCTCGACCACCTGGTCTGGCAGGGCAGCGTCCTCGAACTGGGGGGCTACGGCTACCTCGACCAGGTGGACACCGACGACCTGGTCACCGAACTCGTCCTGCGCCACACCCGCAGCGGCAAGGAGATCGCCGTCCCGTGCGAGCAGGTGCCCTCCCCGCACCTGACCGTGGCCCGCGGCAAGGAGACGTACGACTACGGGCGGGCCTGCTTCCGGGTCCGTGTCGACCTGGCGAGCGTCGACGACGGGCGGGCCCTGCCCTCCGGTGACTGGCACCTGTCCCTGCGGTGCACCGGGCACGGCATGAGCGCGCGCGGCACGCTGGGCGGGGCGCTCGGCAACGGCGTGGGCCGCCGCGGCCCGCACGCGCTGTCCCTTCCCGGGACCGGCAAACGCGTCCACACCGCCCGGGTCCGGCCCGACGAGGGACAGCTCGTCCTGCACTTACGGCCCGCCCCGTCGGCGGTCACCGCCTACGCCTTCAGCGTCACCGGCAAGGCCGCCCGCGCGCTGCGCGCCCGCCTCACCTGAAGGCGAGGCGCACGGGCGTCACCACGGCCGGATCGGGCACGTCCCGGTCCGGCGTCCGGCGGCATCCAGCAGGTGACCCATCCGTTTGACGGTACGCACACCGACGATGCGGTCGGTGATCTCCAGCGACGGCAGCCGGGCGCCCATCGCGGTCTCCCGGTGCTGCACCGCGCCGAGGTCGCGCATCCAGTAGGTGGCGAGAACGTTCGACGTTCCGGTGACGGCGGCCACCAGCCGGCACTCCGGCAGCGTGCCCAGGGTGCGGTGCAGGCCGTTCGCGTCCCGGGCCGGCGCCCGGCCACGGAAGGTCACCGCCACCGGCAGCGCGCTCAGCGCGGGGGAGAGGTCGCAGCGGAAGCGGGCCATGTCGGAGGCGGTGAGCCGGTGCAGCCGGCGCCGCACCGTGGCGGCGCTGGTCCCGGTGAGCTGGGCCAGCTCCGCCAGCCCCAGCCGGCCGTCCCGGGCGAGCAGGTCGAGCAGGGCCCGGTCGAGCGCATCGAGCGACGGTGCGGCCCCGCCCTCCCGCTCCCGTGCCCCGGCCGGATCAAGGGCGCTGAGCTGCGCGGCGTCCAGGGAGCCCAGCCGCCAGCGCGTGCCGTCGGCGTAGAGCGAGGTGGCGAACAGGCACTCCACGCCGGTCACCCCCGGCAGCAGCGCGAGGTGCTCGGTGACGAACCGGTGCAGCGCCGCGGGCGTCGGTGCCAGCACGTCCAGCAGGAGATCGGCGGAGCCCGGAGCCGTCAGTTCGACGGTCACCGCCTCCGTGAGGCCGGCAACCCGCGCCGCCAGCCGCTCGCGTTCCGCCGGCGCGCAGCCGACCAGCACGAACGCCGTGCAGCGGGTCCGGGTGAACGCCGGTCCCGGCACCACGGACAGCCACGCCAGTCCCTCCCGCGTCAGCCGCTCCCAGCGCCGGGCCAGCGTCACCGCCGTGACACCGAGCAACGGGGCGAGATCGGACCACGCCGCACGCGGGCGGATCTGCAGCGCGTGCACGAGAGCGAGATCCAGCTCGCTCACGGTGTCCGATTCCTTCACCCGCGCCGACCTCCGTGCAGGATTTCCGCGATGTTCCCGGACCCTTCGACCGAGGGTCGCACTCTAGCCATCACCTCGGATTCCAGCCAAGGGAAGACGGTGAGACAGTGACCGGAACCATCAGCCGCGGCCGCCGACTGCTCGCGACCATGACCCTGATCGTGGTGTGCAGCGGAGTCGTCCAGGGCTACCTGACCCCGCTGCTGCCCGTCGTGGGGCAGCACATCGGCCTCTCGGGCGTCGGCCAGAACAACCTGTACCTGCTGTCCCAGCTCGCGTTCGCGGTGCTCACACCGCTGCTGTCTCGCTGGGGCGACATCCACGGCCACCGGCGGCTGCTGCGGGTCGCCGTCGCGATGGTGGCGGCCGGCTCGGTGCTCATCGCCGTCCGCCCGACCACCGCGACGCTCGCGGTGGGCATGGCCCTGCAAGGCGCCGTCGTCGGCTTCTTCCCGCTGCTGGCGGGCATCCTGCGCTCCCGGGCGCCGGAACGCGGCCGCACCGGCATGTCCGTCCTCGTGGGCGCGCTGCTGCTGTCCATCGGCGTCGGCGGTCTGGTCGCCGGCTCGCTCAGCGAGGAGCACGCGTCGGCCGGGCTGTGGACCGCCGTACCGTTCGCGCTGCTCGCCCTGGCCGCGGCGCTGGCGCTGCCCGACAGCACGACGCAGCGCGCGGGCCGCTTCAACACGCCGGCGGCGACGCTGCTCACCGTCGGACTCGGCGCGCTCGTCCTGGTCCTCGCCCAGGGCGGCACCTGGGGATGGGCCTCGGCGCCCACCCTGGCGACGGTCGCCGTCGCCGCCATGGCCCTCGTGCTGTGGGTGCGCGTCGAACAGCGCTCCGCCCACCCCCTCGTCGACGTCCGGCTGCTGCGCAACGCCAGACTCGCCGTGGTCAGCGCGCACACCTTCTGCGCCGCCTTCGGCACCATCGGTTTCCTCGGGGCGAACGCGGTCTTCCTCGGCGCCCACCCCGACGGGGACGGCTACGGCCGAGGACTCGGCTCGCAGGACATCGCGCTGATCTCGCTCGCGATGGTCGTCGCCGGCTGCGCCGGATCCACCGCCACCCCGCGCCTGGCCCGGCTCATCGGGGACCGGGCCACGCTCGCCGCGGGCGGCGGCGTCGGCGCCGCCGGTTTCACGTCCCTGGTGTTCTTCCACGTCTCCCTGCCGCAGTACCTGGCCGGCGCCCTCGTCGTCGGGGTAGCGACCGGCATGTTCGAAGCCGTCACCCGCACCCTGTCGGTGGAGGTCGTCGAGGACGCCGAGACCGCGCTGTCCGTCGGCATCAACGAACTCGCCCTGTCGCTGGGCGCGGCGATCGGCGCCGCCGTGATCGGTGCGCTCTTCGCGGCCCACCCGGCAGCGGGCGGCGGCATCGCCCCGGCGGGCTATCTGTGGGCCTGGGCCGTCTGCGCGGCCGTCGCCCTCGCCGGAGCGGCGATCTGCCTGCTCTTCAAGGGCGGTGGTGCCCCCGACACCGCCTCGACGCCCACCCTGATGACGACCAGTGAGAAAGCCGCATGACACGCCCTCAGCCCCCCGCCCCGTCCACCGGCCAGGCCCTGACCGCGGCCGCGGACGCCGTCCGCTCCCGGCGGGACACCCTCGTCGGGCTCAGCCACAGCCTGCACGCGGAACCCGAGACCGCGCTGCGGGAGTTCAAGTCCGCCGCGAAGATCGCCTCGGTGCTCGCCGACGCCGGCTTCCGGGTCACCGACGGCGCGGGCGGCGTACCGACCGCCCTGGTGGCGACCTACGGCACCGGCGACCTGGTGGTGGCCCTGTGCGCCGAGTACGACGCGCTGCCCGGCATCGGCCACGCCTGCGGCCACAACGTCAACGGCGCCGCCGCGGTCGGGGCCGCGCTCGCACTCGCCGCCGTGGCGGACGATCTCGCCCTCACCGTCAAGCTCGTGGGTACCCCGGCGGAGGAGGACATCGGCGGCAAGGTCCTGCTGCTCCAGGCGGGCGTCTTCGACGACGTCGCCGCGGCGATGATGGTCCACGCGGCGCCCGAGGACACGGTCGGCGCCTCCTCTCTCGCCGTGGGTGCCTGGGACGTCACCTACCGGGGCCGCCCGGCCCACGCCGCGCTCGCCCCCTGGGAGGGCGTCAACGCGCTCGACGCGATGACGCTCGCGCACACGGCCGTGGGCCTCCTGCGGCAGCAGCTGCCGCCCGGGACCCTGGTCCACGACATCGTCCTCGAAGCCGGCCACGCCGTGAACGTCATCCCGGAACGCGCGCGCGGACGCTACGAGTTGCGGGCGCACACCGTCGACGACCTCGCGCACGCCCGGCAGCGGGTGCGGGCCTGCCTGGAGGCGGGCGCCCTGGCCACGGGAGCGGCCCTGGACCTCGCCGCGCACGGCCACGACTTCGCCGACCTGCGCCAGGACGCCTACCTCACCGCCGCCTATGTGCGGGCCGCCCGCGCCCTGGGCCGTGAGCCGGTGGACCGGCACGGGCAGCGGATGGCGTCCACCGACATGGGCAACGTCTCCCACGCCGTACCGTCGCTGCACCCCACGATCGGCTACGACACCCGGGGCGCGACGCAGCACACCGAGCAGTTCGCCCGCTACGGCACGAGCCCCGGCGCCGACCTGGCCGTCCTGGACGGGGCCATCGCCCTCGCCCATGTCGCCGTGGAGCTGGCCGAGGATCCGGTCGGGCGGCAGCTGTTCCTGGACCGTGTGGCGGCCCGCCGTGGTGACGCCGCTACCGCGTGAGCGGGTCTACCCCTTCTTCCGCGCGGTCACCAGCGCGAAGGAGAGGAACTCGCCGCCGTCCGTGGTGAGCATGTCGCGCCGGCCGGCAGCCCGGGTCGTCCGGCCGGTGCTCGGCGCACGCCTGCGTCCACAGCAGCCAGTCGCGCCAGCCGTCCGGCTGGATCCGGGCGGAGGTGACCGTCACCAGCTCGGTGATCTTCCCAGGCCTTTCCCCGCCTTCGGGGGGAGGCGGCGTGCCGGAGCGCCGGGGCATCGGGAAGACTGGGCGGCACGCAGCGTAGGAGGAGAACAGCCGCCGATGACCGAACCCCGCCCGGCCTCCGCGTCCCGTCAGCCGACGATCGCCGATGTGGCACGCGCCGCCGGTGTGTCCCGTACGACCGTCTCGCACGCGCTCAACGGGCTGGGCAAGGTCGACCCGCGCACCCGGGAACGCGTCAAGCGGGTCGCCGAGGAGCTGGGCTACCGCCCCAACCTGCGCGCCCAGCGACTGCGGCGCGGCGAGGCCAGGGCGATCGCCCTGCTGTCGTCGATGCCGCTCGCCGTGGCCGGGGGACCGTCCCGGCTGGGCTTCTACATGGAGGTCGCGGCAGCCGCTGCGGAACACGCGCTGGCCCACGGGTTCGCGCTGGTGCTGCTGCCGCCGGGGGAGTCCGGCGCGGGGCTGCGCACGGTCGACGTGGACGGCGCCATCGTCGTGGAGCCCCAGGAGGACGACCCCGTGGTCGCCGAGCTGCGCGAACGCGGCCTGCCCTGGGTGGCGCTCGGCCGGCCGGTGCCGGACGCGGCGCAGGCGCCGTATGTCGACCTCAACGGCGAGGCGGTCACCGAACTGCTCCTGGACCACCTGGCCCGCGAGGGCGCCCGCAGCCCCGCGCTGCTCACCGCGCCGGGCACCCGGTCCTCGGCCGTCGACGCGCGCACCGCCTACGCCCGCGCCGCCGAACGTCACGGCTGGCCGCAGGTGACGGCGGTCGCCGAGGAGTCCGGCGGCGAGCAGGCGGGCTACGAGGCGTGCGCCGCCCTGCTGCGCGAACACCCCGGCATCGACGCGCTGTGCGTCATGGTCGACGCGTTCGCGGTGGGCGCGGTGCGCGCGCTGCACGACAGCGGGCGCGCGGTGCCGGACGACGTCCTCGTCGTCACACGCTACGACGGTGTCCGCGCCCGCACCTGCATGCCCCCGCTGACCGCGGTGGACCTGCACCTGGAACAGGCGGCCGCACAGGCACTCGACCTCCTGCTAGGGCAACTGCGGGGCGCCACGGACGACACGGGCCACGCCCCGTCCCCGCCCCTCCCGTCCCCGAGCCTGGTCCCCCGCGCCTCCTCACTACGGCAGCCGCCCAGCACCCTCTGAAGCCGGGCGGCGTGTCCACCCCACAAGGGGTGCGCGGACACTGCCGGACGCCGGGCGCGATGTCCGACCCACAAGGGGTGCGGTGCCACTGCCGGAGGCCGGGTGGAGCGGCCAACCCACAAGGGGCGCGGGGAACTGCGCGACCCGCTCACTGGTCCGCAGCCGAAGGTCCACCGCGGGTCCCGGCGGGTGGCCGTCGGGCGGACCCCGGAGGCCGGGTGCGGCGGCCGACCCACAAGGGGCGCGGGGAACTGTGCGATCAGCCCCCCGCGAGCACCCGAAAAGCCACCGCCGCAGCGACCCGCGCGGGCCCCGCGCTCACATCCCCAGCATCAGCACCAGCCCCGACACCAGCGCGAACACCAGCACCCCCAGCCGCAGGCGGCGCGCGTTCAGCCGGTGGTGCACCAGCCGGCTCAGAGCCGCCCCCGCGGCCAGCGCGGGCAGCATCCACAGCACCGTACCCAGGTGATCCAGGTGCGCACGCCCCGTGCAGGACAGCAGGACCAGGGAGGCGGCCTCGCCGAGCAGGAAGCACACGGCGACCGTGGCGCGCAGCTCCGGCGGCGGCCGGTGCTGGTAGACCAGCGCGAGCGGTGGCCCGCCCACGCCGGTGGCCGTCTCGGTGATCCCGGTGACCAGACCGGCGCCCACATACGCGGCACGGCCCGGCGCGAACGCCGGCGCGGCGAGACTCACCAGCGCCGCGAGCACGGTCGCCACCCCCACCAGGAGCCCGAGGTCGTGCTCGGGGACGGCGGCGAGCAGCACCAGCCCCGCCGGGGTGGCCGCGAGGCGGGCGCCGGTGATCCAGCCGGCGCCGCGCAGATCGATGCTGGACCGCTCCCGCAAGGCCACATACAGGTTCAGCGGGATCATCGACGCGAGCAGGAAGACGGGCAGCAGTCCCGGGTCCGCGAGGCCGGCCACCGGCGCGACGATCAGGGCGTAGCCGAGGCCGCTGGCGCCCTGCACGAAGGCGGCGACGGCCACGGTCACGGCCAGCAGGGCGAGGGCGTCACCGCTCATGCGCCCACCTCCCGCGCGATCTCGACGCGGATCATCGGGCGGCCTCCGTGGAGGGTCGGTGCACCCGGACGATGGGGGCCCGCCCGACGACCTCGGCGGCGAGTTCCCGGGCCCGCGCCACGAGGGCACGGCCGTCCCAGGTCAGGGGCGAGCCGTGCCACAGCCGCAGGCGTCCGGCCGTGAACACCGCCGTGATCTGGTCGCGGTTGCCGCGCCGCAGCAGCTCCCAGGGCAGGTCGTGCGAGGCGGCCAGTTCGGGGACGGTGAGGTCGACGAGCAGGAAGTCGGCCGCCGCGCCCGTGGCCACCACGCCCGCGCTCACGCCCGCGACACCGGCCGTCGATCCGAGCCCGACGGCGTCGGCGCCCAGCCGGGTGCCGTGGTCGAGCCAGGTCCAGCCGCCGCCGCACGAGGAGTCGCCGGTGGCCAGGCCGTGGGTGAGGCGCTGGGCCGTCTCGGCGGTGTCCAGCAGCCGGAAGGCGTCGCCGCGTGTGCCGTCGGTGCCGAGGCCGAAACGGATGCCCTCCTGCGCCATGAGCAGGGCGGGCGCCACGGCATTTCCCTTCCAGGCGCTGGCCACGGGGTTGTAGCTGACGGCGGTTCCGGTGTCGCGCAGCAGGGCGAGCTCACGGGGCGTCAGCAGGGTGGCGTGGGCGGCGAGCAGGTGCGGCCCGAGCACGCCCAGCCGGTGCAGATGCTCCAGCGGCCGCAGTCCGTGCCGTACCAGGGAGCGCTCCACCGCGGCGAGGTGTTCGTTGACGTGGATCTGGAGGACGGCGCCCGCCTCGGCGGCGAGGCGGGCGAGGTTCGCGAGGGTGGCCTCCGTGGCCGCCTCCGGGATGGAGACGGCGAGGGAGGGGTGCACCAGCGGGTCGCCCGCGTAGCGGGAGAGGTGCTTGCCGGCCCGGGCGAGCACGTCGTCAGCGCCGGGCTCGTCGGCGTCGTTGCAGATCGCGCCCAGGACGCAGCGCAGACCCGCGTCGCGTGCGGCGCTCGCCACGGCCTCCACGTCGATCGGCGCGCGCGTCCCGGCGTCGGCGACGGTCGTGAAACCGCCGCGCAGGGCCTCCCACGCGGCGAGTTTCGCCGCCACGTACGCCGACTCCTCGTCGAGCGCGCCTTCGAGCGGCACCCACACCCGGCGGAAGATCTCCGAGGGTTCACCGAACGCCAGCGCGGCGCCGAAACTCTGCGTGAGGTGGTGGTGGGCGTCGACGAAGCCGGGCAGCAGGGCCCGGCCGGCCAGCCGTACGGGGCTCAGCGCGGGATGGTCGCGCAGTACGCGTGCGGTCGGCCCGACGTCGGTGAAGGCGGTACCGGTCACGACGACGGCGTGGTCCTCGGCGGGCCCGTCGGGCAGCAGAACCGTGTCGGGGACCAGCAGCAGCGGTGCGTCGTCGCGCAGCAGTGGCCCGGGGTCGGGGCTGGACAGGAGGTGCATGGTGTCCTTGTCGTAGATGTTCATGCGGGGCTCAGGGGTGGTGCTGGTCGGGGGGAGCGTCGACTGCCGCGCCGGTCGCGGGGACGGGCTCGGCGGGGGCCGCCTCGAGGGAACGGGAGACCCACGGCGCCCGGTGGAAGAGCGCGTGCAGCAGGGCCGCGGTGAACGCCCCCACGGCGACGCCGCTCTCCAGGAGGATGCGCGGGGTGGGCGGGAGCTGGGCATAGACGCCGGGCACGAGGATCGGGAGCAGACCGGCGGCCAGGGCGACGGCGACGATGAAGGTGTCCGTGTGGTCGTCCAGGCCGGCGCGGCCGAGGAGTTGGATGCCGAGCACCGTGATGACGCCGAAGACGACCAGCGCGGTGCCGCCCACCACGGGCGCCGGGATCGCGTTGACGAGCCGGGCCACGGGCGCGAGGAATCCGATGACGATCAGTACGAGTCCGGCGGCCACCGTGACGAAGCGGCTGCGCACGCCGGTGAGTTTGACGATGCCGATGTTCTCGCCACTGGTGACCATCAGGGGCAGGCCGAAGAAGCCGCCCGCCAGCGAGACGAGCGCGTCGCCGCGGATGGTGCGGGGCGCGTCCCGGCGGGCGTCGGGTTCCAGACCGACGGCCTCGCTGTTGACCACGGTCTGTCCCGTCGCCTCCGCCATCGAGGCCAGGCTGTAGACCAGCAGGGGGAGCGCGGCGACGAGGTTGAACTGCGGTGTGCCGAACGGCATCAGCTCCGGCGCGTGCAGCAGCCCGCCGCCGCCCGCCAGATGCACCTGGCCGAGCAGGGCGGCGAGCGCGGTGCCGGCCAGCAGGCCCAGCATGACGGAGAGCTGGCGCAGGGTGCCGCGCAGCAGCCCGTAGGCGACTACGGTGAAGCCCACGGTGGCCAGGCCCAGCAGCAGGGCGCGCGGCTCGCCGAAGCCGCTGGTGCCGGGGCGTCCGGTGACCAGCAGGGCGCCGACCTTGACCAGGTTCACGCCGACGATGGTGATCATCGTGCCGATGACCAGGGTGGGGAAGAACTTCAGCAGCCGTGAGAACACCGGCAGCACGACGAAGTAGAAGACGGCGGTGATGATCACCGCCCCGGTCGCCGTCCGCAGTCCGTGCTGGTCGGCGATGGAGAGGAACAGCACGAGCGGCGCACCGCCGGGCAGCATGACGAACGGCAGCCGCGCCCCGATGCCCCACGGTCCCAGGGACTGCAGCAGGGAGCCGAGGCCGGAGAGCACGAAGGCAGCGGCCAGCAGGTTGGCGGTCAGGGCGGGTGTGAGGTGCAGTGTCGCGCTGACGAGGAAGACGCTGGAGATCGGGGTGGCGGCCATGACCAGCACGTGCTGGATGCCGAACAGCAGCATCCGGTGCACGGGACGGTAGGCGTCGACGGGGTGGCGGCGCCGGTCGTCGGCGTGCGCGGTGGTGTCGGGGTCCGGGGCGGGGAGTGGAGCGGTGCGTAGCGACACGGGGGACTCCGTTTCGGGGTCGACTCGCTCGGTGGTTCGGCCTTCACGATGGGCCCGGACGGCGGCCAAATCGATTTGGCCAAATCGATTTGGCCGCCAGTATGGAAGGGGTGGCGGGGGGAGTCAAGAGGGTGCGGCGATCCGCCGGCCGACCGCGCTTACGGGATCCCGCGCCGCGTTCCGCTCCCGCCTCCGCCGGAGCTGCCCGGCCTCAGATGGGCGACGGTCGGGGCCGCCGCCGCGGGGGGGACGCTCAGGTCCCGAGGGGAAGCTCGGGACCGCCGCGGGGGATGCTGAGGAGCGTCGCGGTGAGGGACGCTCAGGAACGCTGCCGCAGGGGGACGCGGGCCACCGTGAGGGAGGCCGCCGCGGCGGCGAAGCCGAGGACTCCGCCGGCCGCCACGTCTCCGGGGTAGTGCACCCCGGTGTGCACGCGGGCGTAACCGACGGCGAGCGCCAGCGCTCCGAGCGGGACGGCCGCCGCGGGCAGCACGACGCCGACGGCGGTGGCGAACGCGGTCGCCACCGCCGTGTGACCCGACGGGAAGGACGCCGACTTCGGCATGGGCACGTGCCGGTCCACGACCACCCGTGCCTGTTCCCGGTCGGGCCGCCGCCGGTGGACCATCCGTTTGCCGCACAGGTTCGCCGCCGCCGAGGCCAGCGCGACCGCGCCCACCCCGGCCAGCGCAGCGCGCCGGGAGCGGCCCGGGCCGAGCGCCAGGAGGGCCGCGACGGTGAGCGAGATCTTCGAGTGGTCGGCCGCGTGCGACAGCCGCCGCAGGGCGCGGTCCAGGGTGGGCGTGGGGGTGGCGGCCACCGCCGCGTACAGCGCCCCGTCGACCGCGCGGAGGTCGCCGAGCACGGCGGCGGCGGTGGCCTCGACCCGCGTCACGGTCCGGCGGACCGCCACGGCGGGCGGGACGGGAGTGCGGTCGGCCACGGTCGTCTCCTCGCTGCGGTGCACCGCGCTGCGTGCACCGCCCCGATGCTGCTCGCTGTGTCGCCCGGAGCGGGCGCTGCCGTGCCCAGCCTGCGCACTGCCGCAGCGGAGGGCGTCCCGGCCGGTCCGTACGGGTGAGTCACGGGGCGGACACCGCGCCGAGCCGCGATGCGGCGGGCGGCCCGTCGTCGCCGTACGTCCTCCCGAGTCGTGGCCGCACGTCCTCCCGGGCGGCTCGTCACGGCCGTACGTCCTCCCGGGCGGCCCTGTGTTCCGGTGCCGGGCCGGCCGGGTGGCGGGCCTCCCGGTCCACGGCGAGGGCCACCAGGCCGGCGGCCAGCGACACCACGCCGCCGACGACGAACCCGGCGCGGGCGCCCCAGCGTTCGCTCAGCCAGCCGACGCACAGGGCGCCGAGCGGCGTCGAGCCCTGCATCACCAGGGTGTACAGCGCCAGGACCCGGCCGCGGAAGGCCGGGTCGCTGCCCAGCTGGACGCGGTGATTGGCGGCCTGCGCGAAGTAGATCGTGGCGAAGCCGGTGAGGAAGAGCAGGGCGACGGTGGCGGCAGGGGTAGGCGCCCAGCCGACCGCCGCCTCCAGCAGCCCGAACCCGATCGCGGCGCCCGTCACGAGCCGCGCGGACGGCCGGCCGCTGCGCCCGCTGGTCGCGAACGCGCCCAGCAGCGACCCGGCCGCGAAGACGGTGGTCAGCAGCCCGAAGGAGGAGGCGCCGGTGTGGAACACCGTCTTCGCCAGCAGGGGCAGGGTCAGCTGGAAGTTCAGCCCGACCAGCCCGATCACCGCGACGAGTGCCATGGGGGCGGCCAGGTCGGGCCGCCCCAGCGTGTGGCGCAGCCCGTCGACCACCCGGGCGTGGCGTGCCTCGTGGGGCGCCCGGAGCAGTTCGGCGGGCCGCATCAGCCGCAGCCCCGCCACGGTCGCCAGATAGCTGGCGGCGTTGACCAGCATCACCCACCCGGTGCCGAACGCGGTGAGGAGCAGCCCGGCGAGCGCCGGCCCGAGCACCCGGGCGACGTTGAAGTACGCCGCGCTCATCGCGGACGCGTTCGGCACCACGCTCGGGGCGACGAGCTCGCTGATGAACGCGAGGCGGGCGGGCACCTCGACGGCGTTCACCAGGCCGAGGGCGAGCGCGAACAGGTGGATGTGCCACAGGGCCACCGCGTCCGCGAACACCGTCAGGGACAGCAGGAGTGCGAGCGCCGCCGACACCACGTTGGCCGCGGTCAGCAGCGCCCGCTTGTCGCGGCTGTCGGCCAGCCGGCCGCCGTAGAGGGTGAACAGCATGGGCGTGAACTGCAGTGCCGTCACCGTTCCCAGGGCGACGCCGGAGTCGCCGGTCAGTCCGAGCACGAGCCAGTCCTGCGCGACGACCATCATCCAGGTGCCGGCCGCGGACACGATCTGCCCGGCGGCGAAGAGCCGGAAGTTGCGGGTGCGCAGGGCGCGGAAGCGGTACGACAGGGGAGCGATCACGCCGTCATCCTGCGGGAGGCCTCATGAGCGCGGCTCGAGGTGCACACGGCGCCGCCACCCGCGGGCGCTCACCCGGAGCCGTACGGCCCATCCGATGATTCTTCGGTGCTCAGCGGGTCATCACTTCGTCAGCAGGAAGCGAAAGGAGATCCGTCATGCCGGAACCGAGGGCGGCGCGGCAGCCCCTCACCGAACTCGACGCCCGCTACAGCTCCGCGCTCAACCCCCGCCCGGGCGCGGCGGACGTCACCGCCACCGCATGGGCGCAGGCCGAGCGACTCCTGGCGGCCGCCGAGATCTTCTGGGTGTCCACGGTGCGCCCCGACGGCCGGCTGCACGTCACGCCCGTGATCGCCGCCTGGCACGACGGAGTGCTGTACTTCGCCACGGGCCCCGCGGAGCAGAAGGCGCGCAACCTCGGCCATCACGCGCACTGCGCGCTCACCACGGGCGGCAACTCCCTCACCTCGGGTCTCGACCTCGTCGTCGAGGGCAGGGCGGAGCGCGTCACCGATCCGGCGCTGCTGGACGCGGTGATCGCGGCGTACGAGGAGAAGTACGGCGCGCACATCACCTCGCCCGAGGGCACCTTCCACGGCCTGGGCGACGCCCTGCGCAAGGGCGACGCGACGGCGTTCGCGGTCGCGCCGGCCACGGCGTACGGCTTCGGGCGCGACGGCGGGGTGTACTCCCACACGCGGTGGTCGTTCTGAAGGCGAGCGTCAGCCGTCCCGCAGGCGACGGGCCGCCGCCACCAGATCGGAGGGCAGACCGGGGCCGGCGCAGGCGACGTCGATCAGCAGGTTCCGGTACGGGGAGCGGGGCATGTCGGACGCCACGGTGAGGAGTTCGCCGAGGTCGGCCGGGGAGCCGTCGAGCCGTGCGCGGTAGGCGGCGCCGGCGGCACGCAGGGTGGGCTCGGTCGGCTCGCACGTCAGCCCCTGCTCCACCAGCCGTACCGCGGCGGCGAAGTCACCCTGCTCGGCCCGCAGGTCCGCGAGGTCGAGTTGCAGCGACCAGTTGCCCGGGTCCAGGACGAGCGCCCGCTCGAACGCGGCGGCGGCCCTCTCGGGGTCACCGAGCTTGCGCCAGGTCCCCGCGCGCACGACCTCCGTCATCATGACCCGCTCGACGGCGTCCGCACGGTCACAGAGTGCGAAGGACGCGTCCGTGAGACCGCAGGCCCGCAGCAGCATCGCCATCCTGGCGAGCGGCTCGGGGGACGGCGCCGGCCGGCGGGAGGCGACCGCGTCGATGGCGCGGAACCAGGGCCGGAACCGTTCCCGCATACCGTCCCCGTCCAGGTCGTGGCCGCGGTCCATCGTCCGCATCGCGGCCTCGGCCAGCGCCTCCGCGCTCACCGCACCGATGAAGCGGTCGTCGCCGAACCACGGGGCGCCGGCCCAGGCGATGTCCGGTCGCACCCCCGTGACGGAGCCGATGGCCAGCGCCGCGGTGTCCATGTCGCCGTCGAGGAAGCCGAGGTACGACCGCGCAAGTACGTTCGCCAGGGAACCGCCGGCCTCGACGGCCCCGGCAGTCTCGGCCCGCCGGTCCGTCCACAGCTCGGCCAGCGCCGCGTAGGGTCCCGGGTCCTCGGGCGCGGAGGCGATGGCACCCGCGGGAAAGCTCACCGCTGCCGCCGGGCTGCCGCCGCAGTGCGCCATGACGCGCGCGAGCGCGATACCGGCCGTGATTCCCTGGTTCGACACGGCAGGAGGATGTCCCCGCCCTGATCACCGGCCGGGGGCTCCCTGCCCCGGGCGCCGGTGGGAATGCCCGGGCCGGCACCGTGGTTACAGCTCTCGTGGCTGACATGCACTGACCAGGATCGTGGTGGTGTGTCGGTCCGGGAAAGGAGAGCTCCATGGCACGCAGCACCGTGCGTCCCGTCGTCCGGCTGAAGTCGACGGCCGGGACCGGTGTCACCTACGTGACGCGCAAGAACCGCCAGAACGACCCCGACCGGCTGGTCCTGCGCAAGTACGACCCGGTGGCAGGGCAGCACGTCCTGTTCCGCGAGGAGCGCTAGAGCCGGCGCACCACCCTCGATGACGGGCCCGGGCCTCACGTGAGGCCCGGGCCCGTCGGCGTTCCGGTACCAGTGATCAAGACGTGACCTGTACGGAGGGCAACCTCCCGCGGTCCGGCGAGGTCATCTGGGCATGATCCGACGCCTTGCCCGCAGCGGTGCGCTGTTCTTCACCGCGGCCCTGCTGCTGACCGCCTGCTCCCGCACGGAGGACGCCCCGGCCCCCGCTCCCGCCGCGCACCCCGTCTTCGGCCAGCGGCTGGACCGGCAGATCTTCCTGGCCCTGCGCCGGACGCAGCAGGACGGCACCGCCGCCTTCACCCAGACGATCACCTTCGCCTCCAAGCAGGGCCGGGCGGTGCAGACCGTCAGCGGACGGATGGACTTCGCTCAGGGAGCGGGCGCGGCGACGGCGAGGTGGGATCCGGCGCCGGGGCTCCCGAAGGACGTACGGGACACCTTCCTCGGCCTGACTCCGGGCAAAGGCAACGCCGACGCCTCCGGGAGCATGCTCGTGGACCGCCGGACCATCCGCTACCGCGCCGGGTCGGCGGCGTACTGGCTCGAGTACCGCACCGGTGACACGGCACCGGACGTCGCGGGTGACACCATCGACGCCCTGCGCGGAACGGAGGCGCCGATCGGCGGCACGCTCCTCGAAGGGCTCGGCGCGACGGTGGCCACGTCGCAGCGCCCCGACGGCCCGGGGCGGGTCTACCGGGCGGAGATGCCCAGCTCCACGGCGTGGGACGTGTTCCCCGGCGACCTCAGGCGCCACTTGTCCGCCGGGTTCGCCCGCGTGATGTCCTACCGGACCAGCGCTCCTCTCCCGGCGACCGTCTCCGTCGACGGTCAGGGCCGCGTCACGCACGTGCGCGCCGACTTCTCGTCGACGCTGGGGAGGAAGGACCGTGCCTTCAAGGACATGACCTCCCTGACGATCGACCTCCGGCTCTCCGGACACGGCACCTCGCAGCCGGACATGAAGGCCGACGGGCCGGTCCGCGCGGCGGGCGAGGCGGTCCACGGCATCGAGTCGGTCGAGCGCGGCGGGTGCATCGACTTCAGCACGGGCCAGCGCTACATGGCCACCGTCGTGGTCGTGCCGTGCGAGGGACCGCACGACGGCCGGGTCTTCGCCCAGGAGAAGTTGGGCCCGCGAACCTACCCGGGCGCCGAGGCGGCCCAGCGCAAGGCCGGTGACGCCTGCAGTGACGCCTACGGGCGCGCCTCCGGCGACTGGACCTCCGCATCGGACGAGCCCGGCCACTTCTGGTTCATGTGGTCGTCCAAGGGCGAGTGGAACGACGAGGGAGGCAGGGCCTCCTGCTACGTCGTCACCGGCAAGGGTGCAGCAGAGCACTCGCACTGACAGCAGAGCACTCGCCCCGATATAGGACAAGAACCGGCCTACATGCCGCCTACCGTCTTCCTCACCGGCGAAGCGACCGAGAGGAAGCACCCATGTCCCAGCAGAGCAGCCCCGCACCGGACGGCTACACCACCGTCGCGCCCTGGGTCGTCACGGAGGACACGGGGGCGTTTCTCGACTTCGTCACCGAGGTGTTCGACGGCGTGGAGCTGGCCCGGGTGCGGACCGAGGACGGGCTGATCGGGCACGGGGAGATCCGGGTCGGCGACACCGTCGTCCTCGCCTTCGACCGGCACGCGGACTGGCCTGTGCTGCCCAGCCTGCTGCGGGTGTTCGTCGCCGACGCGGACCAGGCGTTCGCGCGGGCGGTCGCGGCCGGCGGAGAGGTCGTCACGCCCCTGTCGGACAATGCGTTCGGCCAGCGTGGCGGACGCGTCAAGGACCCCTTCGGCAACGTCTGGTGGGTCGTCGCCCACGTGGAGGACGTACCCGAGGACGAGATGTGGAAGCGGCTGTGCGAGCCCCGGTACGCCGAGTCCATGCGGGTGGCGCAGGAGACCCTCGACGCCGAACTGAGCGGACGGCGGCAAGGTGCGCAGCAGCGCACCGGTGCGGACGGCCGACTGACCCCGGCGGCGGCGGCCGGTCCGGGCTCTCACCCCGAGGTCAGGCCGCGGCCCGTTCCACCGCCGCCAGGACGGCCTGCACGGCCGTGTCGTACAGCGTCTTCGGGTCGACGGCGCTCAGCTCGTCGATGTGGGCCCGGGTGACGGGGTAGTCGCCCTCCGGGAGCCGGGCGTAGACCCGGGTCCAGGTCGTGCTGTCCTTCTCCCGGACCTCGGGGTCGAGCGAGCTGAGCGCGGCGGAGTGCGCGCACAGCCCCAGTGAGGTGTCCACGAAGGTCCGGTAGAAGAGCACGGTCTCGGCGGGGGACAGCCCGGCCCGCGCAAGGGTGGCGAGTTGCAGTTCCACCAACCGGCGCTCGGCCGGCCCGCCGGTGGTGCGGGCGAACGTCAGCGTCGTGATCGCGGGGAGCCGGGTCTGGACCTGCCAGGTGGCCTCCGCGATCCGGCGCAGGGTGTCCTGCCAGGCCTCGTCGGCGGGCGTCTCGCCGATCTCGTCGAGGATCATCTCCATGGTCCGCTCGCTCAGCGCGAGCAGCAGCTCGTCCTTGTCGCGGAACAGCCGGTACAGGATGGTCACGTCGACCTCCAGCTCCTGGCCGAGCCGGCGCATCGTCAGGCCGCCCACGCCCTCACGCTCGGCGAGCGCGAAGGCGGCGCTCACGACGGCCTCCTGCCGCACACTCCTGCGTTCGCGCCGCCCCGTGCGCCCGGTGCTCTCGGGCTGCTCCGGGTGTGCGGCGGTAGCCGTCTTCTTCGGCATGGATCTCCTCGGTCAGGGCTGCGACGGCAAACCGGCCACCCGGCGCCCGCGGCGCCGGCCTGCCGCGAAGCGACCTTACCAATGGGTACGGACGGAAACTGCCAACATCGTTGACAACGGCGTTGGAGTCGGGTTCCTTGGTCGCACCGCATCGGCCACCGGGCGATGCACCCCGGCCGCCCACCGGCCGGTCCCGCACCGGCCGCCCCGCCGTCCCGTCCCCCGCTCCGCAGTCAGGAATCCCATGAGCCGACACCTGCGCCTGGCCCTCGTCCAGGCCCCCGCCGAGTCCTTCGAACAGTTCGCCCAGGGCCTGCGGCGGCGCATGACGTCGCCCAACCGCGCCGACCTCGTCGTCTACCCCGAGGCCCATCTGTACTCGCAGGACACGGAGGCACTGACCGAGGAGGAGATCTACGCCGCGCACGCGGAACCGCTGGACGGCCCGCGCGGCAAGGCGCTCGGCGACCTGGCCCGCGAGCTCGGCATCTGGCTGGTCCCGGGCACCGTGCTGGAGCGGGCGCAGGACGGCCGCGTGTACAACACCGCCGTCGTCTACGACCCCCACGGCGACCTGGTCGCCCGCTACCGGAAGATCTTCACCTGGCGGCCGTACGAGCCGGTGTGCCCGGGCCGCGAGTTCGTCGTCTTCGACATGCCCGGTCACGGCCGGGTCGGCCTGTCCGTCTGCTACGACAGCTGGTACCCGGAGCTGACCCGGCACCTGGCCTGGATGGGCGCTGAACTGGTCGTCAACGTCGTCCAGACACCGACCGCCGGACGCGCCCAGGAGATCCCCGTCAACCAGGCCAACGCCATCGTCAACCAGGTGTGGGTGGCCAGCGTGAACGCCGCCGCACCCACCGCGCACGGCCGCAGTCTCCTCATCGACCCCGAGGGCCACATCCAGGTGTCCTCCACCGGCGCGGAGGACACCACCCTGCTCAGCGTCGTCGACTTCGACCGCGTCCCGGCCGCCCGCAAGTACGGCACGAGCGGCGACTCCTGGCCCTGGGACCACTTCCGGCCCGGCGACATCCCCCTGGAACTGCCGCTGTACGGCGGCCGCATCGACCCCGCGACCTGGCGCCCTGCGGTTTCTCCGGAGACCCCCGCCGCACTGCGCCCCGCCGAGGGGAGCGTGGCCCGATGAGCGGACAGCAGCAGCTCTCCCGCCGGCTGACGCTGGCGTCGGTCGTCACGTTCGGCCTGGCCTACATGGCGCCCAGCCTGGTGATGGTGATCTTCGGCGTGATCTCGAGCGCCAGCGCCGGAACCGCGCCCACCGCGTTCCTCGTGGCCACCGGTGCGATGTTCCTCACCGCGCTGAGCTACGCCAAGATGGCCCGGCACTACCCCGTCTCCGGCTCGGCGTACTTCTACGCCCGCAAGCTCATCGGCGCCCCGGTCGGCTTTCTCGTCGGCTGGGCCGTGCTCCTGGACTACCTGTTCCTGCCGATGGTGGCCTGGCTGGTCCAGTCCCTCTACCTGAACGCGCAGTTCCCGGCCGTCCCGGTCTGGGCGTGGATGCTGATCAACGCAGGCCTCACGACCCTCGTCAACATCATCGGCCTCACCCTGACCGACCGCGTCAACAAGCTGCTCACCGCCCTGTCCGTCTTCCTCGTGCTGCTGTTCGTCGCCTACTGCCTGGTCCACCTCGCCCACCACGCGCCCACGTCGTACACGGCCCCCGTGTGGAACGCCGAGACCAGCCTGGGCGGCCTGTCGGCCGCGGCCGCCGTCGCCGCCTACTCCTACCTCGGCTTCGACGCCGTGACCACGCTGTCCGAGGAGACCCGGGACGCGGAACGCACCATCCCGCGCGCCGTCGTCCTCGTCATCGCGATCGGCGGCCTGCTGTTCGCCGCGGTGGCCTACCTCATGCAACTGGTCCACCCGGGCGGCGTGTTCGACAACCCCGAGATCGTCGCCTACACGATGTCCGTCGAGGTCGGCGGCCAGACCTTCGCCGACTGGACCAACATGGCCGGCATCGTCGGCGGATTCGCCTCGGGCCTCGCCGTCCAGCTCAGCTCCAGCCGCCTGATGTACATCATGGGCCGCGACGGCGTTCTGCCCCAGCGGGTCTTCGGCGCCCTCAACACCCGGACCTTGACGCCGGTGTACTGCATCCTGCTCACCGGAGCGATGTGCGTGCTCGGCCTCAACATCTCCCTGGCGACCGCCACGTCCTTCATCAACTTCGGCGCGTTCCTCGGCTTCACCGTGGTCAACGTGTGCGTCATCACCTACTGGGTCCGCCACCGCGGCACCCGCGGCGTCGGCCTGCTCGGTCACGTCGTCGCCCCCGCCCTCGGGGCCTGTGTCACCGTCTGGCTCGTCACGCAGCTCAGCATGGCCGCGCTGACCATCGGCGGATGCTGGCTGGCCGCCGGATGCGCCTGGCTGCTCTGGCTGACCCGGGGGTTCAGGCGTCCCACCCCCGGACTGAGCACGGCCGAGGAGGCGCACACCGGCCGGCCGGCGGCACAGTCGGTGCCGGGCACCTGAGACAAGTATCCGGTAACGATCTCCGTGCGCATCTTGTGACAGGTTGCCCCCCTTCTAGCATCCGACCATGCCCTTCTTCTCGACTCGCGGCCGCACCCCGCGTCTCGCCCCGGAACTCGACGACGCCGACCTCGGCAAGCTGCTGAAGCGCCTGCTCTCGGCGTCCAGGTTGAACATGGCCGGCGGGACGGAGATCTGCGTGGCTCAGACAGCCCAGCTCCTGGAGCCCGATGACCAGAGCGCCGACCGCAGGGCACACCGTCTGTCCGTCCTCGCCGAGTTCCTCTCGACGTCCCATCTGCCGGGCGCCTGGGCGAGACGGGACCCGCGCAACGCCCGTGCGCTGGTGCTGCATGCCTGGTCCGAACTCGAGCAGGGCCGCGGCACCGGCCGTATGGCCGATGCCGCGGCGACCTGGAAGAGGTGCCTGCTGGCCGCCGAGCTCGACCCGGAGGATCCCTCGCCGTGGGTGGTGATGCTGGGCGTCGCCCGCCTGGAGCGCTACGCCGAGCGCGAGGTCTTCTCCGTCTGGAACGAGATCGTGGCCCGGGACCGCTGGAACCGTGAGGCGTATCTCAGCATGCTGGCCTACCTCAGCCCGCAGGAGGCCGGCTCCCTCGGTCAGGTCCTCGAATTCGTCGGCTCCCTGCGCACCCGGATGCCGGCGAACGCACCCTGCGCGTCCGTCGAACTCGCCGCGCACCTCCTGCAGTACCACTCCGCCATGGCGCGCGGCGGGACCGAGGCGTTGCTGGCCCGCAACCACTGGAACGGCGAGCGGGCGGCGCAGTTCCTGGACCGGGCGCTGGCCACCTGGCCCAGTCCGGCGTTCTTCTCCCACGCCGCGGCCGTCGCCGACCTCAATATGCTCGCCTACGCCCTGACGGCGGCCGGCGGTCCCCGGGAGACCGCTCCGGTGTTCGAGGCCATCGGCGGAAAGGTCACCAGCTGGCCCTGGCGGGTGGAGGGCGACCCTGTTGCCGCGTTCGAGACGGCCCGCAACAAGGCACGCTGAGCCTTTGCCCCGAACAGCCGGAAGGCCCGGACCGTCACCGGTCCGGGCCTTCCTCCTCAGCGGGTCACAGCTGCCGGGTCACCCCAGCTTCTTGAAGGCCGCCTCGCCGCGCTCCCAGAGGGTGACGTCCCCGAGCGGACACTCGGGGAAGTCGCCCCGCAGCAGCCGGGTGAGGAACTGCGCCATCCCGCAGTCGTAGCGGCTGAACTCGATCTTTCCGCGGTGGAACACCAGGACGGGCCATGCCGCCGGGTCCTCGCCGGAGGCGTCCCAGCACATCAGATCGGCACTGGAAGCCGCCCCCCAGGCGATCAGCCGGGGCGAAGTGCCCTCCAGACCGGGCGCCTTGTAGGCGTCCGCCCAGGTGTCCTCGGCGTTCCCGGTCTCCTCGACCATGCCGTCCCAGCCGACCTCGGCCAGCGGCGCGTTCGGCTGCGGCGCGAGGACCACCAGGAAGTCCTGGATCACCCCGGCGCCGTACACCTCCATGAACCGCCGGTAGTCGGGCGGGAACGGGCGACCCCACGACCGGGCCATCAGGTCCCAGTCGACGGTCCTGCCGCCGTCCGCCGGCGGTGGCATCAGCCGCATCAGGAGATCCACGTCGGCTGCCGTACTCATCCGTTGTCCTTCCCGAGTGCCGTCATGGTGTCGATCCCGTGGGGACGGGCGAGCCGTTCTGCGACTGTGAGCCCAGGTTGTCCCCGGTCTTGAGGGTGTTCGGGATCAGGGTGGAGAAGTTGACCCCGATCGTGCCGTCCGGATACACACCGTACGCCGACACCTGGAATCCGGTCGCAACGGTCCGGTTCCCGTCGTAGACCGGGGTCACGGAGTACATCACGTCCTGACCCGACATGACCGCGTCGTACACCTGCTTCTCGTAGCTGTACATGTGGTCGTCGCCCTGGTCGGAACCGCGCTGTTTGGCGTTCGCCCCGCGCGAGCAGGTCGCCAGGTTGCGCGCGTCCGTGCCCGAACCGCTCAGCTTGTTGCCGAGCAGATGGCAGTTGTTGACGTTGGTCTGCGGGACCAGGCCCTTGCTCTGGGCGAAGTCCTGCGCCCACCGGTAGCCGGGCGGCAGCACGCTGGACGTCGGCGTGCCCTGGTGGCTGTTCAGGTAGTCCTTGGTCAGGCAGGCGTCGACCCCCTGGGACCGGTTGCCGTTCGCCGCGTCGGTGTCCTTGTAGTTGACCCAGCCGTCGCCGCAGTTGCCGCGCCGGCCGTCGTCGTCGGGCACCGGGCGCGGCACCCGCCTCGGGTCGGGGGCGGGCTCTTCCTCGGTGTCCTCGTCCGCCTCGTCCCGGGAGCTCTCCTGGATGCGGTCCGCGACCTGGGTGGCCACATAGGCGACGGCGGCGACGACCGCGACCACCACGACCGCGACGACCACCGCTTCGACGACGGCCGCGAGACCGACGGCGGCCAGCGCGATCGCGAAGAAGTGCCCGTCGATCTCCACGTTGCTGATCGGGTTGCCGCCCGTGAAGGCGTACCGGTTGCCGGTGAAAGGGTCGCTGCCGAGGCTCATGTCGGCGAGGGCGCCGTTGTACATGTCCCGGGTGGTGAAGCGGTTCAGACCCGGGTCGTAGTCACGGAAACCCATGTCGTAGGTGCCGGAGTTGGTGTCCCACCGCTTGGCGTTGTAGCGGTAGGGGTTGTACTCCTCCTTCTGCGGGTTCGCCGGGTCCGGCTTGTCGATGCCGGTGAACTCCGTGGCGTCGGCGTTGCCGTAGGCCGTGTAGCCGTAGGTGGCCCGGGTGTCGCCCTTGTCGTCGGTGAGCGTCTCGACGTCGGTGTGGCTGTTGTAGCCGTAGTAGGCGTCCTCCGAAGTCCCGTCGTCCTTGTGCGTGATCTGCGACAGGCGCTCGCCCCACGGGCTGTACTGGTAGGACTTGGTGAGCTTGCCGGCCACCTCCTCGCTCAGCACGTCCTCGGACAGGCCCAGGTAGTGGTAGTCCGTGGTCTTGCCGTCGGCGGTCTTCGACGAGGTGCGGTCGAGCGGGTCGAAGGTGTACTTCGTCGACTTCATCGCGCCGCCCGCGTCCATCTGCTGGGACTCGACCACATGGTCGAACCCGTCGTAGACGCTGCGGGCGACGACCTTGCCGTCACGGGAGTACGACTCCTGACGGCCCAGCGGGTCGTAGGTGAAGGACGTGACGGACCCGGAAGTCGTCGAGGTCTGCAGCCGGTTGCGGTCGTAGCGGAAGTCCGTGGAGACATCACCGACCGACTGCTCGATCACATTGGCGTTGTCGTCGTGGACGTAGGTCTCCGTGGTCGCGCCGTGACCGGTCTTGACCGCCTTGGCGATCCGGTCCACCGGGTCGTACGAGTAGTCGGTCGCGGATTCCAGATACGCCGCGTGGTCGTCGGCGTTCATCTTCTTCGACTCGTCCTTCGCCTTGTTGCCGTTGGCGTCATAGGCGTAGGTGTGCGAGGCGACCAGTGTGCCGTCGGACTTCTTCTCCGTGGTGGTCTTCACCGCCCCGTCGAGGAAGTAGGTGTTGTCGACGGTGTTGCCGTTGTCCTTGACCTGCTTCTGCACCTGACCGCGGTCGGTGTAGGTGTAGGTGGACACCTTCGGGTCGGTGTCGGTGGGCGAGGCGCCCACGGAGACCGACTGGACCTTCTCCCGCAGGTCGTAGGTGTACTTGGAGAACTGGTCCGGATGGCTGACCGTCTCCGGCTGGTCGTTGGCGTCGTAGGTGTAGCCGGTGGTCGTGGTCTCCGCTCCGGCCAGGGACTCGGTGATCTTCGAGACCTTGTTCACGCCGGTGTAGGAGATCGTGTACTTGTCGGTCTTCGCGCCGGGCGACAGGTCGTCGATCAGCGACAGGTTGTCGTTGAGGTCGTAGGCGTAGCGGAACTGGTGTTTCTCCGCGTCGACCTCGCCGGACAGGTCACGGACCAGCTTGACCCCGTCGGCGACGACCGGGCCGTCCGCGCTCGCGAAGAGCTCGACCTTGCCGGGTGCGGCCTGGGTGAAGTCGTAGGTGCCGAGGCTCACCCAGGTGCCGGCCGCCGTGGACTGGTCGACGCTCTTGTCGACGGTGCCGCCGGCGTGCGTCACCCGGTACTTCGCCGTCTTGCTCGCCCCGCTGACCTGCGGGAACTTCACATAGGCGGTGTACTTGCCGTCCTTGGGGATGTCCAGCGACCAGATGAAGGAGTCCGTGGTGCCGCCGGCCGGGTGGAGCCGGTGGTCGTACCCCTGCTGGCCGGCCAGGCTGCCCGTGCTCCAGGTGCCGGTGGACGAGGTGTGCTGGACGTCGGAGTTGTCGACGAGCGGGACCGCTGTCCCGACCGGCACGCCGTCGTCCGTCTTCTCCCTCAGCTTGCCGTTCGGGTAGTAGCTCCAGCCCATGGTGCGGCTGACGGACCCGCCGGCCGAGGTCAGCGTGCGCGAGGTCTGCAGGCCGAGCTCGTTGTACTCGTAGGAGGTCCGGATGTCCCACGGGTCGGTCGACGTACGCGTCCAGCCGTTGTCGTAGTAGGTGAACTCGGTGTCGTTGCGGACGCTCTGGCCCGCGGACGGCGGCAGCGAGGTCCGGGTGACCCGGCCCGCCGCGTCGTAGAAGGTCTGCGTGTAGACGTTCGGGCTGTTGTACCTGCTGTCCGACGGGTCGTACGGCAGGTACTTCTTCACCGGCCGGTTCAGTGCGTCGTACTCGGTGCGCGCGGTGAAGTCCTCCTCGTCCGCCGTCTCGGTGCCGCGCGGCGTGATGGTGCGGACGACGTTGCCGACCTGGTCGTACTCGGTCCGGGTGGTGCGGTAGACGGTGCCGGATCCGGAGCCGTCGTGCGGCACCTTCACCTCGGTCTGCTTGCCCCGCTCGTCGTAGCCGATCAGGGTCGTGCTGCCCGCCTGGTCGGTCTCGGAGACCGGCAGCGAGTCCTTGTCGTAGCTGCGCGAGGTCGTCTTGCCCGCGGAGTCGGTGACCTGCGTCAGCCGGTGTTCGAGGTCGTAGGCCATCGTCGACGCGAAGTCGTCCGGATCGGGCGTCCGGTTCTTCTTCGGGTCGATGACGCGGACGTTGTTGCCGACGTCGTCGTAGCGGTAGGAGATCTTCTCGCCCAAGGCGTTCACCACATCGGTGACCTGGTAGATCTCGTCGTAGGTGTTGGTCGTGGTGTAGTCGTCCGGGACGTCCGCCGTCGCCGAACCCTTCGGCTCCGTCGTCGTCTTGAGATGCCCGGTGCGGTCGTAGGTGTAGGTGGTCCTGCGCTCCGGCCCGGTGTCCGCGTCCTTCGGCGCCACCGCCTCGGTGATCTGGTCGGCCGCGTCGTACACCGCCGTGGACACCGCCCCGTTGGGCGCGGTCGCCTTCGTGACGTTGTCGTTGGCGTCGTACACCGGGGCCGGCGTGGTGATGAGGTCGTTCTTCGCCTGGTCCTTGGGGACCGTGCGCACCAGCGGGCGGCCATAGGTGTCGTACGTCTGCGTGGTCCTGTGCTGCAACGGGTCGAGGACCTCGCGCACCTTGCCGCGCTCGTCGTAGGTGTACGCCGTGGTGTTGTCCAGCGCGTCCGTGATCTTCGCCGGGTAGCCGGTGGGACCGAACTCGCTGTTCTTCGTGGCGTGGCCGTTCGCGTCGGTCGCCTTGGTCGGCCTGCCGTAGGCGTCGTACTCGTAGCGCGTCGTGTAGTCGCCGTCCTCGGGCGTGGAGACGCCCTTGGGGTCGGTGACCGAGGTCAGGTTGCCGAAGGAGTCATGGCCGAAGCGCCACGTACGGCCCTGCGGCGAGGTCTTGCGGGCCAGGTCGGCGGAGTAGCCGTCCAACCGCTTGACGTACTCGAACTGCTGGGAGTTCACGGGGTACTTGCCGGGCGCGCAGTCGCTCTGCGGCGGTACCCCGCCCCGGTTCTGCTCCGCGGTGCGCTTCCACAGCGGGTAGCCGGTCAGGGGGTCGTAGCAGTACGCGGTCGTCGCCCCGTTGGCCTCCTCCATGTACGTGACGTTGTTGTCCGCGTCCCAGGCCAGCTTGGTGACCTGGTTCTTGGCGTTCGTCGACTGCACCGGGCGGCCGTAGTCGTCCGTCACGTACGTCGTGGCGTGGGCCTCGGCGTCGGTGACCTTGGTGGAGGTGTGGCGGGTGTTGGCGGTGTCGGGCGCGTAGGCGAAGTCCGTGCGGCCGCCGAGGCGGTCGGTGAGCGTCTGCGTCCACCAGTGGTACTTCGGGTCGTCGCCCTCACGCGGGTAGTAGTACGCCAGCGCGGTCGCGTGGCCGCGCGGGTCGGTGATCTTGACCAGCTTGACGTTCTTGTTGCCCTGCGTGGCGTCGTACTCGAATCCGAAGACCTTGGGCTGCGCGGAGCCCGCGCCGTCGGTCAGCCTGGTGAGCAGGCCCTTGTCCGAGTACTCCAGGGTCAGCCGGCGGCCGGAGATCTCGGTCACCGACTTCAGGTGGTCGATGATCTTCGGGCCGGCGCCGTCGGCCTTGGTGTAGTACGTGGCCGTCAGCGACTGCCGGCCCGCCGGGTCGGTGATGTACTTCAGGAACTTCGTCGGCTTGTTGTTGGACTTGCGCTCCTCGTAGGTGAACGTCTGCGTGTTGCCGTTCTTGTCCACGGTGGAGGTCAGGTAGCCGTCGCAGCCGAACAGGAAGCGCGTGCCGTCCGGACGGGTCAGCGTCCAGGCGTCGGGTATCGGGTCCTTGTTCGGGGTGCAGTCCAGGCCGGGCTTGGCCGACAGCCGGAAGTGGACACCGGCCGGCGCCTTCCAGGTGCCGTCGTCCTGCAGCCGGAAGACATGCGTGGTGCCGTCGCCGTCCGGCAGCCGGACCTCGGTCGGACGGGGATTGGGGTGGAAGTCCAGCGGGCTGCCGAGCCGGATCGGACCGGACGCCTGCACGGACCAGCCCGCGCCGGCCACGGTGTCGGAGGTGTCCTGCGAGTTGTAGGCGAAGCGCAGGAAGGTGTTCAGGCCCAGGCCCGGGTTGTTGAAGGCGTTGTACTGCCACACCGCGTTGCCGGCGGCGGTGCTGTTCATCAGGGACGAGCCCGCGCCGGTGTTGATGCCGCTGTAGGAGTAGAACTTCTCCAGCCCGAGCTGGTCGGAGGTCGGGTCCTCCACGGCGACGTTCTGCCGGAGGCCCGCGATGCCGTCCGTGCCGGACACCCAGGTGCCCGCCTGCGTGTCGCGCACGTCCCAGACCAGGGCGTAGTCGGTGCGCTTGTTGCCCGCGTCGGAGTTGATCGGTGTCTTGACCTGTGCCTGAAGGGTGACGGAGTCACCGGGCAGCAGATCGGCGGGCAGTGCCGTCTGCACCTGGTTTCCGCCGTTGGTCACGTCGGAGCCGTCCGGCAGCTCCCACCGGTAGGTCAGCACATGGCGGCCGGCCTGCCAGACGGCGGTGGTGGTGTTGGTGAGGGTGACCTCGACCGTGTGGTCGGAGTTCGGGGTCATCCGCGCCGGGGTCTGCGGAGCGTAGTACGTCGAGTCCGTGGTGGAGTCGATGTACGTCACCGCCAGCCTGGGCCGCAGCCGCGACTCGACGCCCTCGCCGGAGACGAACAGGCTGCGCTCCTGCGGGCCCGCCTCGTCGGCCAGCTTCACGAGCACACCGTGCGCGCTCGCCGGGTCCTTGACCCAGCCCTGCACCAGCGACGTGACGTTCCAGTCGCGCGCGACGGGATCGTTGGTGAAGTTGCCGGTGCTCGCCACGGGGGCGCCCGTGTCACCGCCCGCGCTCGACCATGCCGTGGCGGCGTCGGCCTTCTGCCAGGTGGCGCTCGCCTCGTCGAAGTCCCGTGCCAGCGGGCGCAGTTCGTACTGGGCGCCGCCGGAGGTGGTGGTGGTGGAGAACGACCACATCTTCACCGTCGCGTCCACGATCCGCGCGGTGGAGGGCACGTCGAGCGCCGGGAAGCGTGCCACCGCCCGGCTGGTGCCGTAGGTGGCCGAGTTGTTGCCGACCATCAGCCAGTTGTTGCTGACGCCGGCGTCCTGGAGGGTGTCATGGGCCGTCGTGGGCTGCGCCGCGGTGAGTGTCGCGTCCTGGGACGCCTCCACCAGCCGGGTGGTGCGACCCGCCTTGGGCAGGCGCACCAGCTGCGTGGGCGCGGGAATCACCTGCCCGTCCCGGGTCTTCACCGCGATCATGTAGTAGTAGGCGCGGCCCAGCGGGTCGGCGTCGTCGGCCCGGGTCGGCACGGCGGAGGAGTCCGTGTACGCCGTGGTGCCGGGGGCGACGGGGGCGACCAGCGTGGACTGCGACGGTGTGAAGTTCTGGAACACCGAGCGGTGCACCTGGTACTCGACGATGTCGTCGCCGAGGTTGGCCGACGGGTCCTGGTAGGCCGACCAGTTCAGCTCCGCGCCCGTGGCGTGGATGGTGGTGGGCGCCGCGAGGTCCACGCCCTGCCGGCCGAAGGTGACCACCAGACGCGGGTAGGTGGCGTGCTCGCCGCCGTAGGCGTACTCGCTGCCCTCGTAGCGCGGTCCGCCCTTGGGGCCGGTGGCGCTCTCGTCGCCGGCCTTGATGACGAAGCCGTAGTTGGGCTGCGTACCGTCGACCCACTGCTGGACGGTCCGGGTCACCGGGAAGGAGTGCCAGGTGTTGGACTGCTCCGGCAGCTTGGTGACGACGCCGCCCTTGGTGAAGCGGACCGCGTCCGCGATCACCGACGTCGAGGTGGAGGCGGGCCCGTCACCGAGGACGACCTTGCCCAGGGTGCCGGCCTTGAAGGGGTGGCTGCCCAGCGTCTTCCACACACCGGCCGAGCCGGCCGTCTGGTCGACCGTGTACGTCTTGCTGCCGCCGTCGTAGGTCACGGTGTACGGCGCGGACGTGGCGCGGTCCGCGGCGGGCACGTAGTGGGCCTCGACCTGGTAGGTGCCGTCCTCGGGGAGGCTGGGCTGCCAGGTGTAGGTGTCGCCGGTGACGGAGTCCTTGTTGTACAGGTAGTCCTTGTCGACCGCGTACTGCGTGTACGCGGTGTTGCCGGACGCCGGCCAGGAGCCCTTGGCCGCGGTGGCACCGGGGTCGCCGTCGTCGACGACCACGGAGGTCCCGGACAGCTCTCCGGTGATGCCGGAGGCGCTGTTCCAGGTCGCCGTGGACTCGTCCCAGGCGGCGGTGGCGCGGTGCGCCTCCAGCCGCACCTCGTCGGAGCTGGAGGTGTGGGTCTGGTCGAAGTAGAGCTTCAGGTCCGCGGAGTCGACCTTGGTGCCGGCGGGGATGCCGGTCACCGGGAACCGCAGCAGGGCGCGGGAACTGCCGGTGCTGGTGTTGCCGACGGACAGCCGCCAGCTGGAGTCGTAGTTCTCCGCGGGCCCGTCCGAGGAGATCATCACGTCCTGTGCCTGCGAGGGCGGCGGCGCGACGGTGATGGTCGGGTCGATGGTCACCGGGTACTGGCGCTCGGGGGCGGACAGCCACCGCGCGTCGGGGGTGACGGTCACCGTCCAGCGCTTGCCGTCGCGGGCGAGCTGCTGGCGTACGGCGGTGCTGTACCGGGTGCCGTACGGGGACTCGGCGTCCTTCTTCGCGTCCGTCATGAACGCCGGCGGGAGTTCGAGCACCGGCAAGTCGCCGTCGCCGTAGAGGCGGATGGCGCCGTCCTTGCCGGCCCTCGGGGTCAGGCCGCCGGTGTCGAGGGAGAAGGTGAAGACGGGGGGCGTGGCGGGGCGTTGCCTGACAACGATGTTCTCCTTCACCCGCCCGGGCCCGACCTCGTAGACGAGGTCCGTGCCGGAGGCCGCGTCCTTGTAGATGACGGTGTTGCGGTCGGCCTTCGGGGTGAGGTGGCCCGCGCCGCGCAGGCCGAGGGTGACCACGTGCCCGTCGGTCGCCTCGAAGCGCACCAGGCGGTCGGGTGAGGTGCCGAAGTAACTGCGGCCGGTGTTGGTCGTGTTGGCGAAGGTGTATCCGGGCCGGCCGGCCGCGGTGAGGCCGGAGTCGATGTCCTTCCAGGTCCTACCGGCCCGGTAGGCGGTGGGTACGGCGGAGATCTCGGCCTGCACCCGTCCGTCGGACATCCGCCAGTAGCGGGCGAACGGTGTGCGGCGGGAGACCAGTTCGGCGACGCGAGTGGCCTTGGCGGCCTTCGCGCCCCTGGGGAGCTTGTCCCGGCTGGGCAGGGCCGGGTCACCGCCGGTCCTCGGTGCCTTCGGCGTCCTGAGGCTGTCGCCGCCGTCGCCGTCGGAGAACCAGCCCTTGATGGTGTCGGCGATGCTCGCGCCGTCGGGGTCGTCCGCGGTGGCGGCGAAGGCCACCTGCGGGGTTAAGGAAACAAGAACTGCGGACGCGGCCGTCACAGCCACGGTCCGCATGCGTCTGACGTGCCGTTCTCTGTGTCTCACACCCATCCCCTCGTCACCGTCGCGGCGTCGCCGCGAACTCGGTGCCGCCGATGATTGAGAGGTCGTCTTGAGCATGTCAACCGATAAGACATGTCGTAGATAAGGGACTTGTCGCCGCTTGGTGCCCATGTTCTTGCGAGGCCTTGACGATCTGTTCGGTCGGGGTTCAACCAGCAGTCGTCGCCCCAGCTGTGTGCCGTCCCTAAGGTCCCTGAGCGTTGCGGAAGAAGGGACTCATGGGCACACACCTCGTGGTCCAGGCTCGCGGGATCACCAAGTGCTTCGGCGATGTCGTCGCCCTCGACGGCGTCGACCTCGATGTGACGCCAGGTCAGATCCATGGCCTGGTCGGACCGAACGGCGCCGGCAAGACGACCCTGCTCGGCCTCCTGCTGGGCCTCGCCGTCGCCGACAGCGGCACCCTGGACATCCTCGGCACACCCGTCGGCCGGGCGCTCACCGCACCCGACGGAGTCGCCGGCTTCGTGGACGGCCCCGGGCTCTACCCGTCGCTCACCGCCCGGCAGAACCTCGCCGCGCTGGCCGCCCTGCGCGGCCAGGGCGCCCGGACGGCCGGCGTCGGCGACGTACTGGACCGGGTAGGGCTGACCGACGTCGCCGACGACCGGGTCCGCGGCTTCTCCCTCGGCATGCGGCAACGGCTCGGGCTCGCCGCCGCCCTGCTCACCCGCCCCCGGCTCCTCGTGCTCGACGAACCCGCCAACGGCCTCGACCCGGCGGGCACCCGGCACGTGCGCGGGGTGCTCACCGCCCTCGCGGCCGAGGGCACCGCCGTCGTGCTCTCCAGCCACCGCATGGACGACCTGGAAGCCCTGTGCTCCGAGGTCACCATCCTGGCCACCGGACGCGTCGTCTTCTCCGGACCGCTCGGCAAACTCGCCGCCGAGAACAGCGCCCTCGACTACCGGCTGCTTGCCTCCGACCCGCGCACCGCCCGACGGCTGGCCGCCGACACCACCGGAGTCCACCTCGCCGACGACACCGTCATGCGGCCCGACGGCGAGGCGATCGTCGTGCGCGCCGCCGTGCCCGCCCTGGACGCGCTGGTCTCCGCTCTCGTGCACGCCGGCGTCGCGGTACGCGAACTCGCCCCCGTCGTCTCGCCGCTGGAAGCCGCCTTCCTCGCCCTGACCGAACAGCCGCAGGAGGCCGGCCGATGACCGCGACCGTCGCCCGTGACAGCGTTGCCATCACCCCCCGGGTGTCCGTGCCTCGTGGCTACCGCTTCGAGCTGGTCAAACTCCTCTCGCAGTGGCGGATCCGGCTGCTCGTCCTCGCCTGCTGGCTCGCGCCGGGACTCTTCGTCGCCGCGGTGAGCCGGCAGAGCACCCTCCCCGTCGACACCCTCTTCGGCCGCTGGATGCACGCCACCGGCTGGGCCGGGCCCCTGGTGCTGCTAGGTTTCGCCGGCACCTGGGCGCTGCCGCTGCTGACCTCGGTCGTCGCCGGTGATGTCTTCGCCGCCGAGGACCGGCTCGGCACCTGGCGCCATCTGCTCGTGGCCGTCCGCTCGCCCCGTCGGATCTTCGCGGCGAAGGCACTGGCCGGCCTCACCGTCATCCTGCTCACGGTGGCCGGACTGGTCGCCTCCAGCATCGCCGGCGGACTGCTGGCGGTCGGCAACCAGCCGCTGGTCGGCCTCGACGGCCATCTGCTCACTCCCGGCGACGCCGCGGCGAAGGTCCTGCTCGCCTGGGCCTGCGCCCTCGCGCCGACCCTGGCCCTCGCGGCGATCGGCCTGCTCGGCTCCGTCCTGCTCGGCCGCTCCCCGATGGGACTGCTGCTGCCCGCCCTGGTCGCCCTGGCGATGCAGCTCGCGCAGATGCTCTCGCTGCCCGTGGCGGTCCGCCTCGCCCTGCCCGGCTACGCGTTCCTCTCCTTCAGCGGCCTGTTCACGAGCCCCGCCCAGCCGGTCCCGCTGCTCATCGGCGTCGCCGTCAGCCTGGTCTGGGCGGCCACCGCGACCGCGCTGGCCTATGTCCTGTTCGTGCGGCGGGACTTCACCAACCCGGCCTACGACGGATCGGCGCGCCGCGCGGTCACCGCCGGCGTCCTGCCGCTCGCCCTGCTGGTCGCCGCGGGCTCGGCCGCCGTCGCCGCGACGACGGGCGCCACCGGCTCCGGGATCGACCAGGACAAGCTGCAGCGCTCCCTGGCCACCGAGTTCGCGCATCTGTACCGCATGCAGACCGGGCAGCTCAACCGGCCCGATGTCACCGAGGCCGCGCTGAAGGCCACGGCGTCGTGCACCAAGGGCGGCCTCGGGACGGCCGCCGACGGGCCGGGCAACGACTGGCGCTGCGTCGTCACCTGGCACCTGCCCGGCATCCAGGCCGCAGGAACGGCCGTCTACCAGCTCGACGTCACCGCGGACGGCCGCTTCATGGCCGACGGCGACGGACCGAAGGAAGTCAACGGCTACTTCCTGGTGCGCACCCCGACCGGTGACGCGCCGAACCCCCTCTGGCAGTTCGACGGCAACGTCGAGCTTCTCCCCGCCACCTCGAAGGGATGACTCCATGCAGGTAACACGCCGTCGTCGGCGTGTCGAGAAGGACGCCCCCGGCCTTCTCGCCAGACGCCTCGGCCGCCGGATACCCCTGGTCACGGCAGGCACCACCGCTCTCGCCGTCGTGGCCGCGGGCGTCGCCAACGCCCAGACCCACCAGTTCGGCACCGACCAGGTCGGTCAGAACACCGATCAGGGCCAGGTCATCTCCAGCGACCAGTACATCGCCCCCTACGGCGACCGTCTCGTCATCAACGACGGCAAGATCATGTCGTCGACTCTCAGCCCGGACGGCAGCCACCTCGCCGCCGCCGTCACCGACGGCGGCAGCGCGCTGGCCCTCGTCGACCTGAAGACCTACAAGGTGCAGCAGGTCGTCGGCACCGCCGCCGCGTCGAACCCGCGCCTGAAGAGCAACAGCGTGGGCCAGGAAGGCCCCACCTACTCGCCCGACGGCAAGCAGCTGTGGCTCGGCCAGACCGACGGCTACACCCGCTTCACCGTGAACCCGGACGGCACCGTCACGAGCCCGGTGTCCGTCACGATCCCCGCGGACGGCACCAAGCACGCCCTCGTCGGCGAGTCGGTCTTCTCCGCCGACGGCTCCACGGTGTACGCCGCGGTCAACGGCCAGAACCGGGTCGTCGCCCTCGACGCCGCGACCGGCGCGATCCAGCAGAGCTGGGCCGTCGGCAACGCGCCGCGCGACATGGTCCGCGTCGGCGACAAGCTCTACGTCAGCAACGAGGGCGGACGCCCGGCGAAGCCCGGCGAGACCACCATGAACTCCTACGGTACCGAGGTGCCGGCCGACCCGAAGACCGGCGCCACCACCACCGGCACGGTCAGCGTCATCGACCTGGCGCACCCGGCCGCCGCGCCCGGCAGCATCGACGTCGGACTGCACCCGACCGCCCTGTACGCCAAGAAGGGCGCGCTGTTCGTCACCAACACGGCCACCAACGACGTGTCGGTCGTCGACACCGCCCGCGACAAGGTCGTCCAGACGATCGCCACCCAGCCGTGGCCCGAGGCGTCCGTGGGCTACGAGCCGGACGCCGTCACCCTCACCGACGACGGCCACCTGCTGGTGACCCTCGGCCGCGCCGACGCGGTCGCCGTCTACCGGTACACCACCGCGCAGGAGCCGGTCAGTTACGTCGGTCTGCTCCCCACGGACTACTTCCCCGCGGAGATCGCCACCGCCGGCGACCAGGTGTACGTCTCCAACACCCGCGGCATCGACGCCCGCCGCCCCACCACCAAGGCCGGGCACGCCACCCACGACACCACGTCGAGCGTGCAGCGCTTCACGCTGCCCGACGACAGCGTCACCCGCGCGCAGACCGCCAAGGTCTTCCGGCAGAACGGCTGGAACGGCGGCAGGGTCGCCTTCAGCCGGCCGCGCAGCAACCCGCGCCCGGTACCGGTGCCCACGCGGCTCGGCGACCCCTCGGCGATCAAGCACGTCTTCCTCATCGTCAAGGAGAACCGGACCTACGACCAGGTCTTCGGTGACATGCCGGAGGGCAACGGCGATGCGTCGGTGACGCAGTTCGGCGAGAACGTGACGCCGAACCAGCACGCGCTGGCCCGGCAGTTCGGCCTGTACGACAACACCTACGACATCGGCACCAACTCCGCCGAGGGCCACAACTGGCTGATGCAGGCCGACGACCCGGAGTACACCGAGTCCTCGGCCGGTGAGTACCAGCGCAGCTACGACACCGAGAACGACGCGCTCGGCCACCAGAAGTCCGGCTTCCTGTGGACGGGTGCGCAGGCGGCCGGGAAGTCCGTGCGGGACTTCGGCGAGTTCCAGTCGGTCGAGAGCAAGCCGGCCGGTGCGACCTGGCAGAACCTGTACTGCGACGCCAAGGACATGGCCGCCACCGGCAAGCCGACCGCGTACCCCATCCAGACCGGCTCGGCGATCCCGTCGCTGAACGCCGTCTCCGCGCCCGGCTTCCCGATGTTCGACCTCGACGTCCCCGATGTCTACAAGTACGAGATCTGGAAGCAGGACTTCGAGAAGCACGGTCCGGCGGACCTGAACATGTTCTGGTTCTCCAACGACCACACCGGCGGCCCGGCGAGCGCGACCGCCCAGGTGGCGGACAACGACCTCGCGGTCGGCCGGATGGTCGACGAGATCTCCCACAGCAAGTACTGGAAGGACTCGGCGATCTTCGTCGTCGAGGACGACTCCCAGGCGGGCCTCGACCACGTCGACGGCCACCGCGCCCCGATCCAGATCATCAGCCCCTGGGCCCGGCACGGCGTCGTCGACAGCCACTACTACACCCAGATCACGATGATCCGGACCATCGAGCAGATCCTCGGGATTCACCCGATGAACCAGAAGGACAGCGCGGCCACCCCGATGCGCGGCGCCTTCACCCCGCGCGCCGACCTCACGCCGTTCAAGGCGCTGCCCAACCGGGCGTCGCTCACCGACGGTCTGAAGACCCCGCCGTCCTGCGGCACGGACAGCCCGGCACCGCAGAACCCGCAGGCGGCGGCCGTGCCGTCGGCGAAGGTCCCGGCGGACAAGCGGCAGCTCGCGGCCGAGTGGGACGCCTGGAAGGCGAAGCAGCGCCTGACCGGCCCGCACGCGGTTCCGGACTTCGCCAACCCCGCGCAGATGAACCACTTCACGTGGTACCAGACGCACGAGTGGAAGAAGCCCTACCCGGGTGAGAGCAAGATCTATGCCCCGCAGGACGTGCCCGGCGCCTTCATCCCGTCGGCGGAGTCCGACGGCTGACGCGGTCCGCGTCCCCGTGCCCGACGGCTGACGCGGTCCGCTCCTCGCTGAACGTGGCCCCCGGCCGGCAGCATCGCCGGCCGGGGGCCACGTCGTACGGTCTCGTCGTACGGTGCGGCGGGCGGCTCAGGGGTGCCGGGCGTGCACCGGATCGTGGGCGACCTCGTCCGGGCACTTCCCGTGCGCCCCGCGCGTGCAGCGGTCACGCCGCCAGTCGAGCGTCGCCAGCGCCAGCGACGCGAGCATGCCCACGAGGGCCGCGGCCAGCGCGGTGACCACGGCACGGCGGTAGTCGTCGCTCCTGCCCAGCACCAGGTAGAACAGGCCCGGCAGGGCCGCGGTGCCCACGGCCGCGCCGAGGCGCTGCCCCGTCTGCAGGGCGCCGCCCGCCGCCCCGGCCATCCGCACCGGCACGTCCCGCAGGGTCAGGGTGATGTTGGGGGAGACGACCAGACCGCTGCCGACGCCACCGACGAGCAGGAGCGGGGCGGCGATCCAGGGAGCGACGTCCAGGGGAGCGAGGAGCAGCAGCAGCGCCGTGCCGCCCAGGCCGACGACCACGCCGGCGAGTCCGCACACGGTGAGCAGCCGGCCGAACCGGTCCACCAGCCGGCCGGACCCGACCGCCGCGCACGCCGAGCCGAACGCGAAGGGCGTCACGGCCAGCCCCGAGCGCAGCGGCGAGAAGCCCAGTCCGTGCTGGTAGAAGAGGGCGAAGACCAGGAAGACGCCGCTGAAGCCGACGAAGTACAGCGTGCCCACGGCGGCACCCGCGGCGTACCCGCGCACGGTGGTGAACAGCCGGGGATCGAGCAGCGGCTGGGCGCCGCGCGCGACGAGCCGGTGCTGCCACCAGGCGAAGGCGGCGAGGACCGCCGCACCGGCCGGGAACAACCACCACACCCGGCTGATCCCGCCGGAGTCCGCCTGCACCAGCGGGTACATCAGCGCCAGCACACCGAGCCCGAGCAGCGCCACGCCCGGCCAGTCCACCTGCCCGCGGCCCGTGCGGCGGGTGCGTGGCAGCAGTCGGCGGCCGAGCAGCACGGCGAGGATGCCGATGGGCACATTGACGTAGAAGATCCACCGCCAGCCCTGCGCGCCGGACGCCAGGGCCAGGATGGCGCCGCCGGTGATCGGTCCGGCCGCGGCGGAGACACCGACGGTCGCGCCGAAGAAGCCGAAGGCGCGTCCGCGTTCCGCGCCGCGGAACATCTGCTGGATCAGCGCGGAGTTCTGCGGCGCCATGAAGCCGGCCGCCAGGCCCTGGGCCAGACGGGCCACCACGAGCAGCGTGATGTCGGGGGCCGCCCCGCAGGCCGCGCTGAAGACGACGAAGCCGCTCAGGGCCAGCAGGAAGATCCGGCGCCGGTCCAGGGCGTCGCCGAGACGGCCCGCGGTGACGAGGGCGAGGGCGAAGGTGAGGGCGTACCCGGACACCACCCACTGCACCTGCGCCGGGGAGGCGTGCAGGTCGTGCTGGATCGTGGGCAGGGCGACCGCCACGATCGTCACGTCGAGCAGACTCATGAATCCGGCCACCAGAGTGACCCACAGGGCCCGCCAGCGGTGCGGGTCCGGCCGGTACCCGGCGTCCGGGTCCCGGTCGTTCACCGCTGACACCTGCGCTGTCACAAGGGCTCCTTCCACCCGGGACCGGTCCGGAGACGAATCAGGTTCCCCCACCGGAGTACGGGCACACACGGGTGCCCGCAACCCGGGACGACGGCTTCGTGATCATCGGCTGTGGATGGCCGCCGTGGTGAAGAAGCCGGTGGCCGCGGCCGAGATCAGGGCGCAGACGGCGAGCAGGGCGGTACGTCGCATGGACGGGATCCTTCCTTGTGAGGGGCAGGGGGGAGGTGACGGACCTGCTCAACGCCGTTCGCGGTCGTCCCGCATCGCCGCGGCGGCGGCCTCCACTCGAACGGACGCGCCGTGCGAGCCCCCCGTCCTCCGGGCGGCGCAGCGTGATGTGACGTGCTTCCTTGCGCCCGGGGCGTCCGATGCGGTGACCTCTCTTCGCACGTCTGGGCGAAAAACCGTTATCCGGCGCTCCCTCAGGGATCTCCCATGTGACGGACCACGACGTTCGACGTCGACGACAGGGGAGCAGGGCATGAACACAGGGCACACGATGGATCCCGCGGCACTGGTGACCGCCGCCCGGGACGGCGACCAGGCGGCCCAGGACGCGCTGGTCGGCGCGTTCCTGCCGCTGGTCTACAACATCGTGGGCCGGGCGCTGAACGGTTCCGTGGACGTGGACGACGTCGTGCAGGACACCATGCTGCGGGCGCTCGGCTCCCTGGACGACCTGCGCGACCCCGCGAGCTTCCGCTCCTGGCTGGTCGCCGTCGCGATGAACCAGGTGCGCGCCCACTGGCACAGGCAGCAGCCCCCCCAGGCGCCGGTGGAGGACGCGTGGGACGTCGCCGACCCGGGCGCCGACTTCGTCGACCTGACGATCGTGAAGCTGCAGCTGTCCGGCCAGCGGCAGGAGACCGCGCGCGCCACCCGCTGGCTGGAGCCCGAGGACCGGGGCCTGCTGTCGCTGTGGTGGCTGGAGACCGCCGGTGAACTGACCCGGACCGAGGTCGCCACCGCGCTCGAACTGACCCCGCAGCACACGGCGGTGCGGGTGCAGCGGATGAAGGCCCAGCTGGAGGCGGCCCGGGTGGTGGTGCGGGCACTCGACGCGCGGCCGCGCTGCCCGCAGCTGCACGCCGACCTCACCGGCTGGGACGGCCGGCCCTCGGCGCTGTGGCGCAAGCGCGTCGCCCGGCACGCCCGCGGCTGTGCCCGCTGCTCGGGCCTGTGGAGCGGTCTGATGCCGGCGGAGGGCCTGCTGGCGGGCCTGGCGCTCGTCCCGGTCGCCCCGCTGCTCCTGGACCGGATCCGCCTCGCCGGGGACACCGTCGCCCCGGCCGGCGCGACGGTGTCCGTACGGCCGGGCAGGCACGGCGGGACGAGGCCCGGCTCCCGTGGCGCGGCGCGTCGCAGGCGGCGGCTGCGCCGCCGGGCGGTCGGCGGCGCCGTCGTGGCGGCCTGCCTGGCCGGCGGCGGCCTGATCCACCTCACCACCCTTCCCGGCAGCGGGTCGGAACAGGACGCCGCAGCGGCCCGGAGCGTGGAGCCGGCGGTCGTGCCGGAGCTGGCCACGGCCGCCCCCGACGCGCACACTCACCCGTCCGTCTCCGCGAGCCCCAGCTCCACCCCCACCCCGTCCGCGTCGGCTTCCGCCGCCGCTTCCGCTTCGCCGAGCGCGAGCGCCACGGCGGGCCCCAGCACTGCGGCGCCCGCGCGCCGCGCGCCCCGGCCGACCGCGTCGGAGCCGGCCGCGGCACGCGGTGCGGCCGCCCAACCGGCCGGATCCGACCTGGCCTCGCAGGTGATCGCCCTGGTCAACAAGGAACGGCAGGCCGCGGGCTGCGCCCCCGTCACCCAGGACGGCCGGCTGACGAACGCCGCCCAGGCCCACTCCGACGACATGGCCGCCCGGAACTACTTCGAGCACGACTCGCCCGACGGCACCGATCCCGGTCAGCGGATCACGGCCGCCGGATACCGCTGGTCGACGTACGGGGAGAACATAGCCAAGGGGCAGCAGACGCCCGACGCGGTGATGACGTCCTGGATGAACAGCCCCGGGCACCGCGCCAACATACTGAACTGCTCCTTCCGCAACCTTGGCGTCGGAATCCGCGACGGCGACGGCGGCCCGTGGTGGACCCAGGACTTCGGCACCACGCTGTAGGGGGCGTCTTCAGCTCATCAGGGCGTCCTGCGGCCCCATCACCACCACCGGCTCCTTCGCCGCGTCCAGGACGCGCAGCAGCGCCAGCATGTAGGCCTTGTCCATCGCGACGCAGGCGTTGGTCGGGCCGCCGTGGTCCACATGGAGCCACACCCCGCCGCCCTTGTCCTCGCCCAGGGGCCGGGTCTCGTCCAGCGGGCTGCTGCCCGGGACCCGGTTGTAGTCGATGGCGATCACATAGTCGAAGGCGCCGTCCAGCGGCTCCCCCAGATGCCCGGTGCCGGAGGCGGTGAAGGCCTCGTCCTGGTCGTACGGCAGCCGGCTCCCCGGGTCGGGCAGCAGTCCGCCGGCGTTGCTGAGCCGGAAGACACCGATCGGGGTGCGCAGGTCGTTCAGGTCGTGGTCGTCGGTCCAGCCGCGCAGCCCGTTGCGGGCGGGCCAGGGACCGGCAACGGCGTGCCAGCCGAGGCCCGGCGTCTGCTCGTAGAGGACCACCCGGGCCTCGTTCGTGTCGGCGGTCGCGCCGCTGACCACCAGCACCTGCCGCGCGGTCGCCGGGATACGGGCACGCATGGCCGGGCCGACCCCCGGCAGCGGGCGGACGACGGGGCGCGGGGGAGCCGGGTGGGCCGGGGGCCCGCCGGCCGGCGGGGCGGCGTGCGCGGACGTGTGCCCGGCCGGCCGTTCGCATCCGGCGGTGCCAGGCACGGCGACGCACACGGCTGCGACCAGGAAGGCCAGGGCCCTGCTGCGGTTCACTGCGACCTCCGACGGGTGGCGTGGACGAGTGATGCATAACCACCTCGCCCGCCGTCCTGCCCGCCGGGCCCGATTCCTCCCCCGTATGGCACGCCACCGGGGCCCACGAGGCGTCTCGCCCGTCCCGCCGGGCTCGCGACGCCGCCGATCCCTGCTCCGGGCTGATCGACGAGGGCCCCCTACGAGGGCAGCCCGCCGAGCGACCCCTGCTGCCCGCTCAGACGTACGGCAGCGAGGGCGATGTACAACTCGGCGGAGGACTCGGCGTCGGTGGTGCGGCGGCCGGTCAGGTCGGCGATGCGGCCCAGGCGGTACAGGACCGTGTTGCGGTGGCAGTGCAGGCGGTCGGCCGCCGCCGTCGTCGATCCGCCCGCGGTGAACCACGCATGCAGGGTCGCCAGCAGGGTGGCCCGCTCCTGCGGGGGCAGGGCGAGGACGGGGCCGAGCACCGCCCCGGCGACCTCCTGAGCGGTGTCGGGGGAGGCGGCGGCCAGCAGGGAGACGGGCGCGCTGCCGTACAGATGGGTGCCGTGGGTGCCGTACGGCAGGCACTGCACGGCCAGTTGCGCCTGCCGCCAGGCGGCCGGGGCGTTGACGGGGGAGGTGAAGGCACGGCTGACGCCGACCCGGGACAGGGCGATCGCGGTGAGCTGGTCGACGGCCACCGAGAGGGCCTGTCCGTGGGGGAGGGACAGCAGGCCCACCCAGGCCCCTATCTGCTGCAGCCACTCGGAGCCGATCCCGGCGGCCCCCAGGCGGCCGCGGACGCTGGGCAGCGGCTCGACCCGGTCGTGGACCTCCGCGCAGACCACCACGAACGGGCCGGGCCGGTCGAGCTCCAGGACGCGGGCGATCTCCCACGCGCTCGCGTGTGTGCCGGCCCGGCCCTCGAGCAGGGTGGTGAGCATCATGCTCCGGGCGGCGGCGTCGCGCCGCGAGCGCTCCTCGACAGCGGCCCGGTAGGCGTCGGCGGCCGCGCCGGAGTAGTCGTCGATGGCCGCCCACATGTCGGAGGCCAGGTGCAGCAGTTGGACGGTGCTCTCGTCGTCCACGGCGGCGGCGAGCAGCCGGTCCCAGATGAAGCGGCCGGCCAGCCGGTAGGCGTGCAGCAGCGCGGCCAGCGGGATGCCCTGCTCGGCCTTCAGCCGGCCGGCGGCGCGGGGCGCGTCCAGCGTCGTGGGGCGCCCCTGCAGCGCCGTGAACATCGTGGACAGGTTGTCGCGTACGACGCTGCGCAGCTGTGCGCGACCCAGCAGCGTGCTCTCGGCGTAGGCGTGTTCGCCGCCGAGGATCTGGTCGGTGAGGTCCTCCGCGAGCCGGTCGACCTCGGTCAGCAGCCGGCCCACCAGTTCCACGACCCGGTCGCCGGCCCTCAGCTGTGGCGTCACGGGCGCAGTGTAGCCGGGTGCGGTTGTGCGCCGGCACAAACCGGAGCCGCCTTTTCCCGTCGCCCGCCCATGGCCGAAACCGGTGCTGAGCGGTGGAATCACCGGCAGCGTGCCGCATCGTCGCCGCGCGCACGGTGCGTGTGCACAAGACGTGGCGGAGAGAAGGAGAAACGCGTGGGAGGACCGTTGACGGACCCCGAGGAGCGGCCCCCTCGCGCCGGGATCGAACGCCGCAGATTCCTCGGCTATGTGCTGGCCGCCTCGACCCTGACCGTCGCCGCCGAGATCGGCGAGGCGGCGCTCGCACCCGACGAGGCGGCGGCGGTCGTCCCCTCCGTGCCGGGTCCCGCGGAGATCTACGACCTCAACGACATGCTCACCCATGCCGCGTTGCCCACGGCGAACCTGATCACGATCCGCGTCGACGCCGACGGCACGGCCTCCTTCGCGCTGCCCCGCGCGGAGGTCGGACAGGGCATCACGACGTCCAGTGCCATGCTGATCGCCGAGGAGCTGGACCTGCCGCTGGAGCGGATCCGCGTCACGCTCGCCGACGCCCGGCCGGAGTTGCTGTTCAACCAGCTCACCGGCGGCTCCAACACGACCATCTCGACCTTCACGCCGATCCGGGTGGCGGCCGCCGTGGCCCGGGGCCGGCTGCTGCGGGCGGCCGCCCTGGAACTGGGCGAGGCCGTGGACACCCTGACGGCCAAGGCGGGTGTCGTCACCTCGGCGGTGAGCGGGCGCAGCCTCACCTACGGCGACCTGGCACGCAAGGCCGCCGCGGTGACGACGACCCAGGTTCCGGTCACCCTCAAGGAGACCGCCGAGTTCACGGTCATCGGCACCGCCCGGCGGCGCATCGACGCGCTGGAGGCGGTCACCGGGCGCAAGCGGTTCGCCATGGACCTGCATGTCCCAGGCGCCCTGCCGACGATGGTGTGCCGGCCGCCGACGATCAACGGCACCCTCCGCTCGGTGGACAACCTGGCCGAGGTGCGGTCGATGCCCGGCATCACCGACGTCGTCACCGTCTCCACCGGCGTGGCCGTCCGCGGGCGCACCTTCGGGCAGTGCATCGACGCCGTGCGCGCGCTGAAGGTCTCCTGGGGACCGGGACCGGTCGAGGGCCGCAGCGACGACACCGTCCGCGACGCACTGCGCAAGGCGGAACTCCCGCTGCCCGCCTTGGACTTGCTCACCAAGTCGGTCGACGCCCGGTTCACATTCCACTTCGCCGGCAACAGCGCCCTGGAGACCAACTGCGCCATCGCCGACGTACGGCCGGACGGGGCCGAGATCTGGGCCGGTCTGAAGTCCCCGATCGTCGCCCAGGAACAGATCGCCGCGCAGCTCGGGCTGCCCGTGTCCGCGGTGAAGGTCCATGTCACCGAGGGCGGGGGCTCCTTCGGCCGCAAGCTCTTCCACGACGCCGCCGCCGAGGCCGCCGAGATCTCCCGGGCGATGGGCAAGCCGGTCAAGCTGATGTGGCACCGCACCGACGACTTCCGGCACGGCCGCACCCACCCCATGGCCACCTCACGGGTACGTGCCACCTACGCGCTCGGCCAGGTGCTCACCTACGACCAGCGGCACACCTCCGTCGCCACCGACTTCGGCCACGGTGTCGGCGAGATCATCACGGCCGAGGCCGCCCGCCTGCCGGTCGGCGACCTCACCTTCTCGGAGACGATCTTCGCGCTCACCCAGCAGACGCCGTACCACTTCGGGGTCGTCACCCAGCTGCTCAGCGAGACCGAGAAGGGCTTCCACACGGGCTCCATGCGCAACATCTACTCGCCCAACGCGCGCTGCGCGCAGGAGCTGGTGGTGGACGAGCTGGCGAACCGGCTGGGCAAGGACCCCTACCGGTTCCGTCGGGAGTTCCTCAAGGAGGACCGGGCACGGGCGGTGCTGGACAAGGTGGCAGAGGTGGGGAAGTGGGGCCGGAGCATGCCCGCCGGCACGGCGCAGGGCATCGCGCTCCATCCCGAGTACCACGCTCACGTCGCCGTCCTCGCCGAGATCGACTGCCGGCCCGAGACCACCGGCCGCAAGGTCCGCGACGGTTACACAGGACCGCGTGTCACCAAGGTGGTCTGCGCCGTCGACGTCGGGCTGGCCGTCAACCCCAAAGGACTTCAGGCCCAGATGATGGGCGGCATCATGGACGGCATCGCGATCACGCTGAGTTCGGGACTGCACCTCCAGGAAGGGCACTTCCTGGAGGGCAGTTGGGACAACTATTTCTACACCCGGCAGTGGAACACCCCGCCCGAGCTGGAGATCGTGGTCATGCCCCCCACGACCGGCGAGCCGGGCGGCGCCGGCGAGCTGGCCGTGGCGGCCGCGGCGGCCGCGGTGGCCTGCGCCTACGGCCGGGCCACCGGCACCATGCCGACCAGCTTCCCGGTCAACCACGCCGGCCCCCTCGGCTTCGAGCCGCTGCCCACCACCCCGCCGATCCCGGCGTCCCCGACCGACGGCCTCGACCGCGCTTTCTAGGAGAGCCCCGTGCCTGAACACACCTTCATCCTCAACGGCGAGCGGGTGAGCGTCGACATCGAGGACGACGTGCGGCTGCTGTGGGTGCTCCGAGACGTCCTCGGTGTCACCGGCCCGAAGTACGGCTGCGGGCTCGGCGTCTGCCAGGCCTGCACCAGCCACCTCAACGGCAAGGCGTTCAATCCGTGTTCGGTGCCGGTCGAGGCCATCGGCCCGGACGACGAGATCACCACCATCGAGGGCCTGCCCGCCACCGTCGGCCGCGATCTGCACCCGATGCAGGAGGCCTGGCTGGAGTACGACGTCGCACAGTGCGGCTACTGCCAGCCCGGCCAGATCATGACCGCCGTCGCCAAGGTGCGCAAGGCCCGCGAGGAGGGCCGGGAGATCACCGAGGCCGACCTCGACGAGATCCGCAACGTCTGCCGCTGCGGCACCTACCACCGTATCCGCGAGGCGATCGTGGCCGGAGCGAAGAAGTACTGAGCCCGGGCGGGCGCCGGACGTCCCGCCCGGCGCCCGCCCCTGACCCCCGATGCCGGCTACTGCCGTACGCCCGGCCGCAGCCGCGAGGAACGTGTCCAGGGGCCCGTCACTCACCTTGGGCCGGGCGCTGCCCGGCCACGGCCCGCATTCACTGGAGCTGACCGCGGCCTCGCGCGCCCGGCGGGGGCCGTCACCCGGTCGTCCACGCGCGGAGCTTCTCCGGGTTCAGTACCGCCCAGATGTGCCGGATACGGTCGCCGGACACGGCGAAGGCCATCACGGACACCGTGACGCCGTCGCGTCGCGCGACCAGCCCGGGGTGGCCGTTGACCGTGCGTTCCACGAGGGTCAGCTCGGCGGGCGGCCGTCGGGTGAAGAAGCGGGCGACCTGTTCGGCGCCCTCGACCGGGCGGAGCGCGGCCGTGACGAGTCCGCCGCCGTCGCCGGTCGCCGTGGCGTCCGGCGCGAGCAGTCCCACGAGGGCGTCGATGTCCTGGGCCTCCCAGGCCCGCCGGAACGCCCGGACCAGGCCGCTTCGACGGTCCGCCGGGCCCGGGCCGGGCGGTGACGTGCGCAGGCGGCGGCGGGCGGACGTGGCCAGCTGACGGCAGGCCGCCGGGGTACGGCCGACGATCTGTGCGATGTCCCCGAAGGGGTAGCGGAAGACGTCGTGCAGCACGAACGCGACCCGCTCGGCCGGCGTCATCGCCTCGAGCACGACGAGGAAGGCCATGGTGACCGACTCGTCGAGGGTGACCCGGTCGGCCGGGTCGACTGCGTCCGCGCCAGGACGCCACTCCGTGCGGTCGGGCAGCGGCTCCGGGATCCACTCGCCCACATAACGCTCGCGCCGTGCCCGCGCCGAGCCGAGCAGGTCCAGACAGATGCGGCCGGCGACGGTCGTCAGCCAGGCGCCGGGGGAGTCGACGGCCTCCCGCTGCCCGGGAGACAGCGCGCACCAGCGGGCGTAGGTCTCCTGGACGACGTCCTCCGCCTCGGTGAGGGAGCCCAGCAGCCGGTACGCGAGATTGGTCAGCCGGCGCCGCTCGTTCATGATCACACTGAGGCCCGCGTCGGGCCGGCCGTTCTCTCCCGGCGCGGACGGGTGGTTGCTCATGATCTCCCCGGCTCTCTCGGAACTCCGTCTCGTCCCCTACGACGAAGTCGCGCCCCCAAGTGTGAGGCGGAGCGCGCCGCCTCACATCCCGCGGTGCTGTTCCGTCGTAACGAGCGGACCCGACAGGGAGGAAGACCGATCATGCGATCCGTGAACGTCGCGATCATCTACTACAGCTCCACCGGCACCGTGTACACCCTCGCGCAGGCCGCCGCCGAGGGCGCCGAGAAGGCCGGCGCCGAGGTGCGCCTGCGCAAGGTCGCCGAGACGGCACCGCCGGAGGCGGTCGGCGCCAGGCCGGAGTGGGCCCGGCACCATAAGGACACCGCCGACGTGGCCGAGGCCACCCACGACGACCTGGAGTGGGCCGACGCGGTGCTCTTCGGCACCCCGACCCGCTTCGGCAACCCGGCCGGCCAGCTCAGGGCGTTCATCGACACCACCGGACCGCTCTGGTTCCAGGGCAAGCTCGCCGGCAAGGTCTACTCGGCCTTCACCGCCTCCAACACCGCCCACGGCGGACAGGAATCAACCCTGCTCGCCCTGGGCAACACCTTCTACCACTGGGGCGGTGTCATCGTGCCCCCCGGCTACACCGACCCCGTCCAGTTCGCGTCGGGCAACCCGTACGGGACGTCCCACGTGGCCGGCGACGGCCCGCCCGGTGAGGTGGTGTTGCAGGCGGCCCGCCACCAGGCCCGCCGGGTCGCGGAGACCGCCGCCGCGCTCAAGGCGGCCCGCGCCGCGTGAATCCGCTGCCGCCCCTGGCCCGCGCCGGGTGAATCCGCCGCCGCTGTCGGCCCCCGTCGGCTGAACCCGCTGCCGCTCCCGGCCGGGCCTTGGGCCGGGGCCGGGGCCGGGCCTTGGGCCGGGGCGGTCGAGGCGGCGCGTTCGGCGTGATCAGGCGGCGCGATTCGTCGTGCGGGCCTCCTCGACACTGCCGTACACCACCAGTGCGCTCTCCCGGAGGGTGAGCGGTGCCAGCCAGTCCAGCAGCGCCGGCGGGGGGACCAGGACCAGGCGGCCACGGGCCTCGCCGGCACGGCGGCACAGCCGCAGGACCGTGTTGAGGCCCGAGGAGTCGCACACGGTGACGCCGGCCAGGTCCACGATGAGCGACGCGTGCCTCTCCAGCACGCGCGCGGCCTGCCGGTACAGATGGGGGCCGCTGAACTGGTCCAGCGGGCCGGTCACGGTGACCAGCGGCACCTGGCCGGGCTCTTCCGTCACCTGGATGCGCACCTCGGAGTTCACGGTGGCTCCTTCTGTTGTCTCCCACCCCGGTTGCCCATGACGCAACGCGGTCCCGGAGCAGCAACGCTGCCGCGTATATGTTCCCTGCACAGGCCCGACGCAAAGCCCACCGGACGAATCACCGGTGCGCGCCTGTCCGTGAAACGAAGCACGGCGCCCCCTCGGGGCATCGCCGCCCGGCGGCGGGGTAGCGTCGAAGGGTATGCCCGGCTGCGGACGCGCTCGTCCCGCGACCGGGCGGCGCAGGGCCTTCTACATCTTGCCGGGGTGGTGACGCGATGGACTCGCTGGTGTTCGACAGCCAGGACCTGGCCGAGACGGAGGACTTCCTCTGCCGGGCCTACGCCCGCATGACCATCGGCAGCAACACGCCGAAGAACAGCAGGGCGCACATCCGCCGCGACGCCATGCCCTCGGTCAGCGTCGACGAGCTCGACCTCGGCTTCGACATGAGCTACGCCGTGACCCCGCTCGGGAAGATCTGCCTGTGCATGGTCCACGAGGGCACCATCCAGGACCATGTCTTCCAGGGCGTGCGGGACGACTTCGGACCCGGCGACATGGTGCTGTTCGCACCCCCCGACCTGCCCTACGCCGGACGCATCTGCACCGCCCGCTACAACATCACGATGCTGGACAGCGCCCTGCTCGACCAGGTCGCCGCCACCGGGCCGCAGCCGGTCCTGGAGCCGGTCCGGCTGACCGGTCACCGGCCGCACTCGCCGTCCGCCGCCCGTCAGCTGAAGAGCACGATCGTCTATCTGCGCGACCACGTCCTCGCCGACCCGGCCGTCGCCGCCCAGCCGCTGATCGCCTCGACCAGCGGCCAGCTGCTGGCGGCGAGCGTGCTGGCCGCCTTCCCGAACACCGCCCAAACCGATCCGACCGCGCAGGACCGGACCGACGCCCACTCCGCCACCCTGCGGCGGGCCGTCGCCCACATCGAGGACCACGCCCACCAGCCCCTCACCGTCGCCGACATCGCCGCCGCCGCCCATGTCACGGTCCGGGCCCTGCAGTACGCCTTCCGCCGCCACCTCGACACCACCCCGCTCGGCTATCTGCGCCGGGTGCGTCTCGCCCATGTCCACCATGAGTTGCGGGCCGCCGACCCCGCGGAGACGACCGTCGGGGAGATCGCCGCACGCTGGGGCTTCGCGCACCCCGGCCGGTTCGCCGCCCTGTACCGCGAGGCCTACGGCGCGAGCCCGTCCAGCACCCTGCACGGCTGAGCCGGAGCACGCCGACCGGGCCGGCTCACCGACGCGGCGCCGGTCCGGAGGGACACGTACGCCGCTCCAGCGCCGTGCGCAGAGCCCGGCCGATCTCCGGCGGCAGCCAGCCGCAGTGCGGCCACTGCACCAGGTGTTCCGCCACATCCCGCAGTTTGGTGTTGGTGTGCTGGGAGACCTCCTTCAGGACGGTCCAGGCCGACTCCGGCGGCAGTCTGCCCCGGGCGATCACGACCCCGATGGCCTGGTCGACGACGGCGTGCGAGACGACGGCCTGCTTCAGCTGCTGGATCTCCTCCTGGAGGGCGAGGATCGTACGTTCCTGGTCCTCGTGTTCCGGCATGGTGGTGCTGCTCCTGACGCGGCGGTCGACTGGTCACCGTCCTCCTGCCCGGACCGTGCGCACTGCGGAGCACGGGAAACGAAGACCTGCCCCGGCGGCGGTCCAGAAAACGAAATGATCGATTCCTTAACGGGACCGACGGCTCACCCGGTGTCCCCGACGTCCGATGCCCGACGCCCCGGTGCAGGGGGGACAGGAGACCTGCGCCGTCTCACTCCGCGCGGCGGGTGATCGTCACGGCCGCGGCGTCGTCGCCGAGCCGGCCGTGGGCGTACGCCATGAGTTCGTCGCGCAGGCGGCGCAGCAGGTCGTCGGGGCGTTCGGCGGCCCACGCCTCGACACGGTCGGACAGCGGGAAGAAGACGCCCCGCTCGTCGCGGGCCTCCAGGATGCCGTCGGTGTACAGCAGCAGCACGTCACCGGGGCGGAACTCGAACGACTCCACGACGTACGCGTTGTCACCGGACAGTCCGCCGAGGCCGAGCGGCGGCGCGATCCGCTTGACCGGCAGCGGCTCGGCGTGCCCGCCGCTCAGCAGCAGGGGAGAGGGGTGCCCGCACACCACGAGGTGCACGACGGGCTCCCCGTCGGGCAGGTCCAGCACCAGGGCGGTGGCGAACGCCTCCTCGGTGTCGGGTGTGCCCGGCGGGCTCCACTGGTGGGACTCCCAGCGCATGCTGCCGTCGAGGTGCACGGCGAGCCGGGGCAGGGTGGGCCGGCGGTGCGCCGCCGCCCGGAAGGCCCCGAGCAGCAGCGCGGCATGGGTGATCGCCGGCAGGCCCTTGCCGCGCACGTCCGCGACCAGCAACCGGGTGCTGTCCAGGGTGCGGACGGCGGCGTAGAGGTCGCCGCCCATGGTCGCCTCGTCCTGCGCGGCGAGATAGAGGCAGGCCAGGTCCAGGGGGCCGCTGCGCCGGGGCAGCGCGGGGAAGAGCACCTCCTGGACGGCCTGGGCGACCGTGCGGCTCTGGGAGAGCTGGCGCTCGCGTCTCTCCCGGACCAGGCAGAACAGCACGATGAGGCCGGAGACCAGGACCAGGGCCCCGATCTGTGCGGCGAGGTTCTCGGTGCCCAGGGCGCCCCGCGACACTCCGATGAGGATCTGCGCGGCGACGGCCAGCAGACCGATCAGCGCGGTGAGCCGGGGGCCGGCGAACGCGGCGGTGAGCGCGGGCGCAGCCACCAGCAGCGGCCCCAGATGGACGTCCGCCGGAGCCAGGACGTCCACCAGGTACACCGCGACGACCAGCCCGATCGGGATGAGGACCAACGCCCGCCCCGACCGCATCCGCCGCAACTCCTGCAGGGGCACACGCCATGATCTCACCTCCCCAGCCGGGCCACCACATCCAGCCGGGTGCCGCGGCCGGTGCTCCGCCGGGGAGGAGCTGGTCCTCCCCCGCGGGCGGGGCGCTCCGGCCGGGGGCCTGTCCGTGGCCGAGGCCGCCTCGGGTGTCACCGGTGGGCGGCCTCGGTGTTGTCGGTGGGCGTTCCGGCGGGGGTCGGGCCGGCTGCTGCCCCCGCCGGTCCGGCGTTCAGGCGGGGACGAGCCGGTCGTCGAAGCCGCTCGGCTGGGACCCGCCGCCCTGCACGGCGCCGAGGGTCGCCCGGGGGCGCGCCGCCGTCAGCCGCAGCTCGATGATGGCGCGGACGGCCGGCCACTCCTCGTCCAGGATCGAGTAGAACGCGGTGTCGCGCACCACCCCGTCCAGTCCCCGGGAGTGAGCCCGGCGCACGCCCTCGCAGGTGGCGCCGAGGCGTTCGATCGCCGCGCGCGAGCGGAGGTTGCGGGCGTCGGCGCGGAAGCACACCCTGCGCAGCCGCCATGTCTCGAAGGCATGGCTCAGCATGAGCAGCTTGGCCTCGGCGTTGATCCCGGTGCCCTGGGCGCGCGCGGACAGCCAGGTGTTGCCGATCTCGGCGGCGTCCGGGACGGCGGTGACCGGGTCGCCGTAGGGGAGACCGGGCACGGCGGGCCACACCAGGGGGCCCTGCCAGTAGTCGAGTTCCACGAAACGGGTCGATCCGACGACACGTCCGTCGTCGGCGCGCACCACGGCGAACGGCAGCGCCCGGCCCGCCGACTGCTCGGCGAGCGCGCGGTCGACGTAGTGGGCGGCCCCGTCGAGGCCGTGCGGGACGGGAGTGAACGCATAGGAGCTGCGGTCCTCGGCTGCGGCTTGAGCCAGACCCTCGACATGGTGCGTCGCGAGGGGCTCCAGCCGCGTCAGGCGACCGGTGAGAACGACGGCAACGGGCACGGACCTTCGGTCTTTCTGGTGATGGGGGCCCTCCCGGTCACCGGTGACCCGGTGCGAAGGGGAGAGGGACAGGATGCGTCAGAGGTCCCGTTGTGCGAGCAACGAAGACGTGAAGGACAGTAGACGGCCCGATGACGTGAATCCGCAAGGCGCGCGCTGTGTGTCGCTGCAGGTCACGTAGGGGAAGCCGGGCGTATCGGGCAACGCGGGTCCGGTGTCCTCGGCGGCACGTTCCCGCGATCACGGGCCGGCCGCCGAACCCGCCTCCGAAGGAAGCGCTCGCCATGCGTCACCGGCGCCTCGAGCAGGTCCCGCCCGCCGGCGTGCGGACCGGACGCGGTGCGCTCAGGCGGCGCGGGCTCCGTCGCCACCGCCGACGTGCCCGACCACGGCATCGTCGGCGGCACCCCCACCCGACCTGATCTCCGGGCGGCAGCGTGTGACGCCGTACCGGCGCCACACTCGGAGCTCGTCGGCCGGGCTGCGGAACCGGCCGCTCGGGCCGCAGCGTTCACGTGGATCCGGAATGTGTCGGATTCCTTGACCGCCGCCTCCCTCTCCGCGATGCTGAGTTGCGAAATACGAGATGCGTATCGCATTAGGCAACATCTCGATCCTCTGTCAGCCGAGGAGTGGCCATGGCTCAGCAGGTCCGCGCGGTCGTCGCACGCAGCAAGGGTGCCCCCGTCAGTCTCGAAACGATCATCGTGCCCGACCCCGGTCCGGGTGAGGCCGTGGTCAAGATCGAGGCATGCGGGGTCTGCCACACCGATCTGCACTACCGCGAGGGAGGCATCAGCGACGACTTCCCCTTCCTGCTGGGGCACGAGGCCGCCGGTGTCGTGGAGGCGGTCGGGGAGGGCGTCACCGACGTGGCGCCCGGTGACTTCGTCGTACTGAACTGGCGCGCCGTGTGCGGCCAGTGCCGTGCGTGTCTGCGCGGCCGGCCCTGGTACTGCTTCGACACGCACAACGCCAAGCAGAAGATGACTCTGACCGACGGCACGGAACTCTCCCCGGCCCTCGGCATCGGCGCGTTCGCCGAGAAGACCCTGGTCGCCGCGGGGCAGTGCACCAAGGTCGACCCGGCCGCGTCCGCGGCCGCTGTCGGTCTGCTCGGGTGCGGCGTGATGGCGGGCCTCGGCGCGGCGATCAACACCGGCAACGTCGGCCGCGGCGACACCGTCGCGGTGATCGGCTGCGGCGGTGTCGGCGACGCGGCGATCGTCGGGTCCAAGCTGGCCGGCGCCGCGAAGGTCATCGCCGTCGACATCGACGACCGCAAGCTCGCCACCGCCGAGAAGCTGGGCGCCACCCACACGGTCAACTCCAAGGCGACCGACGCGGTCGAGGCGGTGCGTGAACTGACCGGCGGTTTCGGCGCCGACGTCGTCATCGAGGCCGTCGGCCGCCCGGAGACGTACCAGCAGGCCTTCTACGCCCGCGACCTCGCGGGCACGGTGGTGCTGGTCGGGGTTCCCACCCCGGAGATGAAGCTGGAGCTGCCGCTGTTGGACGTCTTCGGCCGGGGCGGGGCGCTGAAGTCGTCCTGGTACGGCGACTGCCTGCCTTCCCGGGACTTCCCGATGCTCGTCGACCTCTACCTCCAGGGCCGCCTCGACCTGGACGCCTTCGTCACCGAGACCATCGCGCTCGACGACGTCGAGAAGGCCTTCGAGCGCATGCATCACGGTGACGTCCTGCGCTCGGTGGTGGTCCTGTGACGGCCGGCGCCCGCATCGAACGCCTCGTCACGTCGGGGACGTTCTCCCTGGACGGCGGCACCTGGGACGTCGACAACAACGTCTGGATCGTCGGGGACGACGACGAGGCCGTGGTGATCGACGCGGCGCACGACGCCGACGCCATCGAGCGGGCTCTCGGCGGACGCGCCCTGCGCGCCATCGTCTGCACCCACGCGCACAACGACCACATCGACGCCGCGCCCGCCCTCGCCGAGCGCACCGGCGCCCCGATCCTGCTGCACCCGGACGATCTGCCGCTGTGGCAGCAGACCCATCCGGACCGCAAACCGGACGGCGAGCTGGCCGACGGGCAGCGGTTGACGGTCGCGGGCACGGAGCTGACCGTGCTGCACACCCCGGGCCACGCCCCGGGAGCCGTCTGTCTGCACGCCCCCGCGCTGGCCGCGCTCTTCAGCGGCGACACGCTGTTCGCCGGCGGTCCGGGGGCGACGGGGCGGTCGTACAGCGACTTCCCGACCATCATCGACTCCATCAGCGGGCGTCTGCTCTCCCTGCCGCACGACACCGTCGTGCACACCGGTCACGGCGACACCACCACCGTCGGCGCCGAGGCGCCGCATCTTCAGGAGTGGATCGACCGCGGCTTCTGACCCGCCGCCCCGGCGTGATGGCGGCCCTGCCCGGCACCGGCGGCAGGGCCGTCGCCGCACCGCGCGCTGCGCCCCCGGTGGTGCGCCCGCGTCTCCTCACCCGCGCCCCGCATGTGCGCTTGACCCCCTTGCTCACCTGCGCTTTCGCAGGCGCTCCGGCGTGCCCGGAAAACGCCGCCGGACCTCGCGCAACCAGCCCGGTGAACGCCTTGACAACGCTTCTCGGCGGCCCGCAGACTGACGTTGCGCTAACCGCAATCCGTTTCGCTATACGCACCGAGGTGTCATGATGATTCCCGCGTGCCGTCTCGCGGATCTGCCGCGAGGCGAGGCCCACCGGCTCGACATCGACCCGCCGGTCTCGGTGTTCCACACCGACGACGGCGAGCTCTACGCCATCGACGACACCTGCACCCACCAGGACGCCTCGCTCGCCGACGGCTGGCTGGAGGGCTGCGAGGTCGAATGCCCGCTGCACGCCTCGAAGTTCGACCTCAGGACCGGGGCGGTGGACGCCCCGCCGGCCAAGCTCCCGGTCCGCACCCACGAGGTCGTCGTCGAGGACGGCATGATCCACGTCCGGCTGTCCACCGAGGCACCCAACCTGCCCCCGTGCGTCGCCGCCCGCCTGGCCGGAGGCCCCGCGTGAGGACCGTCGCCGTCGTGGGCGCCTCACTGGCCGGCCTGTCGGCCGCGCGCTCGCTGCGGCGACGGGGCTACGACGGCCGGCTGGTCGTCGTCGGTGACGAGCCCCATCGCCCCTACGACCGGCCGCCGCTGTCCAAGGAGTTCCTGGCGGGAACCCTCGGCGAGGCGGACCTGGCGCTGGAGCGCGACGGCGAGGACCTCCAGGCGGAGTGGGTGCTCGGCACCCGCGCCACCGCGCTGGACCGCACCGAGCGGGCGATACGGCTCGCCGACGGCCGCGAGATCCGCGCCGACGGCGTCGTCCTCGCGACCGGCGCCGCCGCCCGCACCCTGCCCGGCACGGACGGCCTCGCGGGCGTCCACACGCTGCGCACCCTGGACGACGCCCGCGCCCTTCGGGACGAACTGGCCCTCGGCGGACGGCTGGTGGTGATCGGCGGCGGCTTCGTCGGCGCCGAGGTCGCCTCCACGGCGTACGCCCTCGGCCTCGACGTCACCGTGATCGAGGCGGCCCCGACACCGCTGGCCGGACCGCTCGGCGCGGACATGGGGGCGGTCGTCTCCGCCCTCCATGCCGACCACGGCGTACGGCTGCTGTGCGGGGTCGGCGTCAAGGGGCTGAGCGGCGAGCGGCGCGTCGACGCCGTTCTGCTGGAGGACGGCCGCACCGTCCCCGCGGACATCGTCGTCGTCGGCATCGGGGCGCGCCCCGGTGTCGAGTGGCTGCGCGGCTCCGGCGTCGCCCTCGACAACGGCGTCACCTGCGGCTCGGACGGCCGCACCAGCCTCGCCGGGGTGGTCGCCGTCGGCGACTGCGCCAACTGGTACGACCCGTACACCGGCACGCACCGCCGCGTCGAGCACTGGACGGGTGCGCTGGAGCGGCCCGACGCCGCGGTGGCCACCCTGCTCGCGTACGGCGCGCGGGAGCCGGGGGCGCCCCGGCCGCCGTACTTCTGGTCCGACCAGTACGGCGTGAAGATCCAGTTCACCGGGCACGCCGCCGGCGCCGACAGTGTGACGGTCGAGGAGGGGCGCACCGACGAGCGCAGCTTCCTCGCCGTGTACCGGCGGGCCGGCGCTCCAGTCGCCGCGCTCGGGATGAACCAGCCGCGGCTGTTCACCCGCTGGCGCAAGCAGCTCGCCGCGACCTCTTGACACCCCTCACGCGGCCCCCGATGCTGCGTTGCACATCACACGCGACACTGCGCCATTCGCAACATCAGAACGACATGTCGCCGCACCACGCTTCTCCCACAACGCCGTTCGAAGTCGCTCTTCCCGGCGCGTGACCTACCGACCCACGACGTTCCCCCGAGGAGTGCATCCGTGACCTCGACCAGCCTGCCGGACAGCCTGATCGCCACCCTCCCCGGCTCCTCCTACACCGACCAGGGCATCTTCGCCCAGGAACAGGAGCGCATCTTCGAGGCGATGTGGTTCTGCGTCGCGCGCGCCTCCGACCTGCCGAAGCCCGGCGCCTTCCGCACCGTCGACGTGGGCCGCGAGTCCATCCTCGTCACCCGCGCCCGGGACCACTCGATCCGCGCGTACTTCAACGTGTGCCGGCACCGCGGCGCCAAGCTCTGCACGCAGGAGTCCGGCGAGGTCAAGCGCGCCTTCCAGTGCCCGTACCACGCCTGGACCTACGACCTGAACGGCAAGCTCGTCGCGGCGCCCAACCTCACCAAGATGCCCGACGTCGGCCGCACCGAGTACGGCCTGGTCGACGTGGCCGTCCGGGAATGGCTCGGCTATGTGTGGGTGTGCCTGGCGGAGAACCCGCCCTCCTTCGAGGACGACGTGATGGGCGCGGTCGTCGAGCGCCTCGGGGACGTGGCGGCGATCGAGCGCTACGGCATCGAGAACCTCGCGGTGGGCAAGCGGATCACCTACGACGTGCAGGCGAACTGGAAGCTCATCATCGAGAACTTCATGGAGTGCTACCACTGCGCCACCATCCACCCCGAACTGACCGAGGTGCTCCCGGAGTTCGCCGACGGCTACGCCGCCCAGTACTACGTCGGGCACGGTGCGGAGTTCGGCGAGGAGGTCAAGGGCTTCACCGTCGACGGCTCCGAGGGCCTGGACCGCATCCCCGGGGTGTCCGAGGACCAGGACCGGCGCTACTACGCGATCACCGTCAAGCCGCAGGTCTTCATCAATCTCGTGCCCGACCATGTGATCTTCCACCGGATGTACCCGGTCGCCGTCGACCGCACGGTCGTCGAGTGCGACTGGCTGTACCTGCCCGGGGTGGTGGAGAGCGGCAAGGACGTCAGCCGGTCCGTGGAGCTGTTCGACCGGGTCAACCGCCAGGACTTCGACGCCTGCGAGCGCACCCAGCCCGGCATGAGCTCGCGGCTGTACGCCAAGGGCGGTGTCCTGGTGCCCAGCGAGCACCACATCGGCGCCTTCCACGACTGGGTGCACGAGCGGCTCGGCACGCGGCAGCCGGAGTGAGGCGGGGGTGGGGCGCCCGGGGCCCGCGCGGGGGGCGTACGCGGGCCGTGCGGCGGTCGTGCTCCGGGCACACCGGCCCGGGAATCGTGTGCGGCGGTCGTGCTCCGGGCGCTCGGCCCGGGCAGGGGCCGGGCGCTCAGCCCAGGTACCCCATGCGGTGGCTGATCTCCTCCGCACCCTTGACCAGCACCGGAGCCAGCTCGTGCATGCGCTCCTCGGTGAACCGGTAGGCGGGGCCGGAGGCGCTGATCGACGCGATCACCTGGCCCTCCCGGTCCCGGATCGGCGCTGCCATCGCGTGCAACCCGATCTCCAGCTCCTCCAGCGTCCAGGCGTACCCGCGCTCCCGGGCCTCGGCGAGGTTCCTCTCCAGCTTCGCCTTGGACGAGATCGTGTGCGGGGTCACCTTCTTCAGACCGGATTCGGACAGCAGCACCGCGCGCTGCTTGGCCGGCAGGTGGGCCAGCATGACCTTGCCGCTGGAGGTGGCGTGCAGCGGGGTGAGCTGGCCGACCCAGTTGTGGGCGGTCACGGCGGCCGTACCGCGCACCTGGTAGAGGTTGATCGCGTAGTGCTCCTGCATCACGGCGATGTTGACCGTCTCGCCGATCTCCTCGGCGAGACGCTCGCACACCGGCCGGCCCTGCTGGGTGATGTCGATACGCCCCGTGACGGCGCCGGCCAGGCGCACGATGCCGAAGCCGAGCCGGTACTTGCCGCGCTCGCCCGCCTGCTCCACCAGGCCGCGCGCCTCCAGGGCGCCGAGCAGGCGGAACGCGGTGGACTTGTGCACATCCAGCTCGCCGGCCACCTCGCTGACGCCGGCCTCTCCCCGCTGGGCGAGGATCTCGAGCACGCTGATGGCACGGTCGACGGACTGCACACCGCCGGACGGCGCGCCGTTCGTTTCGGTATCCGGACTGTAGTTGCTCATAGCGGAACTATACGCGCGGTAAACAACGCGATTGCAAGTAACGCAGTGTGAACAAAGAATCTTGTAAGTTGCGCCGTCCGCAACCTAGTGCGTATAGCGCTACCCGTACTAGCATCCGTCGCGTATCGACGGCGCGATTCGAGTGAGACGAGGCACCATGGCTGTCCTGCACTACGACTTCGTCATCGTCGGCGGTGGATCGGCCGGCAGCGCACTGGCGAACCGGCTCTCGGCCGACCCCGGCAACCGGGTGCTCGTCCTGGAGGCGGGCCGCTCCGACTATCCCTGGGACGTCTTCATCCAGATGCCCGCGGCGCTGACCTACCCGATCGGCAGCCGCTTCTACGACTGGAAGTACGAGTCCGAGCCCGAGCCCCACATGGGCGGCCGGCGCATCTACCACGCCCGCGGCAAGGTGCTCGGCGGCTCCAGCAGTATCAACGGCATGATCTTCCAGCGCGGCAACCCCATGGACTACGAGCGCTGGGCCGCCGACCCCGGCATGGAGAGCTGGGACTACGCCCACTGTCTGCCGTACTTCAAGCGGATGGAGAACTGTCTCGCGGCCGACCCGGACGACGAGTTCCGCGGCCACGACGGGCCCCTCGTCCTCGAGCGCGGGCCGGCCGAGAACCCGCTGTTCGGCGCCTTCCTCAAGGCCACCCAGGAGGCGGGCTACGCCCCCACCGACGACGTCAACGGCTACCGGCAGGAGGGCTTCGCCAAGTTCGACCGCAACGTCCACCGCGGGCGCCGGCTGTCCGCCTCCAAGGCCTACCTCAAGCCCGTGATGAAGCGGCCGAACCTCACGGTGACCACCCGCGCCCTCGTCACCCGCGTCCTGTTCGAGGGCAAGCGCGCCGTCGGCGTCGAGTACCGGCGCGGACGCGGCGCCCCGCAGCAGGTCAGGGCCGGCGAGGTCATCCTGTGCGGCGGCGCGATCAACTCCCCGCAGCTCCTGCAGCTGTCCGGCGTCGGCAACGCCGCCGAGCTGTCCGCCCTCGGCGTCGACGTGGTGCACGACCTGCCGGGCGTCGGCGAGAACCTCCAGGACCACCTCGAGGTCTACGTCCAGTACGCCTGCAAGCAGCCCGTCTCCATGCAGCCGTACATGGCGAAGTGGCGCGCCCCCTTCATCGGGCTGCAGTGGCTGATGCGCAAGGGACCGGCCGCCACCAACCACTTCGAGGCCGGCGGCTTCGCCCGCAGCAACGACGAGGTGGAGTACCCCAACCTGATGTTCCACTTCCTGCCCGTCGCGGTCCGCTACGACGGCTCCTCGCCGGCCGGCGGCCACGGCTACCAGGTGCACGTGGGACCCATGTACTCCGACGCCATCGGCTCGGTGAAGATCAAGAGCCGGGACCCGAGGGTGCACCCGGCGCTGCGCTTCAACTACCTCTCCACCGAGCAGGACCGCCGGGAGTGGGTGGAGGCCATCCGGGTCGCCCGCGAGATCCTGGGCCAGCCCGCACTCTCCCCCTACAACGGCGGCGAGATCTCGCCCGGGCCCTCCGTCGAGACCGACGAGGAGATCCTCGCCTGGGTCGCCAAGGAGGGCGAGACCGCCCTGCACCCGTCGTGCACCTGCAAGATGGGCACCGACGACATGTCGGTCGTCGACCCGCTCAGCATGAAGGTGCACGGCACGGAGGGGCTGCGCGTGGTGGACGCCTCGGTGATGCCGTACGTCACCAACGGCAACATCTACGCGCCCGTGATGATGGTCGCCGAGAAGGCGGCCGACCTCATCCTCGGCAAGCAGCCGCTGGAGCCGTCGAAGGCCGCGTACTACCGGCACCGAGACGCCCAGCAGCAGGTCGGGTAGCCATGGCCGCCGACGCCCTGCGCTCGTTGCTCGGCCGCGTCCGCTACGAGGTGCTGCCGGCCCGGACGACCGAGGAGAAGGTCCTCGCCCATGTCCCGCGCGACGTCGTGGTCACCGTCACGGCGTCGCCGGTCAAGGGTCTGGAGCCGACACTCGCCCTCACCGAGCGGCTCGCGGCGCACGGATACCGGGTCGCCCCGCACGTGCCCGCGCGGCTGCTGCGGGACGACACGCACCTCAAGGACGTGGCCGAGCGGCTGCGCTCGGTGGGTGTCGACGACGTCTTCGTGCCGGCGGGCGACGCCGACCCGCCCGCCGGGCCGTACACGGGAGCGCTGCCGGTGCTGCGCCGGCTGGACGAGCTGGGCGGGCCCTTCGCGCACCGGGGCATCACCGGGTATCCGGAGAGCCATCCGCTGATCCACGACGACATCACCGTCCAGGCGATGTGGGACAAGCGGGCGCACGCCACGTACATCGTCAGCAACCTCTGCTTCGACCCGCGCGTGCTGGCCCACTGGATCGCCCGGATACGGCATCGCGGGGTCACCCTGCCCGTGTACGTCGGGGTGGCCGGGCCCGTGCAGCGGGCGAAGCTGCTGGCCATGGCGACGAAGATCGGCGTGGGGGAGTCGACGCGCTTCCTCACCCGGCACGCCTCGTGGTTCGTGCGGTTCGCCACGCCCGGGGGATACGCGCCGGAGAAACTCCTCACGCGTGGCGCGCAGGCGCTCACCGCGCCCTCAGCCGCGGTGGCGGGCCTGCACCTGTTCACCTTCAACCAGATCGCCGAGACCGAGCGGTGGCGCCGCGCGCTGCTCGACCGCCTCGGCTGAGCCGGCGCCGTCGTGCGCGCGGCCTCTCGCCACTGGGTGAATCGGGATCCGCAGACCTCTTGACGGTGGTCGCCCCGTCGGTCAGGGTGTTCCACCACAAGCAATTCAATGCATAATGCGCAACGAAATCCTGAAGGGTCGGCGCATGGCAGATCTGTATGTGGACGGCGAATGGCGCGCCCCCGTGGCCGGTGGCAGCCGGGAGATCCGCTGCCCGGCGGACGGCACACTCGTCGCGACGGTCTCCGAGGCAACGCGCCCCGACACCGAGGCGGCCATCGCCGCGGCACGGCGGGCCTTCGACGCCGGCCCCTGGCCCCACACCCCCGAACGTGAGCGCGGCGCCCTGCTGCTGCGCACCGCCGACATCCTGGAGCGCGACGCGAAGGAGTTCGCCCGCGCCGAGTCCCTCGACACCGGCAAGCGGCTCGTGGAGAGCGAGTACGACATCGCCGACGTCGTCTCCTGCTTCCGCTACTACGGCGGCATCGCCGGCAGCGACGCCGGCCGGGTGGTCGACACCGGCCGCGACGACGCCGTCAGCCGGGTCACCTACGAACCCGTCGGCGTCTGCGGACTGATCACCCCGTGGAACTACCCGCTGCTCCAGGCCTCTTGGAAGGTCGCCCCGGCCCTCCTCGCCGGCAACACGATCGTGCTGAAGCCCAGCGAACTCACCCCCTCCACCTCCGTCCTGCTGATGAAGGCACTGGAGGAGGCGGGGCTGCCGGCCGGCACGGCCAACCTGGTCCTCGGCGCCGGAGCCGAGGCGGGCGCGCCGCTGTCCGAGCACCGGGACGTCGACATGGTCTCCTTCACCGGCGGCCTGGACACCGGCCGGCACATCATGGCCACCGCCGCGGCGAGCGTGAAGAAGGTCGCGCTGGAGCTCGGCGGCAAGAACCCCAACGTCGTCTTCGCCGACGCCGACTTCGAGGCGGCCGTCGACTTCGCGCTCACCGCGGTCTTCCTGCACTCCGGGCAGGTCTGCTCGGCCGGCGCCCGGCTCGTCGTCGAGGACTCGATCCACGACGCCTTCGTGGACGAGGTCGTCCGCCGGGCCCGCAGGATCCGCCTCGGCGGGCCCTTCGACCCGGAGGCGGAGACCGGCGCGCTGATCTCCGCACAGCACCGGGAGAAGGTCGAGGCGTACGTCGCCGCCGGCCTCGCCGAGGGCGCCGTACTGCGCTGCGGCGGGGCCCGCCCCGACGACCCCGCCCTCTCCGAGGGCTTCTACTACCTGCCCACGGTCCTCGACGAATGCCACCAGGGCATGCGCGTGGTGCACGAGGAGTCCTTCGGCCCCGTCCTCACCGTCGAGCGCTTCCACGACGAGGACGACGCCGTCCGCATCGCCAACGACACCGAGTACGGACTCGCCGGAGCCGTCTGGACGCAGGACGCCGGCAAGGCCCAGCGGGTCGCTCGCCGGCTGCGCCACGGCACCGTCTGGATCAACGACTACCACCCCTATGTACCGCAAGCCGAATGGGGTGGCTTCGGCTACTCCGGCGTGGGCCGAGAGCTGGGGCCGACCGGCCTCGCCGAGTACCGAGAGCCCAAGCACGTCTGGCAGAACATCCAACCCCGGCCGCAGCACTGGTTCAGCGGCTGAACGCCGAAAAGAGGTCGAACGTGACCACAGCACAGACCGAGGTGCCGCAGCGGCGCCGCACGTCCCAGAACCCCGAGGACCGCACCCCGGTCATCTCCGTGCGCCGGCTGTGGAAGGTGTTCGGGCCCAAGGCCGACCAGGTGCCGCAGTCCGAGGAGTTGTGCGGGCTGACCCGCCGCGAACTCATGGACCGCACCGGATGCACCGCCGCCGTGCGCGACGTCAGCTTCGACGTCTCGCCCGGTGAGGTCTTCGTCGTCATGGGCCTGTCCGGCTCCGGCAAGTCCACCCTGGTGCGATGTCTGACCCGGCTGATCGAACCCACCTCCGGCGAGATCGTCTTCGAGGGTGAGGACATCCGCGACGCCGACGCCAAGCGGCTGCGCGAACTGCGGCGCAGCAAGTTCTCCATGGTCTTCCAGCACTTCGGCCTGCTGCCGCACCGCAAGGTCGTGGAGAACGTGGCGTTCGGCCTGGAGATCCGGGGCATGGGCCGCTCCGAGCGCATGCGCCGGGCCCGCGAGGTCGTCGAACTCGTCGGCCTCGCCGGATACGAGAACTCCTACCCCGACCAGCTCTCCGGCGGCATGCAGCAGCGCGTCGGCCTCGCCCGCGCCCTGGCCGGCGACCCCGAGGTGCTCCTCTTCGACGAGCCGTTCTCCGCGCTCGACCCGCTGATCCGACGCGACATGCAGAACGAGGTCATCCGGCTGCACCACGAGGTCGGCAAGACCATGGTGTTCATCACCCACGACCTCTCCGAGGCCCTCAAGCTGGGCGACCGCATCCTCATCATGCGCGACGGCAAGATGGTCCAGTGCGGCACCGGAGACGAACTCGTCGGCGCCCCCGCCGACGACTACGTACGCGACTTCGTGAAGGACGTGCCGCGCGGCGACGTCCTCACCCTGCGCTGGATCATGCGCCCCGCGCAGCCCGACGACGCCCTCGACGGCCCCGAGCTGGGCCCGGACGTCGTGGTGCGCGAGGCGACCCGCGCGGTGCTGGCCGCGGAGAAGCCGGTCAAGGTCGTCGAGAACGGCAAGCTGCTCGGCATCGTCGGCGACGAGGAGATACTCGCCGTCGTCGCCGGGCAGGAGGGCGGTGCCTGATGGCCGCCGTCGCCGATGCGACCGCGCCGGTCGCGCCCCTGCGAGAGAAGATCAGCCGCCCCATGGTGGTGGGGGCGATCTTCGTGGCCTGGCTGGTGTTGTTCGCCGTGCTGCGCGGCCGGCAGACCCTCACCCTCGCCGCAGCCGACCTCACCGGCCTGCACCGCTGGCTGAACGACGTCAACGACACCATCGGAGCCAACCGCAACTCCAACCCGCTGTTTTTGTACTTCTTCAACGAGATCCGGCTGGGCATCGACAACCTGGTCACCTTCGTCCAGTCGCTGATCTCCCAGCCCACCGCCGGCCGCCCGGTCCCGCAGATCGGCTGGCTCGGGGTCGTCGGCCTCGCGGGCTACCTCTCCTGGGCCGTGGGCAACTGGCGGGTCGCCCTGCTGGCCGTGGCCGGCTTCACCTTCTTCGGGCTCCAGGGCCTGTGGCAGGAGAGCATGGACACGCTGGCGCTGACCCTGTCGGCCGTGTTCGTGGCGCTGCTCATCGGCATCCCGCTCGGCGTGTGGGCCGGCCTCTCGGACCGGTTCAACAAGGTCATGACGCCGTTCCTGGACTTCATGCAGACGATGCCGACCTTCGTCTACCTGGCCCCGCTGACCCTGGTGTTCCTCATCGGCGGCGCCTCCGCCGTGATCACCACGGTGATCTACGCGGCGCCGCCCGCCATCCGCATCACGGCGCACGCCATCCGCTCCGTGCCCGAGACCACCGTGGAGGCCGCGGACTCGCTCGGCACCACCCGCAGACAGCAACTGGTGAAGGTGCTGCTGCCGATGTCGAAGCGCACGGTGGTCATGGGCGTCAACCAGACCATCATGGCGGCCCTCGCCATGGTGACCATCGCCGCCCTGATCGACGCGCCCGGCCTCGGCAAGACCGTCGTCCAGGCCCTGCAGTCGCTCGACGTGGGCACCGCGTTCAACGCCGGTCTCGCCATCGTCGTGATGGCCATCGTGCTCGACCGCGTCACCACGGCGGCCGCGGGCCGAGCCGAGACGGCCCGCCGCGCGAGCGGACGGCTGGCGACGTGGCGCCGGCCGTTGCTGGCCGCGGGCGGCGTCGGCACCGCCTTCCTGCTCTACGTCTCCCACACCTACGTCTACGCGGCCGAGTTCCCCGGGGACGGCACCGTCGGCACGCACATCGCCAGTGCCGCCGACACCACGACCACCTGGCTGCAGGACCACCTGTCGGGCCTGACCAACGCCCTGCGCGACGTCATCACCACCGGCCTGCTCAACCCCTTCCAGACGCTGCTCACCGACTCCCCGTGGTGGCTCGTCGGCCTCACCCTGGTCGCCCTCGGCGCGGTCCTCGGCGGCTGGCGCGCCGCGGCCACGGCCGCCGTGTGCGTCGGGCTGCTCGTCGGGACGGGGCTGTGGTCGGACGGCATGACCACGCTGGCCTCCACGGCGGTGGCCACGGTGCTGGTGATGCTGCTGGGCGCCGTCTTCGGCGTATGGATGGGGCGCAGCGCCCTGGTGGACCGGCTGGTGCGACCCACACTGGACGCGGCGCAGGTCATGCCGCCGTTCGTCTATCTGGTGCCGTTCCTGGCGCTGTTCGGGGCGACCCGGTTCACCGCGATCGTCGCGGCCGTCGTCTACGCGGCACCGGTGGCGATCAAGATCATCGCGGACGGGGTGCGGACCGTGCCCGAGGCCACCGTGGAGGCGGCCACCTCGGCCGGCTGCAACACCTGGCAGATCATCACCAAGGTCCAGCTGCCCGTGGCCCGCAGTGCCCTGACGCTCGCCACCAACCAGGGTCTGATCTACGTCCTGTCGATGGTCGTGGTCGGCGGCCTGGTGGGCGCCGGTGCCCTCGGCTACGACGTCGTGGCCGGATTCTCGCAGGGGCAGCTGTACGGCAAGGGCCTGGCGGCGGGGCTCGCCATCGTCCTGCTGGGAGTCATGTTCGACCGGATCACTCAGGCTGCGGCACGACGCACCCGGGCGTAAGGAGCACCACACCATGGCACGACACTGGAGAACCGGCGCGGCCGGCCTGACCGTTCTCGGTCTGACGCTCACGGGATGCGTGGGAGCGAAGGTCGGCGAGAACACCTCCGCCGCGAAGAACGCGGACGGCTCCTGCGGCACCTTCAACCTGGCCGTCAACCCGTGGGTCGGCTACCAGGCGGACGCGGCGGTCGTCGCGTACGTGGCGCAGCACGATCTCGGCTGCAAGGTCAACAAGAAGGACCTGAAGGAGGAGATCGCCTGGCAGGGCTTCGGGACCGGCGAGGTCGACGCGGTCCTGGAGAACTGGGGCCACGACGATCTGAAGAAGAAGTACATCACCGGTCAGAAGACCGCCGTCCCGGCCGGGCAGACCGGCAACAAGGGCGTCATCGGCTGGTGGGTGCCGCCGTGGCTGGCCAAGGCCCACCCCGACATCACCGACTGGCGCAACCTCAACAAGTACGCCGCCGACTTCAGGACCTCCGAGTCCGGCGGCAAGGGCCAGCTCCTCGACGGCGACCCGTCCTACGTCACCAACGACGCTGCGTTGGTGACGAACCTGAAGCTGAACTTCAAGGTGGTGTACGCGGGCAGCGAGACCGCGCTCATCCAGGCGTTCCGCAACGCGGAGAAGAACAAGCAGTGGCTGATCGGCTACTTCTACGAGCCGCAGTGGTTCATGTCGGAGGTGCCGCTGGTCAAGGTCACCCTGCCGGCGTACAAGACCGGCTGCGACGCCGACGCGGCCAAGATCGCCTGTGACTATCCCGTCTACGGCCTCGACAAGATCGTCAGCGCGCAGTTCGCCAAGTCGGGCAGCCCGGCGTACAAGCTGGTGAAGAACTTCCGCTGGACCAACGAGGACCAGAACGTGGTCGCCAAGTACATCGCCGTGGACAAGATGTCCGACGACGCGGCGGCCAAGAAGTGGGTGGAGGCGAACCGCGACAAGGTGGAGGCCTGGCTGAAGTAACGGGGCCGCACGGCAGAGCTGTTGGAGATGCCCGGTGGGCGGCGCGCACACGTGCGTGCCGCCCACCGGGCATCGCCGCGTCCGGGCCGTTCTCCGGCCCGTTTTCCGACGTCACGCACCCCTTGACACCCATCACGGGGACAGGCAGATTGAGTTGCGCAACCTGAATCGAGTTGCGTAGAAGGCAACTGAGCGGTTTCGAGTTCGGAGGTTGGGCGATGGCGGGACCCCGAGTGGTCATCATCGGAGTGGGCGTCGTGGGAGCGGCCCTCGCGGATGAGATCTCCGCACGCGGCTGGACCGAAGTGACCGTGGTCGACCAGGGACCCCTCCCGGCCACCGGGGGTTCCTCCTCGCACGCACCGGGCCTGGTCTTCCAGACGAACGCCTCGAAGACCATGACGGAGCTGGCCCGCTACACCGTGGAGAAGTTCAGCTCCCTCGACGTGGACGGCAAGCCCTGCTTCCTCCAGGTCGGCGGTCTCGAAGTGGCGACGAGCCCGGAGCGCCTCGCCGAGCTGCGGCGCCGGCACGGCTGGATCACCTCCTGGGGCATCGAGGGGAGCCTGCTCACCGCCGACGAGTGCGTCGAGCAGCACCCGCTGCTCGACCGCGACAAGATCCTCGGCGGCCTCCTCATCCCCACCGACGGCCTGGCCAAGGCCGTGCTCGCCGTCGAGGCGCAGATCCGCCGGGCCACCGAGCGCGGTGTGCGCTTCCTCGCCCGCCACGAGGTCCTCGACATCAAGCAGAGCGAGGGCCGTGTCACCGGCGTCCTCACCGACCACGGCGAGCTCGACGCCGACATCGTCGTGTGCTGCGCCGGCATCTGGGGCCCGAAGATCGCCCGCATGGTCGGCATGAACCTCCCGCTGACCCCGCTGGGCCACCAGCTCGCCTGGACCGGACCCGTCCCGGCCCTCGCCGGCCAGACCGAGGAGGCCGTCCGCCCGATCCTGCGCCACCAGGACGCCGACCTGTACTACCGCGACCGCTACGACGGCCTCGGCATCGGCTACTACGGCCACCGCCCCATGCCGGTCTCAGCGGACGACATCCTCTCCGTGGACGAGGCCGAGGAGATGCCCTCGGTACTGAAGTTCACCGAGGAGGACTTCGAGCCGGCCTGGAGCGAGACACAGTCCCTGCTCCCGGCGACGCAAGAGGCGAAGGTCGAGGAGGGCATCAACGGCCTGTTCTCCTTCACCACCGACGGCTACCCGCTGCTCGGCGAGTCCCCTGAGGTCAAGGGCTTCTGGGTCGCCGAAGCCGTGTGGGTCACCCACTCCGCGGGCGTCGGCCGGGCCGTCGCCGAATGGCTGGTCGACGGCTACTGCTCCTCCTTCGACCTGCACGAGTGCGACGTCAACCGCTTTGAACCGCACCAGCTGTCCCCGGAGTACGTCCTGGCCCGCGACTGCCAGAACTTCGTCGAGGTCTACGACATCCTCCACCCGCTGCAGCCGTCCGGCGACCCGCGCCCGATCCGCACCAGCCCCTTCTACGCCCGCCAGCAGGGCCACGGCGCGTTCTTCCTGGAAGCCGGCGGCTGGGAGCGGCCCCAGTGGTACGAGGCCAACGCCTCCCTCGTCGAGGGCCGCGAGATCCCCACTCCCAACGACTGGGCCGCGCGCTACTGGTCCCCGATCGTCGGCGCCGAGGCCCAGGTCACCCGCGAGACCGTCGCGATGTACGACATGACGGCCCTCAAGCGCCTGGAGGTCACCGGCCCCGGTGCGGCGGCCTTCCTGGAGCGGCTGTGCACCGGCAAGATCGACAAGTCGGTCGGCTCGGTGACGTACACCCTGCTCCTCGACCACGACGGCGGCATCCGCAGCGACGTCACCGTCGCGCGTCTGGCCCGCGACCGCTTCCAGGTCGGCGCCAACGGCAACCTCGACCTCGACTGGTTCAGCCGGCATCTGCCCGCCGACGGCACCGTCCAGGTCCGCGACATCACCGCCGGCACCTGCTGCATCGGCCTGTGGGGACCGCTCGCCCGCACAGTCCTGCAGCCGCTGACCGACGAGGACTTCTCGGGCGAGGGCCTGAAGTATTTCCGCGCCAAGCAGGCCTACATCGGCTCGGTGCCCGTCACGGCCATGCGCCTCAGTTACGTCGGTGAACTCGGCTGGGAGCTGTACACCACCGCCGACCAGGGCCTGAAGCTGTGGGACACCCTGTGGGCGGCGGCCGAGCCGCTGGGCGGCATCATCGCCGGCCGGGGCGCCTTCAACAGCCTTCGCCTGGAGAAGGGCTACCGCTCCTTCGGCACCGACATGACCTACGAGCACGACCCCTACGAGGCCGGCGTCGGCTTCGCCGTCAAGCTCGACAAGGACGACTTCATCGGCAAGGCCGCGCTCCAGCTGCGCAAGGCCGACGTGCGCCGCAAGCTGACCTGCCTCACGATCGACGACCCGCAGGCCGTGGTCCTCGGCAAGGAACCGGTCTACGCCGGCGAGAGCGCCGTCGGCTACGTCACCAGCGCCGCCTACGGCTACACGATCGGCAAGGGCATCGCCTACGCCTGGCTCCCGGCCGAGCTCAGCACCCCCGGCACCACCGTGCACATCGGCTACTTCGACCAGCGCATCGAGGCGGTCGTCGCCGAGGAGCCGCTGTTCGACCCGACCATGTCCCGTCTGCGTGGCTGACACTCCGGAAGGAGCACCAACGGTGACCGCACAACTCCTGGACGGCAGGGCGACCGCCGCCGCCATCCGCCGCGAACTCGCCGAACGCGTGGCCAAGGTGACGGCCCTGACCGGCCGCCCGCCGGGCCTCGGGACCGTCCTCGTCGGCGACGACCCCGGCAGCCACGCCTACGTCGGCGGCAAGCACCGCGACTGCGCCCAGGTCGGCATCGCCTCGCTGCGCCGTGAGCTCCCCGCCGACGCCACCCAGCGGCAGGTCGAGGACGTCATCGACGAGCTGAACGCCGACCCCGCCTGCACCGGCTACATCGTTCAGCTCCCGCTCCCGCGCCACCTGGACGCGAACGCCGTCCTCGCCCGCATGGACCCGGCCAAGGACGCCGACGGACTGCACCCCGTCAACCTCGGCCGGCTCGTCCTCGGCACCGACGCCCCGCTGCCCTGCACCCCGCGCGGCATCGTCGAACTCCTGCGCCGCCACGACGTCCCGCTCGCCGGAGCGCGTGTGTGCGTCGTCGGCCGGGGCATCACCGTCGGCCGGCCCATCGGACTGCTGCTCACCCGCCGCTCCGAGAACGCCACCGTCACCCTCTGCCACACCGGAACCAAGGGCCTGGCCTGGCACACCCGCGAGGCGGACGTCGTCGTCGCGGCGGCCGGCTCACCCGGACTGATCACCAAGGACATGCTGCGCCCCGGCGCGGCCGTCCTGGACGTCGGAATCACCCGCACCGAGCAGGGACTCGTCGGCGACATCCACCCGGACGCCGCCGAGGTCGCCGGATGGCTCGCCCCGATGCCCGGGGGAGTGGGACCCATGACCCGGGCCATGCTGCTCGCCAATGTCGTCGAGGCCGCCGAGAGGAACGCGAACACCGTATGAACGCGCTGAACACGCCCCTGGCGGAGCTGGACCCCGAGGTCCACGAAGCCCTCCGCGCCGAGCTGCACCGCCAGCAGTCCACCCTGGAGATGATCGCCTCCGAGAACTTCGCGCCCACCGCGGTGATGGAGGCCCAGGGATCGGTCGCGACCAACAAGTACGCCGAGGGCTACCCCGGCCGGCGCTACTACGGCGGCTGCGAACACGTCGACGTCACCGAGCGGCTCGCCATCGAACGCGTCAAGTCCCTCTTCGGGGCCGGCTACGCCAACGTCCAGCCGCACTCGGGCGCCCAGGCCAACACCGCCGTCTTCTTCGCGCTGCTGAAGCCCGGCGACACCGTCCTCGGCCTCGACCTCGCGCACGGCGGCCACCTCACCCACGGCATGCGCATCAACTACAGCGGCAAGATGCTCAACGTCGTGCCCTACCACGTCTCCGAGGGCGACCACCTCGTCGACATGGACGAGGTGGAGCGGCTCGCCAAGGAACACCGCCCCAAGATGATCATTGCGGGCTGGTCGGCGTACCCGAGGCAGCTGGACTTCGCGGCCTTCCGAAGGATCGCCGACGAGGTCGGCGCCCTCCTCATGGTCGACATGGCGCACTTCGCGGGCCTGGTCGCCGCGGGACTGCACCCGAGCCCGGTCCCGCACGCGCACGTGGTCACCACCACCACGCACAAGACGCTCGGCGGGCCACGCGGCGGCGTCATCCTCACCAACGACGCCGACCTCGCCAAGAAGATCAACTCGGCGGTGTTCCCGGGCATGCAGGGCGGCCCGCTCGAGCACGTCATCGCCGCCAAGGCGGTCGCCTTCAAGGTCGCGGCCACCCCGGCCTTCGCGGAACGCCAGGCCCGCACCCTGGCCGGCGCGCACCTCCTCGCCGAGCGGCTCGGCCGCCCCGACGCGGCCGCGGCCGGCGTGAAGGTGCTCACCGGCGGCACGGACGTCCACCTCGTCCTCGTCGACCTGCGCGACTCGCCCCTGGACGGCAAACAGGCCGAGGACCTCCTGCACCGGATCGGCATCACCGTCAACCGCAACGCCGTCCCCTTCGACCCGCGCCCGCCCATGGTCACCTCCGGTCTGCGCATCGGCACGCCGGCCCTGGCCACCCGCGGCTTCAGCGAGGCGGACTTCGCCGAGGTCGCCGACGTCATCGCGCTCGCCCTGCAGCCCGAGCCGGACGTGTCCGCGCTGCGCGCCCGCACGGAGGCGCTCGCCGCCAAGCACCCGCTCTACCCGCACCTCTCGCACGACGGAGACGCCCGATGAGCCCCCGCACCCCCGGCGCCGACCTCCCCGACCACCCCGACTTCCTGTGGCGCAACCCCGACCCGAAGCCGTCCTACGACGTGATCATCGTGGGCGGCGGCGGACACGGCCTGGCCACCGCCCACTACCTGGCGAAGAACCACGGCATCACCAACGTCGCCGTGCTGGAGAAGGGCTGGCTCGCGGGCGGCAACATGGCCCGCAACACCACGATCATCCGCTCCAACTACCTGTGGGACGAAAGCGCCGGCATCTACGAGCACGCCCTGAAGCTGTGGGAGGGGCTGGAGGAGGAGCTGGACTACCCGATCCTCTTCTCCCAGCGCGGTGTGCTGAACCTCGCGCACAGCCTCCAGGACGTCCGCGACAGCGTCCGCCGCGTCGAGGCCAACCGGCTCAACGGCGTCGACGCCGAGTGGCTGGACGCGGACGGGGTCAAGGAAGTCTGTCCGATCGTCAACACCTCACCCGACGTGCGCTATCCGGTCCTCGGCGCCACCTACCAGCCGCGTGCCGGCATCGCCAAGCACGACTACGTGGCGTGGGGCTTCGCCCGCTCCGCGGACGCCGCCGGCATCGACATCATCCAGAACTGCGAGGTCACCGGCCTCGACGTGATCGGCGGCCGGGTCGTCGGCGTGCAGACCACGCGCGGGCCGATCGCGGCCGGCAAGGTGGCCCTGTGCTCGGCCGGCCACACCTCGGTCCTGGCCGCCATGGCCGGCATCGAACTGCCCGTCCAGAGCCACCCGTTGCAGGCCCTGGTCTCCGAACTCCTGGAACCGGTCCACCCGACGGTCGTCATGTCCAACGCCGTCCACGTGTACGTCAGCCAGGCGCACAAGGGCGAACTGGTGATGGGCGCCGGCATCGACGCGTACAACTCCTACACCCAGCGCGGCGCGTTCCACATCATCGAGGAGCAGATGGCGGCCGCCCTCGAACTCTTCCCGGTGTTCGCCCGCGCCCACGTACTGCGCACCTGGGGCGGCATCGTGGACGTCAGCCCCGACGCCTCACCCATCGTCGGCCTCTCCCCGGTCGACAACCTCTACCTCAACTGCGGCTGGGGCACCGGCGGTTTCAAGGCCACCCCGGGCGTCGGCTGGGTCTACGCCCACACCATCGCCCACGACACGCCGCACGCCCTGAACGCCCCCTTCTCGCTCGACCGTTTCACCACCGGCGCGCTCGTCGACGAGCACGGCGCTGCCGCGGTGGCCCACTAGGAGCCGACCCATGCTGCTGATCTCCTGCCCGTGGTGCGGGCCCCGCGACGAGGCCGAGTTCCACTACGGCGGCCAGGCCCACGTGCCCTACCCGGAGGACCCCGCCGCCCTCACCGACGAGGAGTGGGCCCGCTACCTGTTCTTCCGCGACAACCCCAAGGGCCCCTTCGCCGAACGCTGGAGCCACGCGGCGGGCTGCCGCAAGTGGTTCAACGCCGTACGCAACACGGCGACGAACGAGATCCTGGCGATCTACAAGACGGACGAACCTCGCCCGGAGACGCTGACGGGCCGCCCGACCACACCACAGCCGAGCGCGGAAACGCTCGGGGGGCGGTCGGTCACCCCTCAGCCGGGTCGGGCCACTCCAGCCCGTCTGGGGGCACCCCCTCCGGGGGAGTTCGAGGACGAGGCCGTTCAGGCCGAAGGGAGGTCCGGGGGCGCAACCCAGCCGTTCCGCACCCCCACCGGCGGCCGTATAGACCGCACCACCCCCCTCTCCTTCACCTTCGACGGCAAGGAATACCAGGGCTACCGAGGCGACACCCTCGCCTCCGCCCTCCTCGCCAACGGCGTCGTCCAGGCCGGCACCAGCATCAAACTCGGCCGCCCCCGCGGCATCTTCTCCGCCGGCGTCGAGGAACCCAACGCGGTCGTCCAGATCGAGGCCCCCTTCCCCGAGCCCATGCTCCCCGCCCCGGCCGTCGAGCTGTACGACGGCCTGGTCGCGAGCAGCCTCCCCGGCCAGGGCCGCCTCGCCACCGAACCCGACCCCGCCCGCTACGACGCCCTGCACGCCCACTGCGACCTGCTGGTCGTCGGCGCCGGCCCGGCCGGCCTCGCCGCCGCCGCGGCGGCAGCGGACAGCGGCGCCCGCGTCATCCTCGCCGACGACCAGCCGGAGCCGGGCGGCAGCCTGCTCGGCACCGGCGAGCACCTCGACTGGGTCGCCGAGACCCGGGCCCGGCTCGACCTCGCCCCCGAGGTGCGCGTCCTGCGCCGTACCACCGTCTTCGGGTACTACGACGACAACCACCTGCTCGCCGTCGAACGCCGCACCAACCACCTGGGCGCCGACGCCCCGGAGAACGTCTCGCGCGAGCGGGTCTGGCGCATCCGCGCCCGCCGCGTGGTCCTCGCGACCGGCGCCCACGAGCGTTCGCTGGCGTTCGGCGACAACGACCGTCCCGGCGTGATGCTGGCGGCTTCGGCGCGGACGTACCTGCACCGCTACGGGGTCGTCCCCGGCCGGCACGCAGTGGTGTTCACCACCAACGACAGCGCCTACGCCGCCGCGCTCGACCTGGCGGCGGCCGGTGTGAACATCGCGGCGATCGTCGACCCCAGGCCCGAGCCGGGGGAGTGGGCGCAGCGGGCTGGCGCCGCCGGGATCGAGGTGCTCGCCGGGCACGCGGTCACCGGTACGGAGGGCGGGGACCGGCTCACCGCAGTGACCGTCGCCCCGTTCGGACAGAGCGCCGGGCAGCGGGAGTTCGCCGTCGACCTGCTGCTGGTCTCCGGCGGCTGGAACCCGGTCGCGCACCTGTTCAGCCAGTCCGGCGGCAAGCTCCGCCACGACGACGCCCTCGGCACGTTCGTGCCCGACAGCGGCCGTCAGGCGGTCGAGGCCGCAGGCAGCGCCAACGGCGCCTTCGACGTCGCCACGGCCCTCGCCGAGGGCGCGGCGGCCGGGGCCCGCGCCATCGAGGCGGAGGGCTACACCGCCACCACGCCGGCGCTGCCGGCCGTGGCGGCGCAGCCGTACACCCCGCCGCTGCAGGTCTTCACGATCCCCACCCCCACCGGCGCCCCCCGGTTCGTCGACCTCCAGCGCGACGTCACCGTCGAGGACCTGGCGCGGGCCACCGGGGCGGGACTGCGCTCGGTGGAGCACACCAAGCGTTACACCACCGCCGGCACCGGCGGCGACCAGGGCCGCACGGCAGGTGTGCTGGCGAGCGGGGTCGTCGCCGAACTCCTCGGTGTGGAGATCTCGGCGCTGGGCCTGCCGACCTTCCGGCCGCCGTACACACCGGTGTCCTTCGCCGCCCTCGCCGGCCGCGACCGCGGGGTGCTGAGCGACCCGGTCCGCACCACCGCACTGCACGCGTGGCACGTCGAGCACGGCGCGCTGTTCGAGAACGTCGGCCAGTGGAGGCGGCCCTGGTACTACCCGCAGCCCGGCGAGGACATGGAGGCGTCGGTCCTGCGCGAGTGCCGCGCCGCCCGCGAGGGCGTGGCCTTCATGGACGCCTCCACGCTCGGCAAGATCGACGTGCAGGGCCCGGACGCCGGCGCGTTCCTCGATCTGCTCTACACCAACATGATGAGCACCCTGAAGGTCGGCATGATCCGCTACGGCGTCATGTGCCGCCCGGACGGCATGGTCTTCGACGACGGCACGGTCATCCGGCTCGCCCAGGACCGCTTCCTGGTCACCACCACGACCGGCAACGCGGCCGCCGTACTGGACTGGATGGAGGAGTGGCTGCAGACGGAGTGGCCCGAGCTGAAGGTGCACTGCACCTCCGTCACCGAACAGTGGGCCACCGTCGCCCTGGTCGGTCCGCAGTCCCGCGCGGTCCTCGGCTCCCTCGCGCCACAACTGGCCGTCGCCAACGACGACTTCCCGTTCATGGCGTGGCGGGAGACGACCGTGGCGGGCATCGAGGCCCGGGTCTGCCGCATCTCCTTCTCCGGTGAACTCGCCTACGAGATCAACGTCTCGCCGTGGGACGCCGTCGCCCTGTGGGAGGCGCTGTACGAGGCCGGCGCCCCCTACGGCATCACCCCGTACGGCACCGAGACCATGCACGTCCTGCGCGCCGAGAAGGGCTACCCGATCATCGGGCAGGACACCGACGGCACGGTCACCCCGCAGGACCTCGGTATGAGCTGGGCGGTGTCGAAGAAGAAGCCCGACTTCATCGGCAAGCGCTCCTACGCCCGCGCCGACACCCTCCGCCCCGACCGCAAGCACCTCGTCGGCCTGCTGCCCGAGAACCCGGCGGACTTCCTGCCCGAGGGCACCCACCTGGTCGCCGACAGCGAGCTGCCCGCGCCACCCGTGCCGATGCTCGGGCACGTCACCTCGAGCTACCGCAGCGCCGCGCTCGGCCGGGCCTTCGCGCTCGCCCTGGTCAAGGGCGGCCGCGAACGCATCGGCGAACGCCTCTACGCACCCGTCGGCGACCGCCTGGTCCCGGTGACCGTCGCCAGTCCCGTCCTCTTCGACCCCGAGGGAGCCCGCCGCGATGGCTGACACCGCCCTGACCGCACGGCAGCGCAGCCCCCTGGCACACGCCGCCGCCCGCCTGGCCGCCGCGACCCGCGCCTCCCGGGGCGCGATCCGCCTGGCCGAACTGCCCCTGCTGGCCCAGGTGAACGTGCGGCTGGACGCCAAGGGCCCGGCCGCGGACGCCGTCGGGCTCGCCCTGGGTCTCCAACTGCCTCTGGAACCCAACACCGTCGTCCACGCCGGGGAGATCACCGTGGTGTGGCTCGGCCCCGACGAATGGCTGGTGGTGGGCCGGCGCGGCACCCAGCGGGAGCTGGAGAGCCGGATCCGCGCGGCGGCCGGGGACGAGCACGTCTCCGTCACCGACGTCTCCGCCCAGCGCACCACGCTCCTGGTCGGCGGACCACGCGCCCGCGACCTGCTCGCCCACGGCTGCTCGCTGGACCTGCACCCGCGTGCCTTCGGCCCCGGACGCTGCGCCCAGACGACGCTGGCCCGCACCCAGGTCGTCCTGGTGGCCCGCGACGAGTCCCGGGCCGGTTTCTGGGTCCTGGTTCGTTCCTCCTTCGCCGGCTATCTGACGGACTGGCTGCTGGACGCAGCCGTGGAGTACCGGTGAAAGGCGAGGAGGCCATGACGACCCGGGCCGGGTCCCCGTGACCTACACGGCCCCTGCCGTCACCGCGTCCCGCCCGGGTCTGCCGGAGCTGTACCCGTCCGGGCTGCCGCGGCCCGGGCGGACGCTGGTGATGGGCATCGTCAACGTCACCCCCGACTCGTTCTCCGACGGCGGGCTCTCCTACGCCCCGGATGCGGCCGTCGCGCACGGCCTGGGGCTGTTGGAGCAGGGCGCCGACATCGTCGACGTGGGCGGGGAGTCGACCCGCCCCGGGGCGGCCCGACCGCCGGTGGAGCAGGAGCTGCGGCGGGTCCTGCCGGTCGTGCGGGAGCTGGCCGCGGCGGGGGCGATCGTCAGCGTCGACACCATGCGCGCCGAGGTCGCCGCCCGTGCCCTCGACGCGGGCGCACGGCTGGTCAACGACGTCTCCGGCGGCCTCGCCGACCCGGCGCTGCCCGCGCTGATGGCCCGAGCGGAGGTGCCGTACGTCGTCATGCACTGGCGCGGCCACTCCGCGGGCATGCAGGCCAACGCCGTGTACGACGACGTCGTGACCGACGTGGCCGACGAACTGCGCCTGCGGGTCGACGCCGCGCTGGAGGCCGGCATCCGGCCCGACCGTCTGGTCGTCGACCCCGGGCTGGGCTTCGCCAAGACGACCGAGCACAACTGGGAGCTGCTGGGCCGTCTCGAGGAGATCCGGGCGCTGGGCCTGCCCGTCCTCGTGGGCGCGTCCCGCAAGTCCTTCCTGGGCCAGGTGCTGGCCGACCCGGCGACGGGACGGCCGCGTCCGGCGCCCTTGCGGGACACGGCCACGGCCGCGGTCTCCGCCCTCGCCGCCGCACAGGGCGTGTGGTGCCTGCGGGTGCACGACGTGGCCGCCACGCTCGACGCGGTACGGGTGACGGCCCGCTGGGGCGCCGACGTCCGGCCCGCCCCGTAGGGGCTGCCCACCAGCGCCTCTGCACTGCCGGTGCGGGCAGGGCGCAGGCCCTGACGAGCACGATCAGGCAACAGCCGTCCCGCGGCACGACGGCATGACGGCATGACGGCGGGACGCCATGAGGGCATGACGGCAGGAGCGGGACCAGCACGATGGTGGGCCGCGAGGCCCTCGTTCTCGACGACCCGGTGGGCGAGTCGCTCCGTGGTCACCCCGCGCATCTGACCCGCCGGGCCGCGCGGCGGTCACCTGTCCGCCGGACGTCGCGACGTTCGCCGCGGTGTCCGCGGACCCGCACGAGGCGGCGCGGGCCGGCCCGGCCCGGCTGCTCGGCAGCGGGCAGCTTGCCGAACATGGTCAGCGCCGAAGCGGTCCCGCCGCCGGACCGGGAGCCGGTCTGGACCAGCGCGGTCCGCACCGGTCCCGAGGCGCGCGGGCCGGGTCACGACGTCCGCCCGGAGGGCCGTCGGCGGGGTCTGCTTCTAGCATCCTGTCATGGCAACGGAAACCACCCCGTCCGGCCCGGATCGACCGCATCCCGCCGCCGCAGCCCCGTCGGGGTCGGTCTTCGACACCGTCGTGGACCGCAGGAACTCCAACTCCATGAAGTGGGCCCGCGCCGACGAGTTCCTCGACCCCGACGAGGCCGCGGCGGACCCGCTGCCGATGTGGGTCGCCGACATGGACTTCCGGGCTCCGCAGGCGGTGCTCGACGCGCTCCACGAGGCCGTGGACCACGGTGTCTTCGGGTACCCGGGCGGCCCCACCGACGGCTACCTCGACGCCGTGACCAGCTGGCAGGCCAAGCGGTTCGGCTGGGAGGTGCCGCGCGAGTGGGTCCTCCCGACCGCCGGCATCATCACCACGCTCAAGACGGCCGTGCAGGCGTTCTCCGCCCCCGGCGACTCGGTCCTGATCCAGCCGCCGGTGTACGCGCACTTCCACGACGACGTACGGCTCAACGGCCGGCACCTCGCGTACGCCCCGCTGGAGCGGACCGACGACGGCTACCGGTTCGATCCCCGGACCTTCGAGGCCGCGATCCGCCCCGGCACGAAGCTGTTCGTCCTGAGCCACCCCCACAACCCGACCGGCAACGTCTGGACCGCGGAGGAGCTGACAGCCATGGGCGAGATCTGCGCCCGCCACGGCGTCCTCGTCGTCTCCGACGAGGTCCATCAGGATCTCGTCCTCAACCCGGCGAAGAAGCACGTCCCCTTCGCCTCGCTCGGCCCGCGGTTCGCGCGCAACAGCATCACGTGCACGTCCCCGAGCAAGACGTTCAACCTGCCGGGCCTGCAGAGCGCCAATGTCCTCGTGCCCGACGCGAGACTGCGCGAGGAACTGGCCCGCCAGTACGAACGAAACCTGTTCCCGCTGGTCAACGTGCTCGGCATGGTCGCCGCAGAAGCTGCCTACACCCACGGTGAGCCGTGGCTGGAGGAGTTGCTGATCTATCTGCGCGCCAACCACGCCCACTTCGCGCAGGCGGTCAACAACGGCACGTCGAAGCTGAGGGTCCTGCCGGCCGACTCCCTCTACCTGGCCTGGATGGACTGCCGGGGGCTCGGTATGGACGCCGAGTCGCTGGACGGGTTCATGCTGACCCGGGCGCGGCTGTGGCTGGACAAGGGGCAGAAGTTCGGCGTCGAGGGCCACGGCTACATGCGGGTGAACCTCGGCTGCCCCCGCGCCACGGTCGACGAGGCGATCCGGCGCCTGCTCACGGCGGTCACCGCCCCAGCCGGCGCCCGCGGATGATCCCACCCGCGGTGCCTCAGCCGACGTAACCCATGCGGTGGCTGATCTCCTGCGCGCCCTTGACCAGCAGCGGTGCGAGTTCGTGCATGCGTTCCTCGGTGAAGCGGTAGGCGGGCCCGGAGGCGCTGAGCGCGGCGACGACCTCGCCGTGGTGGGCGCGGATCGGGGCGGCCATGGCGTGCAGCCCGATCTCCAGCTCCTCCAGCGTCACCGCGTATCCGCGCTCCCGCGCCTCGGCGAGATCCTTCTCCAGCTCGCTCCGGGCGGTCAGCGTGCGCGGCGTGAGCTGCGGCAGCCCGGACGCCTCGAGCACCTCGTCGCGCCGCGCGGCCGGCAGGTACGCGAGCAGGATCTTGCCGCTGGACGTGGCGTGCACGGGGGTGAGCTGCCCGACCCAGTTGTGGGTCCCGACGGCGCCCGGTCCGCGTACCTGGTACAGGTTGACGGCATAGTGCTCTTGCAGGACGGCGATGTTGACCGTCTCGCCGATCTCCTCGCTGAGCCGCTCGCACACCTCCCGGCCCTGCTGGGTGATGTCGAGGCGGCCCGTGACCGCGCCGGCCAGACGAACGATCCCGAAGCCCAGCCGGTACTTGCCGCGCTCGCCCGCCTGCTCCACGAGGCCGCGCGCCTCCAGGGCGCCGAGCAGGCGGAATGCGGTCGACTTGTGGACGTCGATCTCGGCGGCCACCTCGCTGACGCCGGCCTCCCCGCGCTGGGCGAGGATCTCCAGGACGCTGACGGCACGGTCGACGGACTGCACGCCGTTCACCGCGGGAACCGCTGTTTCGCCATCTGCGGTGTAGTTGCTCATGACGCAACTATACGTACGGCAGGCCTCTTTGGACCCGGCTTCGCACAGGGAGAATACGACGGCCCCCGGGTCCGTGGGGGCCGTCCGCGGAAGCCGGCGTCAGCCGAAGACGACCGTGCAGCGGCCGTTCACCAGGACACGGCTCTCGCTGTGCCACTGCACGGCTCGGGCGAGGACCCGTGCCTCGACGTCGCGGCCCATGGTGACCAGGTCGTCGGGCGCCTGGGAGTGGTCGACGCGGACCACGTCCTGCTCGATGATCGGGCCCTCGTCGAGGTCCGGCGTGACGTAGTGCGCCGTGGCGCCCACGAGCTTCACGCCGCGTTCGTGCGCCTGGACGTAGGGCCGGGCGCCCTTGAAGCTCGGCAGGAAGGAGTGGTGGATGTTGATGGCCCGTCCGTCGAGCTGCTTGCACAGGTCGTCGGAGAGGATCTGCATGTAGCGGGCGAGCACCACCAGGTCGATGCCGAGGTCGTCGACCAACTGCAGCAGCCTGGCCTCCGCCTCCGCCTTGGTGTCCTTGGTGACCGGGATGTGGTGGAAGGGAATGCCGTAGTTCCGGGCCAGCGGCTCGAAATCGCGGTGGTTGGAGACGATCGCCGGGATCTCGATGTTGAGCGCGCCCGTGGACTGGCGGAAGAGCAGGTCGTTCAGGCAGTGGCCGAACTTCGACACCATGATCAGTGTCCGGGTCGGGGTCGCGGCGTCATGCAGCTGCCAGGTGATCCGGTACGCCTCGGCGACCGGGCCGAAGCCCGTGCGCAGCTGGTCCAGGGAGACGCCGGGATGCGAGACGTCGAAGTGCACCCGCATGAAGAAGCGGTCCTGGAGACGGTCGTCGAACTGCTGGCTCTCCAGGATGTTGCCGGAGTGCCGCACCAGGTAGCTGGTGACGGCGTGGACGAGACCGGCCCGGTCGGGGCACGAGAGGGTGAGGACGAACTCGCGGCCGGGCTGCGGGCGAGGAGACATGGCATCCTCCGTGGGTGCGTAATACGCAACGATGAGAGTGATACGCAACATCGTCCCGTGGGGACGGGGGGCGGTCAAGGGGTACGTTCTGCAGAGTGCGTTGCGATGCGTAATGTGCAACAACTTCGAGTGTCGTAGAAGTTACAAGAGCTTCCGCTCTGCGTCTTGACGCCGAAACGCTGCCGAGGTTCGGTTGCGTAGGCAGAAACAGGTTTTGCCCAGCGCAACTCTATCCGGCGTTCCCCCAGACACAGGAGGTTCGATGTCGATCCGTGCCATCGACGAGGCACCGCTGAGCAGATTCCATCGCAAACTCACCTGGGCCTGTGCGGGCGGCCCCTTCCTCGACGGCTATCTGCTCAGCATCATCGGCGTCGCCCTCGTCGGCATGAGCGGTGAACTCCGCCTGACCACCGGGGACGAGAGCCTCATCGGTGCCGCCGCGCTGGTCGGCATCTTCGTCGGCGGCCTGTTCTTCGGCGCCGTCACCGACAGGCTCGGCCGCGAGGCGATGTACACCCTCGACCTGGCGGTGCTCGTCGCCGGATCGGTGCTGTCGGTGTTCGCCACCGAGACCTGGCAGTTCGTCGTGCTGCGTTTCGTCCTCGGCATGGCCATCGGTGCCGACTACCCCATCGCGACCTCCCTGCTGGCCGAATGGGTGCCCAACCGGCACCGGGGCAGACTCCTCGGCGTCCTCATCCTCGCCTGGTACATCGGCGCGGCGGCCGCCTATGTGGTCGGCTACGCGATGGCGGAGATCGGCGGTGCGGGCACCTGGCGGTGGATGCTCGCCTCGGGAGCCGTCCTGAGCGCCGTCATCCTGCTGCTGCGGATCGGGACCCCCGAATCACCGCTGTGGCTGGTGAACAAGGGCCGCACCGCCGACGCGCAGCGGGCGATCCGCAAGGCCCTCGGCCGCACCGTGCCGGTGGCGCAACTGGTCGAGGCCGCGGCCGCCGAGCAGTCGCAGCGGCAGAGCCGTTTCCGCGATCTGTTCCAGGGCGTCTATCTGCGGCGGACGCTGTTCTGCGGCCTGTTCTACATGTGCCAGATCACGCCCATGTTCGCCCTCTACACCTTCGGGCCCGCCATCCTCGCGTCCTTCGGCCTCGGCGACGGCAACAGCGGCAACCTCGGCTCGGCGCTGATCAGCGTCGTCTTCGTACTGGGCTGTGTCCCGGCGCTGCGCCTGGTGGACCGGGTGGGGCGCCGGCCCGTCATCGTGTGGTCCTTCGCGCTGATGGTGGTCCCTCTCGCCGTGCTCGGAGGCGGCTCGGCGCTGCCCATCGGCGTGGTCGTCGTCTGCTTCTGCGCCTACGCCCTCTTCTCCGGTGGCCCGACGGTACTGGAGTGGACCTATCCCAACGAGCTGTTCCCGACGGCGATCCGGGCCACCGCGGGAGGCGTGGCCACCTCGATCAGCCGTATCGGTGCCGCGGCCGGCACCTATCTGCTGCCGCTCTCGCTCGACCGGCTGGGCATCGGCGCGACCATGCTGATCGGTGCCGGAATCACGGCGGTGGGCTGGCTGGTGTCCCTGGCGTGGGCCGAGGAGACGCGCGGACGCACGCTGGCCGAGACCAGTGCCCTGCCCGGCGGTTCCCGGCGGGCGCCGGCGCCGGGCCGGGAGCACGACTTCGAGCGTTCCTGACCCCGCCCGGCAGACGGCCGGCCGCCCCTTCCCGGGGTGGCCGGCCGTCCGCTTTGAACGGCCCCGAACTCGGCGCCGCGCATCTCTTGACACTGCTCCTCCGCAGGGATGACAGTGTGACTGTTTCTCATAGCGAAGCGCTTTTCATACTACGCAACAAGGGTGCCAGCGAGGAGATCGGCAAGTGACACACGAGGTACGCGCCGCCGTCGCCCTGCACAAGGGCGCACCGGTCTCGGTGGAGACCGTGCTGGTGCCGGACCCCGGCCCCGGGGAGGTCCTGGTCCAGGTCGAGGCCTGCGGTGTCTGCCACACCGACCTGCACTATCGGGAGGGCGGGATCGGTGACGACTTCCCCTTCCTGCTCGGGCACGAGGCGGCCGGTGTGGTCGAGTCCGTCGGGGAGGGCGTCACCGACGTCGCGCCCGGCGACTTCGTGATCCTCAACTGGCGCGCGGTGTGCGGACAGTGCCGCTCCTGCCGGCGGGGGCGGCCCTGGTACTGCTTCGACACGCACAACGCCACGCAGAAGATGACCCTCGCCGAGACCGGCCGGGAGCTCTCCCCGGCGCTCGGCATCGGCGCGTTCGCCGAGAAGACGCTCGTCGCGGCCGGCCAGTGCACCAAGGTCGACCCGGCCGTCTCCCCGGCCGTAGCCGGGCTGCTCGGCTGCGGGGTGATGGCCGGTTTCGGGGCCGTCGTCCACACCGGCGGCGTCGGCCGCGGCGACTCGGTCGCCGTGATCGGCTGCGGTGGTGTCGGCATGGCGGCCATCGCGGGTGCCAGGGCCGCCGGCGCACGCCGCGTCATCGCCGTCGACGTGGACGAGCGGAAGCTGAAGTGGGCCGAGCGGTTCGGCGCCACCGACACCGTCGACTCCTCCAGGACCGACGCCGTCGAGGCGGTCCGCGGCCTCACCGGCGGCTTCGGGGCCGACGTCGTCGTGGACGCGGTCGGCTGCCCCGAGACGTACCGGCAGGCCTTCTACGCCCGCGACCTCGCCGGCACCGTCGTGCTGGTCGGTGTCCCGGCCCCGGGGGCGGCCGTCGAGCTGCCCCTGCTGGACGTCTTCGGCCGGGGCGGCGCGCTGAAGTCGAGCTGGTACGGCGACTGCCTGCCCTCCCGGGACTTCCCCGCCCTGGTCGACCTCCATCTGCAGGGACGCTTCGACCTGCGGGACTTCGTCACCGAGAAGGTCGCCCTGGACGACGTGGAAGCCGCGTTCGCCGGCCTGCGCCGCGGAGACGTCCTGCGCTCGGTGGTCGTCCTCCGAGGGCGCGGTCCCGGCGCATCCGGGCGGAGCGTCAGGCCCTGAGGAGGGGCACGAGCGAAGCCCCCACCATCGGCACGACTTGAGGAGAGGGACAGATGGCCACTTCCTACGATGTGATCGTCGTCGGGCTGGGCGGGATGGGCAGCGCGGCCGCCTACCACCTCGCCGCCCGCGGGCAGCGGGTGCTCGGCCTGGAACGCTTCGGGCCGGCCCACAACCTCGGCTCCAGCCACGGCGGCTCCCGCATCTACCGGCAGGCCTACTTCGAGGACCCGGCCTATGTGCCGCTGCTGCTGCGGGCCCGTGACCTGTGGGACAAGCTGGCCGTCGACTCCGGCCGGGAGGTCTTCACCGAGACCGGCGGCCTGATGATCGGCCGGGAGGACAGCGCGGCCTTCGCCGGCACCCTGCGCAGTGCGCACGAGTGGGGCCTGGACCACGAGGTCCTCGGCGCCGCCGACATCCGGCGCCGCTTCCCGACGTTCACCCCGGCCGCCGAGGACGTCGCCTTCTTCGAGCGCGGGGCCGGCGTGGCCCGGCCGGAGGCCACCGTCACCGCCCACCTGGAACTCGCCGAGGCCCACGGCGCCGACCTGCACTTCGCCGAACTCGTCCTCGGCTGGGAGGCCGAGGGTCCCGGCCGCAAGGCGTGGGTGGTCACCGACCGCGGCGCCTACACCGCCGACCGGCTGGTGTTCGCGCCCGGCGCCTGGGCGCCCAGGCTGCTGTCCGGCCTGGGCGTGCCGGTGACGGTGGAGCGTCAGGTCATGTACTGGTTCGAGCCCGAGTCGGGCACCGGCCCGTTCACCGCCGACCGGCACCCGGTCTACATCTGGGAGGACCCCGACGGCACCCAGATCTACGGCTTCCCCGCGCTGGACGGCCCCGGCGGCGGCGCCAAGGTCGCCTTCTTCCGCAAGGGCAGTGCCGCCGACCCCGACACCCTGGACCGGGAGATCCACCCGGAGGAGATCGCGGCGATGGCCGCGTACCTGCGCCCGCGCATCCCCTCCCTGCCCGGCCGCTTCCTCAAGGGCGCGGCCTGCATGTACAGCACCACCCCGGACGAGCACTTCGTCCTCGCCCAGCATCCGGACCACCCGCAGGTCACCGTGGCCTGCGGCTTCTCCGGGCACGGCTTCAAGTTCGTCCCCGTGATCGGCGAGATCATCGCGGACCTGGCCACCACCGGCACCACCGAACACCCCATCGCCCTCTTCGACCCGCGCCGTGTGCGGGTCTGACGCCCACTTCCGAGGTGACCACCATGACGACCACCAGCCTTCCGTCCAGCCTGATCGCCACCCTGCCGGGGGAGTACTACACCGATCCAGAGGTCTTCGCCCTGGAGCAGGAACGCGTCTTCGAGACCATGTGGTTCTGCGTGGCCCGCGCCTCCGAGCTGGCGAAGCCCGGCCAGTTCCGCACCGTCCAGGTGGGCCGTGAGAGCGTCCTCGTCTCCCGCTCCCGGGACGGTTCCGTCAAGGCGTTCCTGAACGTCTGCCGGCACCGCGGCGCCAAGCTGTGCACCGAGGAGTCCGGCGAGGTCAAGCGCGCCTTCCAGTGCCCGTACCACGCCTGGACCTACGGCCTGGACGGCAAGCTGGTCGCCGCGCCCAACCTGACGTCGATGCCGGACATCGACCGCACCGCGTACGGCCTGATCAACGTCCATGTGCGCGAGTGGCTCGGCTATGTGTGGGTGTGCCTCGCCGACACGCCGCCGTCCTTCGAGCAGGACGTCGTCGGCGCGGTGGTCGAGCGGCTCGGCGACACCGAGTCGATCGAGAACTACGGGATCGATGACCTGCAGGTCGGCCGGCGGATCACGTACGACGTGAAGGCCAACTGGAAGCTCATCATCGAGAACTTCATGGAGTGCTACCACTGCGCCACCATCCACCCCGAACTGACCGAGGTCCTGCCGGAGTTCGCCGACGGCTACGCCGCCCAGTACTACGTCGGCCACGGCGCCGAGTTCGGAGACGAGGTCCGGGGCTTCACGGTCGACGGCGGCGAGGGCCTGGACCGTATCCCCGGGGTCGCGGACGAGCAGGACCGCCGCTACTACGCGATCACGGTCAAGCCCCAGGTGTTCATCAACCTGGTGCCCGACCACGTGATCTTCCACCGGATGTACCCGCTGGCGCACGACCGCACGGTCGTCGAGTGCGACTGGCTGTACCTGCCGCACGTCGTGGAGAGCGGCAAGGACGTGGACCGCTCGGTGGAGCTGTTCCACCGGGTGAACCAGCAGGACTTCGACGCCTGTGAGCGCACCCAGCCGGGGATGAGTTCGCGGGCCTACGCCAAGGGAGGGGTCCTGGTGCCGAGCGAGCACCACATCGGCGCGTTCCACACCTGGCTCCAGGACAGGCTCGGCGTCCACCCCGTCGGCTGACCCCCGCCGCCCCCGTACCGCCCGTCCATCTGCCGTCCGGCCCCTCCGGCAGGTGGACGGGCCACGTTCGGCCGTGCGGCGTGGATCCGCGCCGGGGGCGGCCACCCATACTGGAGGCATGGGCATGCAACGGGACGAGTCCCGTCCGCCGGGCCCAGCGCGGCAGCAACGGTCCGACGACGGGCGTGACGCCTCACGGAGTCAGGACCGCTCCGAGGACGGCCGCGACGGCTCGCCGCGCCCGCCCGCCCGCCTGCCGTCCGTGCTGAACGTCCACAGCGTCGCGGGCCAGGTCCTCGTCCTGCAGGTGGCGGTCGTCCTGCTGCTCGTCGTAGCCGCCGTGGCGGCCCTGGTGCTGCAGGCCCGCGGTGCCAGTCTCCAGGAGGCCAGGGAACGCTCGCTCGTCGGAGCCGAGACCTTCGCGCACGCCCCCGGCACCCTGCAGGCCATGAAGTCGCCCGACCCCAGCGCCCTGCTCCAGCCGCGCGCGGAGGAGGCCCGCAGGCTGGCCCGGGTCAACTACATCATCGCCTTCAGCCCGGCCGGCATCCGCTGGACCCACCCCGACCCCCGGCTGATCGGCAAGCACGTCGTGGGCTCCTACGCCGACGCGCTCGCCGGTCACATCCACCAGGCCACGTACGACACGCCCGGCGTGGGCCGCGCCGTGGACACGATGGTTCCCGTCACGGACACCGACGGAAAGGTCGTCGGGCTGGTGTCCGTCGGCATCACCGTCCGGAGCGTCGAGCGCAAGGTGACGGACCAGCTGCCGCTGCTGTTCGGCTCGGCCGCCGCCGGGCTCGCCCTGGTCACGGCGGGATCGGTGCTGGTGAGCCGTCGAGTGCGACGCCAGACGCACGGGCTGGAGCCGGCCGAGATGACCCGGATGTACGAGCATCACGACGCGGTGCTGCACTCGGTGCGCGAGGGCGTCCTCGTCGTCAGCGGCGAGGGCCGGCTGCTGCTCGCCAACGACGAGGCCCGCCGGCTGCTGGACCTGCCCGCCGACGCGGACGGCCGGCCGGTCGGCGAGATCGGGCTCGCACCGCGCACCGCGGCGCTGCTCGCATCGGGCGAGGCGGCCACCGACGAGGTGCTGTTGGAGGGCGAGCGGCTGCTGGCGGTCAACGTGCGGCCCACCGCACCGCACGGAGGCCCGGCCGGGAGCGTGGCGACGCTGCGGGACACCACCGAACTGCGCGCCCTCGCCGGCCGGGCCCGGCGGGCGCGTGAACGCCTCCAACTGCTGTACGACGCGGGTCTGCGGATCGGCACCACCCTCGACGTGGTGCGGACGTCCGAGGAGCTGGCCGAGGTCGCGGTGCCCCGGTTCGCCGACTTCGCCACCGTGGAGCTGCTCGACGCGGTGCGCCGCGGCGAGGAACCGGACGCCGGCAGCACGGTCCTGCACCGCACCGCCGTACGCGGCGTACGGGAGGGTCATCCGCTGGACCCACCGCAGACCGGGGTCGCCCTCGCGCCGGACACCCCGCAGGCGCGGGGCCTCGAACGCGGTCACGCCGTGCTGGAGGCCGATCTGCGGGCCGCGCACGACTGGCGGGCGCGGGACGCGGAGCGGGCGCGGCAGGTGCTGGACTTCGGTATCCACTCGCTGATCACCGCGCCGTTGCGGGCCCGCGGCATGGCGCTGGGCACGGTCGAGTTCTGGCGCTCGGACAAGGGCGCCTTCACGGAGGAGGACCTCGCCTTCGCCGAGGAACTGGCGGCCCGGGCGGCCGTCGCCCTCGACAACGCCCGCCGGTACACCCGCGAGCACACCATGGCGGTCACGCTGCAGCGCAGCCTGCTGCCGCGCTCGTTGCCCGAGCAGTCCGCCCTGGAGGTGGCCCACCGCTATCTGCCCGCGCAGGGCGGCGGGGTGAGCGGCGACTGGTTCGACGTCATCGCGCTGCCCGGCGCCCGGGTCGCCCTCGTGGTAGGCGACGTCGTCGGGCACGGGCTGCACGCGGCCGCGACCATGGGCCGGTTGCGCACGGTGGTGCACAACTTCTGCGCGCTCGACCTGTCCCCGGACGAGCTGCTGAGCCACCTGGACGAGCTGGTCGCCCACATCGACGCAAGCGAGCACACGGAGGTGCAGGGCGACGGCGAGGTCGCCGGGATCACCGGCGCCACCTGCCTGTTCGCGATCTACGACCCGGTCTCCGGGCAGTGCTGCGTCGCCCGGGCCGGCCACCCCGGGCCCGCCCTGGTCCACCCCGACGGCACCGTCGCCTTCCCCGACGTCCCGGTCTCGCCGCCGCTCGGCCTGGGCGTCGGCCTGCCGGTCGAGACGGTCGAACTGCGCCTCGCCGAGGGCTCGATGCTCGCCCTGTACACCGACGGGCTCGTCGAGGACCGCGACCGGGACTTCGACACCGGCCTGGCACTCCTCGCTGGCGCCCTGGCGCACCCGGGCCAGGATCCGGAGCAGGCGTGCCGGGCGGTGCTCGACGCCCTGCTGCCCGACCGCCCCCGCGACGACATCGCCCTTCTTGTGGCCCGCACGCGGCTGCTGGATCCGGGCCGGGTGGCCGACTGGGACGTGCGGGACGACCCCGCCGCCCTCGGCCCCCTGCGCGCCGCCTGCATGCGGCGGCTGGAGGCGTGGGGCCTGGACGCGATCGCCTTCACCACCGAGCTGATCCTCAGCGAGCTCGTCACCAATGCCATCCGGTACGGCGCCCAGCCCGTGCGGCTGCGGCTGCTGTACGACCGGGACAGCCTGATCTGCGAGGTCGCCGACGGCAGCAGCACTTCCCCGCACCTGCGGCGCGCGGCCGTCACCGACGAGGGCGGACGGGGGCTGTTCCTCGTCGCCCAGCTCGCCCGGCGCTGGGGTGTGCGCTACACCGCCCGCGGCAAGGTCATCTGGAGCGAGCAGGCCGTGGACGCGTCCGAGGCCGGGGCGGACGGGGCCTTGGCCGACGCCCTGCTGGAACAGTGGGACGACGCGGAACTGTGACTCCGGGCGCGATTCGCCATACGCAACTTCATGCGCCATCCGGAACCGATGTCGCTCGTTCTCTTGACAACCCACGGGCGCGCCGAAAGCATGTTGCGCATAACGATCGTCGTTGTGCTATTTGAAACAGACTGCCTGTCCGGCACCCCGGAGGTCCCCATGAGCATCACCGTCGTCGGAGCGTCGCTGGCAGGACTGAGCACGGTCCGCGCCCTGCGTGCGGAGGGGTACGACGGCGGGATCGTCGTCGTGGGGGAGGAGCGCCACCTCCCCTACGACCGGCCGCCGTTGTCCAAGGACTTCCTCAAGGGCACCCTCGACGCGGACGCGCTCGCGCTCGGCGACGGGGCCGAGTACGACGACCTGGACGTGCGGTGGCTGCTCGGCGAGCGCGCCGTGCGCCTCGACCCCGCGGACCGCTCGGTGACCCTCGCCTCAGGGCGCCGGCTGTCCACCGACGGCGTCGTCGTCGCGACCGGCGCGAGCCCGCGCACCCTGCCCGGCACCGAAGGTCTGGCCGGCGTCCACACCCTGCGGACCCTGGACGACGCCCAGGCCCTGCGCGCCGAACTCCTCGACGGCCTGCCCCGCGTCGTGGTGATCGGCGCCGGCTTCATCGGTGCCGAGGTGGCCTCCACCGCGCGCGGGCTCGGCCTCGACGTCACCGTGGTCGAGGCGCTCGACGTGCCGCTGGAACGCCAACTGGGCCGCGTCATGGGCCGGGTGTGCTCCTCCCTGCACACCGACCACGGGGCCCGGCTGCTCACCGGGACCGGCGTGGCGGGCCTCACCGGCGACGGCCGGGTCACCGGCGTGCGGCTGACCGACGGGCGCGAGCTGCCCGCCGACATCGTCGTGGTCGGCGTGGGCGTGCGGCCCGCCACCGACTGGCTTGCCGGCTCCGGAGTCCAGGTCGACGACGGTGTGGTCTGCGACGCCGGCTGCGCCACGAGCGTCCCCGGCGTGGTCGCCGTCGGTGACGTGGCCCGCTGCCCGCACCCCTTCACCGGCCGGTACGCCCGCATCGAGCACTGGAGCAACGCCACCGAGCAGGCGGCGACCGCCGCCCGCACCCTGCTGACCGGCGTGTCGGCCCCTGCCCCGCGCACCGCGCCCTACTTCTGGTCCGACCAGTACCAGGTGCGCATCCAGCTCGCCGGCCATGTCGCGCCCGGCGCCGTGCCCGAGGTGGTCGACGGCGACGTCGACAACCGCTGCTTCACCGCCCTCTACCGGCACGAGGACACCCCGGTCGCGGTGCTCTCCCTGAACCAGACCAAGCTGTTCAACCGCCTGCGCCGCACCCTCGTCCCCGCCGCCGCGCCCGCCGCCGTCTGAGCCCGGGCCGCCCGGGCCCGCCACCAGGGTGCGCCCGGGGCGGGCCCGCAAGCGACAACCCTCCCCGCAGGGGTGTGCCCCGTGGCACGCCCCGCCCGTCCCCCCGGAGTATGGCGTGGCAATCAGCGTCTTCGACCTGTTCTCCATCGGCATCGGCCCGTCCAGCTCGCACACCGTCGGCCCGATGCGCGCCGCCGCGATGTTCGCCACCCGGCTGAAGACCGACGGCCTGCTCGCCCAGACCGCCGCCGTGCGCGCGGAGTTGTTCGGCTCCCTCGGTGCCACCGGCCACGGCCACGGCACCCCCAAGGCCGTCCTGCTCGGCCTCGAAGGCAACGAACCGCACACCGTCGACGTGCTCCAGGCCGACCTGGACGTCGAGCGCATCCGGACCACCGGGCGCATCCGCCTCCTCGGCGCGGAGATCGGCCCCGCCCACGAGATCGGCTTCGACGCCTCCACCCAACTGGTCCTGCACCGCCGCCGCTCCCTGCCGTACCACGCCAACGGCATGACCCTCTTCGCGTACGACGACGACGGTGTCCCGCTGCTGGAGAAGACGTACTACTCCGTCGGCGGCGGCTTCGTCGTCGACGAGGACGCCGTGGGCGCCGACCGGATCAAACCCGACGCCACCCGGCTCACCCACCCCTTCCACACCGGCGACGAACTGCTGGAACTGACCAGGGACACCGGGCTGTCGATCTCCGCGCTGATGCTGGAGAACGAGAAGGCCTGGCGCACCGAGACGGAGATCCGCACCGGACTGCTGGAGATCTGGCGGGTGATGCAGGGCTGCGTGGCCCGCGGCCTGTCCCGTGAGGGCATCCTCCCCGGCGGGCTGAAGGTGCGCCGGCGGGCCGCGGCGGCGGCCCGGGCGCTGCGCAGCGAGGGCGACCCGGCGGCCCGCGCGATGGAGTGGGTGACCCTGTACGCGATGGCGGTGAACGAGGAGAACGCCGCCGGCGGCCGCGTCGTCACCGCCCCGACCAACGGCGCGGCCGGCATCATCCCCGCGGTCCTGCACTACTACCTGACCTTCGTGCCCGGCGCGGACGAGGACGGCATCGTCCGCTTCCTGCTCGCGGCCGGCGCCATCGGTCTGCTCTTCAAGGAGAACGCCTCCATCTCCGGCGCCGAGGTCGGCTGCCAGGGCGAGGTCGGCTCCGCCTGCTCCATGGCCGCCGGCGGTCTCGCCGAAGTGCTGGGCGGCACACCCGCCCAGGTGGAGAACGCCGCCGAGATCGGCATGGAGCACAACCTGGGCCTGACCTGCGACCCGGTCGGCGGCCTGGTGCAGATCCCGTGCATCGAACGCAACGGCATGGCCGCGGTCAAGGCGGTCACCGCCGCCCGCATGGCCCTGCGCGGCGACGGCCGGCACCACGTCTCCCTCGACAAGGTCATCAAGACGATGAAGGAGACCGGCGCCGACATGAAGGTCAAGTACAAGGAGACCGCCCGCGGCGGCCTCGCCGTCAACGTCATCGAGTGCTGAGGAACCGAGGCACGCGCGTGAGAGGTTCTCCCGGACGCCGCCCCCGCCGCGTCGCGATGCTCAGTGTGCACACCTCGCCGCTGCACCAGCCCGGCACCGGGGACGCGGGCGGCATGAACGTCTACATCGTCGAACTCGCCAGACGCCTCGCCGCCCGCGGCACCGAGGTGGAGATCTTCACCCGGGCCACCTCCGCCGACCTGCCGGCCGACGTCACCCTCGCGCCGGGTGTGCTGGTGCGGCACGTGACCGCCGGACCGTACGAGGGCCTGGCCAAGGAGGACCTGCCGGCGCAGCTGTGCGCCTTCGCCCACGCGGTGACGCGGGCGTGGGCCGGCCACCGCCCCGGCCACTACGACCTGATCCACTCGCACTACTGGCTCTCCGGTCACGTCGGCCGCCTCGCCGCCGGGCGCTGGGGCGTGCCGCTCGTGCACTCCATGCACACCATGGCCAAGGTCAAGAACGCCGGCCTCGCCGACGGCGACATCCCCGAGCCCGCGATCCGGGTGACCGGCGAGAGCCAGGTCGTACAGGCGGCCGACCGGCTGATAGCGAACACCGAGCGGGAGGCGGTCGACCTGCTGCGCCACTACGACGCCGACACCGGCCAGGTCGCCGTCGTCCACCCCGGCGTCGACCTCGACCGCTTCCGGCCCGGCGAGCCCGACGCGGCCGCAGGCCGGGCGGCGGCCCGGGCGCGCCTGGGGCTGCCGCACGACGCGCTGATCCCGCTGTTCGCGGGCCGCATCCAGCCGTTGAAGGCACCGGACGTCCTGCTGCGCGCGGTGGCCCGGCTCCTGCGGGAGCGGCCGCGGCTGCGCGAACGGCTCGTGGTCCCGGTCGTGGGCGGGCCGAGCGGCAGCGGCCTGGCCCGGCCGGAGGGCCTGCACAAACTGGCGGCCTCGCTCGGCATCTCCGACGTCGTCCTGTTCCGGCCCCCGGTCGGCCAGGACCGTCTCGCCGACTGGTACCGGGCGGCGTCCGTCCTGGTCATGCCCTCGCACAGCGAGTCCTTCGGCCTGGTGGCCCTCGAAGCCCAGGCCTGCGGCACGCCGGTGATCGCCGCCCGCGTCGGCGGCCTGCCGGTGGCCGTGCGCGACGGCGTGAGCGGCGTCCTCGTGCCGGGTCACGACCCGGCGGACTACGCCCGCGCACTGAGCCGCTTCGCCGACGACCCGTCCCTGACCCCACGCATGGGCGCGGCCGCGGCGCGCCACGCCCGCTCCTTCGGCTGGGACACCGCCGCGGCGGCGACGGCGCGGGTGTACACACAGGCGCTGCGGGAGCGCCGGCTCCGCGCCTGACGCCGGTCATCGGGTTCTCCCCGCTGACGCGGCGCCGGCGGTGCTTGAACGGGCACCTCTCCCGACCGATTCTGGACACCCCCGTCGGGCGGCGCCGCATCCGCGACAGCAAGGACGGACCCCATGGCAGACCTCACACAGGCCACCGCGTCCTCCGGCACCACCGTCGGCGTGGCACCGGCGGCTCCCCTCTCGCGGGGGGTACGCCGCATCACGGTGCAGGCCGGCCCCGTCACTCTCTCCGGTCTGTGCTGCGAGCCACCGCAGCGGCCACCGCGCGCACTCGTCGTCGCCCTCCACGGCGGTGGCACCAGCGCGGGATACTTCGACGGTCAGGCGCACCCCGACCTGTCCCTGCTGACCCTCGGCGCCCACCTCGGCCACCGGGTGGTCGCCCTGGACCGCCCCGGCTACGGCGCCTCCGCCACCGAACTGCCCGGCGGACGCACGCTCGTCGAGCAGGCGTCCGACATCGCTGCCGCGGTACGCCGGCTGGCCTGCGACGACCCCGTGGGCGGCGGGGTGTTCGTGCTCGCCCACTCCTTCGCCGGCAAGGTCGCCTTCCTGCTCGCCGCCGAGCACGCTCCGGACGGGCTGCTGGGGCTGGACGTCTCGGGCTGCGGCACGAAACTCGCCGTGCCGTACGACCAGGTGCGGCACGACCGCAACGTGCGACGGCTCAACTGGGGGCCGCTCGGCCTGTATCCGCCCGCCACCTTCCAGGCCGCCGCGACGGTCGTCGCCCCGATGCCGCCGCGCGAGGCTGCGTCGGCCGGTGACTGGGAGCGGCTGTCCGCCGAGGTGCTGCCCCGCGTCCGGGTGCCCGTCCGGCTGACGTTCGCCGAGCACGAGGCCTGGTGGCGGCACGGCGACGCGGACGTCGCCGACATGGTCGCCCGGCTGACCGCCGCGCCCCACGTGCGCGTGGACCGGATGCCCGGTGCCGGGCACAACGTCAGCCTCGGCTGGGCCGCACGTACGTACCACCTCAGGGCTCTCGCGTTCGCGGAGGAGTGCCTGAGACTCACCGCTTGAGCGGTCCTGCCGAGGGCCGGCCCCCTGGCCGGTGACCGACGGCCGGCCGGCGCGATGCGGCGCAGCGGCTGTTTACCCGCCGCCCGGCGGGTCACCCCTTGAGGACACAGGCGTGTGGAGGGAGTCCGACGTGGTGGGCAGCACGGACACAGGGGTGGAACCGGCAGGGCTCGACGCATGCCGCGTCGACTCCGTCGACGTACACGCCTTCGAGGTGCCGACCGACGGCCCCGACGGCCGGGAGCAGGACGGCACCCTGGAGTGGGACTCCACCACGATGGTGCTGGTCCGGGTGCACGCCGGCGGCACGTTCGGCCTCGGCTACACCTACGGGGACGTGTCGGTCGCCACGTTCGCCGAGTCCAAGCTCCTGCCTCTGCTGAAGGAGCAGGAGGTCACCTCGCCGCCGGCGCTCTGGCACCGCATGCAGCAGCAGATCCGCAACGCCGGCCGCCCCGGCGTCGGCGCCATGGCCGTCTCCGCCGTGGACGTCGCCCTGTGGGACCTCAAGGCACGACTGCTGGGCCTGCCGCTCGTGCACGTGCTGCCCGCCTTCCACGACCGGGTCCCGGTGTACGGCAGCGGCGGCTTCACCAACTACCCTCTGGACCGGCTCGCCGAGCAGCTCGGCGCGTGGACCGACCAGGGCATCCCCCGGGTCAAGCTCAAGACCTCGCGGGAGCCGGAGCGCGACCCGCAGCGGCTGACCGCCGTACGCAAGGCGGTGGGTGACACCCCCGAGATCTTCACCGACGCCAACGGGGCGCTCAGCCGCAAGGAGGCGCTGTACTGGGCCCGCCGGTTCCACGAGGAGTGGGACGTGCGGTGGTTCGAGGAGCCCGTATCCTCGGCCGACCTGGAGGGCCTGCGCATGGTGCGCGAGCAGGGCCCCGGACGGCTGGAGATCGCGGCGGGCGAGTACGCGTACACCACCCAGGACTTCACCAACCTCGTCCAGGGGCCCGCCGTGGACTGCCTCCAGGCCGACGTCACCCGCTGCGGCGGCATCACCGGGATCCTCGAGACGGCCGGCCTGGCGGCCGCCCACCACCTGGACCTGTCGGCCCACTGCGCGCCGGCGCTCTCGGCGCACGCCTTCTGCGCCGTACGCCGGCTGCGGCACCTGGAGTACTTCCACGACCACGTCCGCGTCGAACGCCTGCTGTTCGACGGCACGCTGTCCCCCGACGGCGGCGCCCTGCGCCCCGACCCTTCCCGCTCCGGCCTCGGCCTGGACGTCAAGTGGCCCGACGCCGAGCGCTACCGCGTGTACGGCTCCCGGAGCCGGTGAGCCCGAAGCCGCGTCCGTCCGAACGCCCCCGGGGACCGCGACCACGGGAACGGGTACCGCGTTCGTGGAGCCGGATCGCGGCCGGGGCGGCGGTGAAGATGGAGGAGTAGGTGCCCACGGCCAGGCCGATGAGCAGAGCCAGCGCGAAGTCGGTGAGCGCGGGGCCGCCGAGCACGGCCAGGGCGGTGAGGACGAACGCCGCTCCCGTCCCGGTGTTCAGGGTGCGGGGCAGCGTCTGCACGATCGCCTGGTCGGTGACCGCCGCCGGCGGTCTCGCGGGAGCCTTGCGGGCGATGTCCCTGATCCGGTCGAAGAGGACGACGGAGTCGTTGACGGAGTAGCCGACGACGGTGAGCAGGGCGGCGAGGAACACCCCGTCGACCGGCTTGCCGAGCCAGGCGAAGACACCGACCAGCACGACCACGTCGTGGGCGAGCGCGAGGACCGCCGCCGCGCCGAACACCCAGCGGAAGCGCGCCGCGAGATAGAGAAGCTGCGCGCCGAGGGCCACGGCGAGCGCGATCAGGGCGCCCCGGCGCAGCTCCGCGCCGAGGCTCGGGCCGATCAGCTCGTCGCGGACCTTGTCCGCCCGGCCCGCCAGTGCGTGCACGACGCGGGTGACCTCGGCCTCCTCCGCCCCGGTCAGCGACGTGGTCCGCACCGTCAGCCCCGTGGGGCCCGACGACTGCACGACGGCGCGGGTGAACCCGGCGTCGGCGAGCGCGGTACGGGCCCGCTCGGCCTCGACGGGGCCGGCGGTGGCGTACTCGATGAGGCGGCCGCCGGTGAACTCCACGCCGAGGTCGACCCCGCGCACCGCGATGCCCGCGCCGGCGAGGGCGAGCACGGCGGCGGAGGCGGCCAGCCAGCGGCGCGGGCGGTGCATCAGCCGGGGATCGCGGCGGGCGAGGCGATCGCGGACCGCGCCCGTCGTCGCGATGCCGGTGAGGCGGGGACTACGGCGCACCCGGGGCAGTGCGGCGGCGGACTCGGCGAGCACGCGGGTGATCACCAGGGCGCTGAACATGGAGGCGAGGACACCGATCCCGAGGGTGACGCCGAAGCCCCGCACCGGCCCGGAGGCGAGGAAGAACAGCAGGGCCGCCGCGATCAGCGTGGTGATGTTGGAGTCGGCGATCGCGCCGAGCGCGTTGCGGAACCCGGCCGCCAGCGCCGAGCGGGCACTGGGGCGGCGGCGTGCCGCGTACTCCTCACGAGCCCGTTCGAAGACGAGCACGTTGGCGTCGACGGCCATGCCGATCGCCAGGACGAATCCGGCCAGCCCCGGCAGGGTCAGGGTGGCGCCGAGGGCGGCCAGGGCGGCGTAGGAGACGAGGCCGTAGCAGACCAGGGCGACGGCGGCGAGCACGCCCATCAGCCGGTAGACGACGCTGATGAACAGCGCGGTCAGCGCTGTGCCGATGACGGCGGCCCAGGCGCTCGCGGTGATCGCCTCCCGGCCCAGGGTCGGGCCGACGGTGCGCTGCTCGACGGTCTCCACGGGGACCGGCAGTGCGCCGCCGCTGATGAGCAGCGCCAGCTCGCGGGCCTCCTCCGGGCTGAAGGATCCCGTGATCCGGGTGCCGCCGTCGCGGATCCCGGCCGGGCAGGGGACGGACGGGTCGACCTGCGGGGAGGAGATGACCTTGTCGTCGAGGACGATGGCGATCCGCCGCGCCGGGTCGCCCGCCTGGCGGCAGGCGGCCGCGCCGGTCAGCCGGGCCCAGCCGTCACGGCCGGCGCCCTCGAAATCCACGGTCACTTGCCATCCTGCGCCGCCCTGCTGGTCGAACCCTGCGGCGGCCTTCGCCACGTGCTCGCCGGTGAGGGCCGGCGCCCCGAGACGCAGCGGTGTGCCGGACTCGTCGGGCAGGACCCGCTCGGGGGGCCGCTTCGGCAGCGGGTGGGCGGAGCCCTCCGCGTCGCCGGCCGGGCCGAGGACCGGGTGGACGGTGAGCTGCGCCGTGCGGCCGAGGACGTCGGCGGCCTTCTTCGGGTCCTGGACACCGGGCAGCTCGACGATGATGCGTCGCTCTCCGGAGCGCACCAGGGTGGGTTCCGCGACACCGAGCGCGTCGATCCGGCCGCGCAGCACCTCCAGGGTGCGGTCGGTGGCGTCGGGGCCGGTGTCGGTGGAGCGGGTCTCGAGGACGATCTGGGTGCCGCCGCGCAGATCGAGTCCGAGACGGACCGGCACGGTCGCGGCGATGTACATGGACAGGGCGAGCACGGCGAGGGCGAGCAGGGCTCTGAAGCGCGACGAACGGTTCAACGGGGGCCTCCGGCAAGGGCACCGCGGCGGAAGGTGCGCCGGGTGCCGGCGAGGTGGAGTGAGGGGGAATCAGGTGCCGGAGAACGCGGGGGGCGCCCGCCCGTGGTCGTGGTGACCGTGGGGCGCCCGGGCGGGGAAGGGCGGTGGTGGTGCGCGCAGCGGGGACGGGTGGGGCGGGCCCGGGACCGGGGCCGCTGCGTGGTGGCGGCCGTGCGGGGCGGGGTGGTCGGTGTGCTGCTCGTGGCGGCTGACCGTCCGCAGCGCGCACGCGGCGGTGTCCCCGGCGTCGTCGGCGAGCGGCCCGGATGCCTGCACGTGGCCGGCCGTCGTCGGCGCCACCGGAAGGCCGCCGGCGGTGTCCGACGGCTGGGCGGCGGCGGTGCCCGAGGGGAGACTCGGGGCGCTGCCCGAGGGCAGGCTTCCGGCGGTGTCCGGGGGCAGGCCGGTGAGGGCGAGAGCGGCCAGCAGGGCCAGGAGCACGGCCGTCAGGCGCGCGGGCAGCCGGGACACCGTGCGCTCAGGGCTCGATCAGGCCGGCGCGGATGGCGTACCGGGTGAGTTCCAGCCGGTCGCGCAGGCCCAGCTTGTGCAGCAGGTTGGCGCGGTGCCGCTGTACGGTCTTGACGCTGATGAACAGCAGGTCGGCGATCTGCTGGGAGGAATGGCCCTCCGCGACCAGCTTCAGGACCTCTTCCTCGCGCGGCGTCAGGATGCGGTCGGGAGCCTCCTCGCCGTGTCCGGCCCGCTCCAGGTAGTTGCGGATCAGCGCGGTGACCGCTCCCGGGTACAGGAACGGCTCGTTGCGCATCGCGGCGCGGCAGGCCGCGACCAGGTCCTGGTCGGCGACCGACTTCAGCACGTACCCGCTGGCCCCTGCCTTGAGGGCCTGGAAGAAGTACTGCTCGTTGTCGTGCATGGTGAGCATCAGGATCCGCAGGCCCGGCCGGAGGGCGGCCAGTTCGCGGGCGGACTGCAATCCGGTCAGCCGGGGCATGGCGATGTCGAGCACGGCCAGGTCGATGTCGTGAGTGCGGGCCAGCTCGATGGCCTCGGCGCCGTCCCCGGCCTCGGCGACCACGTCGAGGTCCGGCTCCTGGCCGAGGATGAGGCGCACACCGCGGCGCACCAGCGCGTGGTCGTCGGCGAGCAGGATGCGGATCGTGCGCGACCGCGCCGTGGGGGAGGTGCCCGTGTCGGTCATGGCTCACGCCTGCTTTCCGGACAGGGGCGCGGTCAGCCGGACCCGGGTGCCGGTCCTGGACCCGCTCCCGGTCGCGGCGCCGGGGGCCTTGCCGTCCGCCGAGGAGATCGCGAGACTGCCGTCGATGAGCAGGGCCCGCTCGCGCATGCCGCGGATGCCCGCGCCCTCGCAGGGCGCGTTGATGCCGCAGCCGTCGTCGGTGACCGCCAGCACGATCCGGCCGTCGGTGTGCCGCAGGGCGACCGTGACCCGTTCCGCGTCCGCGTGGCGGGCGGCGTTGGTCAACGACTCCTGGACGACGCGGTACAGGACCAGCTCCGTCTCCGGCCCCAGCGCGGGCAGGTCGGCGTCGAAGCGGCGGGTGATCTTCAGCCCGGTGTGGGTGGCGATCTCCTCCGTGAGGGAGGTCAGCGCGCTGACCAGCCCCAGGTCGTCCAGCACGCCGGGCCGCAGCCGCCGTACCAGGCGGCGGACCTCGTCCAGGCTGTCCCGGGTGATCTCCTGCACCTCGTGCAGGTCCGTACGCAGCGGTGGCGGCGCGTCGTCCGCGGCGCGCTTGAGCCCCAGCAGGATCGCCGTCATGCTCTGACCGACCTCGTCGTGCAACTCCTGCGCGATACGGCGGCGTTCGGCCTCCTGCGCCAGCAGCACCCGGGCACTGCTGGCAGCCCGCTCCTGTTCCAGCCGCTCCAGCATCGCGTTGAACGTGCGGATCAGCTCGGCGACCTCGCCGCCGCCCTGGGCGGGCAGGCGCTGGCCGGGGTGCAGCAGATCCACGGTGGTCATCAGCTTCGTGAGCCGTTCCAGCGGGGCCAGGCCCAGCCGCAGCAGCGCGGCGTTGGCGACCAGCATGACGGCCAGACCGCCGACCAGGATGATCGCCTCGGTGAGCACGACCGGCACCGACACGGTCACCGGAGCCCACAGCAGCAGGGCGGTGGCCGTACCCAGCACCACGGCGTTGAGGGCGAAGATCCGCCAGAACAAGGACACGGGACCGCGCCTCTCCTCTGTGACGTGAAGTGGTGTCCACGGCTTCGCGCCATGGGGTGTGCCGCGGTCGTCGCGTGTCGGACGCCGGCGGCCGGTGGGTGCTCACGGGAGCCCGACGCCAGCCTGCCGTCCCACCCGGTCACCGGTCGATGGGGCCCAACCCCCATTTCCCGGGGTGCGCCCTGCTCACGGTGCGGTCGGGTACACCCCGCGCCCCGGCCGAAATGGGGTCCGCGCCCGATAGGCGGGCGCCGCCGGGCGGGCGAGGGTGTGGGGACACGCACGCTCCCCAAGAGGGCACGCGCCGTACGCCGCCGAGAAGGGATGGACCATGACGCTCGACGCCACCCGGGCCGAGCCCCACCTGCACGAGGCCCGCCAGCGCCTGGAACGCGCCCGTACCTCCCGCCTGGCCCAGCTGCACGCTCTCGACGAGACCGGACGCAGCAGCCAGGACGACCACCTGCTGTCCACGCAGCGCACGGCGATTCAGGGCGTTCTCAAGGAGATCGAGGAGGCCTTCACCCGCCTGAAGGACGGCAGCTACGGAACCTGTCTGGACTGTGCCAAGCCCATCCCCGCCGAGCGGCTGGAGATCCTCCCCTACACCCGCCACTGTGTCGCCTGCCGGCGCCGAGCCGCCTGACCCCAGCGCGCGCCCGGCCCCAAAAAGGCGCGCGCCCAGCCCTCGGAAAGAGAGGTGACGTGGTGAACCACCGGGCCATCGGCGTCAGTGCGACGCACCTGTCGGCCGCGGACCTCGTCGCGCTGCGCGAGAACCTGCACGAGCAGCGACTGTTCCGCCGGGAGCAGCTGCGCCGGCTGGCCGCTCCGGCCGGCTCCCGTGCCGTGGACCGGCTGCGCGAGCAGACCGCCGCGCGGCTCGAGGTCTGCGTCAAGCTCGCCGCCTCCGCCCGCATGGTCCTCGCCGACGTCGAAGCGGCCTTGGAGCGCATGGACGCGGGCACGTACGGCACCTGCCATCTGTGCCGGCGCCCCGTGGACCGGGAACGGCTGACGATCGTGCCCCAGGCCCGCTACTGCGCCCGTTGCCAGCAGGTGAAGGAGGCGGCCCGGTGACCGGCGCCCACCTCCCGGACGCGAAGACGGGTGCGGTCCGTCAGCTGTCCTGGCCGTTGCGGCGCCGCCGCCACGGCATCGCTCTCGACATGGGCAGTGCCCGCACCCGTGCCTGGCTCACCGGCCGCGGTGTGGTCGTCGACGTGCCGACGGTCACCCATCCCGGCACCGGAGCGGTCCATCCCATCCAGCGCGGCGCCATCATCGACACCCCGGGCTGCGCCCGGATGCTGCTGCGCCTGCTGGGCGACCACCTGCCCCGCTCCGTCCGTCCGACGGTCCTCGTCACCACCCCCGTCCTCGACGGCCTCGCCTACCGCGCCGAGGCCCGCACCGCTGTCGAGGCACTGCGCCCGCACACCGTGCTCACCGTGCCCACGGCACGGGGCATCGCCCTGGCCGCGGGCACGGATCTGTCCGGCCCGCTGCTGGTGCTGGACATCGGCGCCCATCTCACCGAGGCGGTACTGCTGTGCGACGGCGCCGTCACCGACGCCCGCCGCACGGCCCTCGGCACCGGCGACCTGGACGAGGAGACCACGGCCGAGCAACTCGCCGAGGCGGCGGTCCGGATGCTGACCGCGATGCTGCGCCAGGACCGTACCTCCCTCACCCTCGACGCCCTGCGCCGCGGCACCCTCCTCGCCGGTGGCGGCGCCCTGCGTCCCGAGGTCACCCACCACCTCACGGCCCGGCTCACCGCACCGCTGCGCGTGGTCCCGGCCCCGCACACCGCGGCCGTCCGCGGCGCCGCCCGACTCCTGCATGCCGCCCTCGGCCACCCGTCCACCCTTCCGCCCACGGCCGGACTGACCACGCTCCTTTGAGTCGCGCGGCCCCCCGCCGCAAGGATGCGCACGGTCCACCCGCCCTCGGTCGGCTCCTGTCAGCCCACGAGGAGGGACCAGCACGGCTGACCGGTGAGAGCGTCCAGGTCGGGGTCCGTGTCCGCCGCCCAGGCCGCGTAGCCGTCGGGACGGACCAGCACGGCGCCGGGCAGCCCGGCCACCGGCTCCGCGCGGACGGCGCCGAGACCGGGCGGGAGGATGCCGGCCAGGTCGAGCAGGACGGGCCGGCCCGACCGGAACAGCGACGGGTCGACGCCCGGGACCCGGTGACCGGTCAGCGGGTGGCCGCCCGGCACGTCGTAGGCGTGCGACAGGCCCGACATGAGCCCGGCCAGGTGCCGGTTGGTCTCGGGCAGGCGCATCAGGTCGGTGAAGACCTCGCGCAGGGCGACGACGTCCGCGCCGGCCCGGGGTGCGGCGAAGACGCGCTGTGCCTGGGTGATGTGCAGGACCCGGGCCCCGGCGGGGTGGCGCTCGGTGTGGTAGGTCTCCAGCAGGTCCGCCGGGGCGCTCTCCCGCAGCACGGCCGCCATCTTCCAGCCGAGGTTGAAGGCGTCCTGCACGCCGAGGTTGAGGCCCTGTCCGCCGAACGGCGGGTGGATGTGCGCGGCGTCGCCGGCGAAGAACACCCGGCCCGTCCGGTAGCTGTCGATCTGCCGGGTGGCGTCGCCGAACCGCGAGGCGTTCTCCAGCTCGGCCGGCACGGTCTGCTCGCCGTACACGCGGCGCAGCAGTTCGGCGACCTCCTCGAGCGTCACCGGCTCGTCCTTGGCCGGCTCCTCCCCGTCCGCCGCTCCGCCGGTGAACCGGTAGCGGTCGCCGCCCAGCGGCACCAGCATTCCCCAGCCGTCCTCGGCCTCGCGCGTGAGGGTGCTGATGTGCCCGTGCGCCCGGGGTGCGAGGTCGGACACCGACGCCAGCCGCACATCGGCCAGGACCGCCGTGAACGTGCCCGGCCTGCCGGGGAACGGCACGCCGAGCAGCTTCCTGACCGTGCTGTGCGCGCCGTCGCAGGCCACGAGGTAGCGCGCTTCGAGCCGCTGGCCGGCGGCCGTCACCGTCACGCCGTCGTCCGACTGTTCCACCGCCGTGACCGGGGTGTCGCGCACCACCTTCACGCCCAGAGCCGCGGCGCGCTCCTCGAGCACCTCCTCGATCTCCCACTGCGGGATCGGGAGCACATGCGGGTGCGCGGTGTCCCACGCCGTGCAGTCCAGGGGTACGGGCAGCATCGCGAAGTGCCCGCCCACCGGCTCGCGTGACATGGCCCTGGCCTGCATCGGTTCCCGCAGGCCGCGCAGCTCCAGCAACTCCTGGGTGCGCGGCTGGATCGCGCCTCCCTTCGTCTGCCGGACGCGGTGCGGCAGGCGTTCCACCACCACGGTGTCCACTCCGGCGAGGGCCAGTTCGCAGGCCAGCGTCAGTCCGGTGGGTCCGGCGCCCACCACGATCACGTCGGTCATTGCTCCTCCAGTCGCTTCACTTGGAGCAAAAGTACACCGAGTGCAGAAAGTCTCCAAGTGCAGTTTTCGGCTACCATGGCGGCATGACAGGGCTTCGGGAACGCAAGAGGGCACGTACTCACGCCGCCATCTCGGAGGCGGCCATCGCGCTCTTCCTGGAGCACGGGTTCGACCAAGTGTCGGTGGCGCAGGTGGCGGAGGCCGCCGAGGTGTCGAAGCGGACCGTGTTCGCCTACTTCCCGGCCAAGGAGGATCTCGTCGTCCACCGCTTCGCCGACCACGAGGACGAGGCCGGCCGCGTGGTGCGCGCCCGCCCGGCCGGCGTCGGTCCGCTGGCCGCCCTGCGCGACCACTTCCTTCAGGCGCTGCGCGAACGCGACCCGGTCACCGGCCTCAACGACATCCCCCAGATCCTCGCGTTCACCCGCATGGTGCGTGAGACACCCGCGCTGCGGACGAGAGCCATCGGCTTCCAGGAGGCGTCCGAGCGAGCGCTCACGGAGGCGCTCCGGGACACCGCGGGAGTCCCGGCCCTGACCGCGCGTCTGACGGCCACCCATGTGGTGAGCACGCACTGGCTGCTGTCGATGGACAACTTCCGCGCCCTGGACGGCGGCCAGTCCGCCGACGAGCGCTACCCGCAGGCGGTGGCCGACGCCGAACACGCCTTCGCGCTCCTGGCGGAGGGGCTGGCCGGGCACCTCTAGGGGTGTCTCGTCGCTCGGGCCGGGTCAGGGGAGCGGCGTCCGGTGCCTCGCATCGCAAGGGTCGGCGCGCACACCGGATCACCTCGGCACGGGCCCGCCGCCGTCCTCTCGGCACGGGGCCGCCGCCGTCCTCGACGCGCGCGGCGCTGCACACTGGAGTACATCCGCCCGTAGGTGTCGCAGAGGTGTGCCGGTCGCGCGGGAGGCGGTGGCCCGGGCCGACCGCGGAGGTGCCATGCCCGATCCCGGCTCGCCCTCACCCCCCGGCCCCGCCCCGTCCGAGTCCGCTCCGGCCGCAGGCGCCTGGCGTCGAGCCCTGCGCCGTCTCCGGCGCCGCAGCCCGGTGCCGCCCCGCCGGGTGCCGCGCGCGTCCCAGCTCCGCATGCTGATCGCCGTGCTGGACGACGCCGTGGCGGCGCTGTCGTCCGCCGACCTCGCGGTCGCCGCGTGCGGCGCGCCGGACGGTGCGACGTGGCAGGCAGCTCAGGGCTGCGGCCAGGCCGCCCGCGGTTTCCACCGGTTGCGCGCCCGCCTGGAGGAGCTGCCGATCAGCGAGCCCGACCTGGTGGACGCCCGGGACGACGCTGGCCGGCTGCTGGCCTACCACCAGTGGATGGTGCACCAGGCCCTGAACCTGGCGTTCACCATCCACCCCGACGCCCGCACCGAGGCGGCACGGCTGGAGCTGAACGGCCTGGGGCGGCCCGCCGACCGCCTGCGGCTGCTGCGGGACGCCCTCGACGAGGGAAGGGCCGGCGAGCCGCGGCAGGGATGAGGCACGCGGCCCGCGGCAGGGATGAGGCACGCGGCGCCGATGCCCGGTGCGTGAGGCCGGCGTCCCTTACGGTGACGTTCGGTGCCGTACGTCCGTGAACGGAAGGGGTGCACGACCGTGGCGTTCGCGGAGGCCGGCGGCAGCGGGGACGTACCGGCCCGCGAGAGCGTGCGGCGGTCCTGGGCCCCGCTGCTCGCGGTGTGCGCCGGGTACTTCATGGTCATCCTCGACGTCACGGTCATCAACGTCGCCGTGCCGGTGATCGGCCGCGAGCTGTCGGCGTCCCTCACCGGCCTTCAGTGGATCACCGACGGCTACACGCTGGTCTTCGCCGGGTTCCTGCTCACCGCCGGTGCGCTCGGTGACCGGCTCGGCAACCGCCGCGTCTTCTGCGCCGGCGTGGCGGTGTTCACCGTGTCCTCGGCCGCGTGCGCGCTGGCGCCGGACGCTCCGTTCCTGGTGGCCGCCCGGCTGGTGGAGGGCCTCGGCGCCGCGCTGATCGTGCCGGGCTCCCTGGCCCTGCTCCAGCAGGCCTACCTCCGGCCCGCGGCACGCTCGCGCGCCTTCGGGCTGTGGGGCTCGATGGCCGGCATCGCGGCGTCCGCCGGACCACTGCTGGGCGGCCTGCTGGTCTCCACCGTCGGCTGGCGCTGGGTGTTCCTCATCAACCTGCCCGTCGGAGCGGCCTGCCTGTTGCTGACCTTGCGCTACGTCGCGCCCTCGCCCCGGCGCGTCACCCGGTCCCTGGACTGGCCGGCGCAGTGCGCGGTGGTGGCGACGGTGGCCCTGCTGACCGCGGCCCTCAACGAGGCCGGTCGGCGGGGCTGGTCCGACCCCGCCGTCATCGCCGGGCTCCTCATGGCCGTGGTGGCGGCCGCGGCGTTCGTGGTGCGTGAGCGGCTGGCCCGCTCGCCCGCACTGCCGCTGGGCCTGCTGCGCTCGCGCCCGATGGGCGGCGCCTGCGTCATCGGCCTGCTGTTCAACTTCGGCTTCTACGGCATGGTGTTCACCGCCAGTGTGGAGTTCCAGCACCAGCGCGGTTACAGCGCCCTCGGCACCGGGCTGGCACTCTTCCCGGCGGTGGCCATGACGATGTTCGCCTCCGTCCTGTCCGGGCGGCTGACCCGTCGCACCGGCGACCGTCCGCTGGTGGTCTGCGGCATGCTCCTGGCCGCCCTGGGGCTGGCGGGCTGGGCCGCCGCGGGCGACGATCCCGCGTACGCGCTGCTGGTCGCCCCCATGATGGCCGCCGGATTCGGTACGTCCTTCGCCCTCACCGGCTCGACCACCACCGTGATGGCCGCCGCACCGCCGGACCACGCCGGGGCAGCCTCCGCGCTGTTCAACACCACCCGGCAGATCGGCAGCGCCACCGGCGTCGCGCTCGGCGGCAGCCTGCTCGCCACCGCCGGCTACACGACCGGGCTGCGGCACAGCATGGCCATCGGAGCGCTCGCGTACCTGACCGCCGCGCTGCTCGCGTGGCGGTGCGTACCGGCGGGCCCGGCAAGGGGGGCGTAGGGCGAGCGCTCGCTGCCGTGCGGGAGGCGGCTCTACAGTGACGTACGTCCGGACCGGTTGATCTCCGCCCCGAGGAGTGCAGCGTGCGTGACATCCTGCCGGCGCTGGAACGCTGGCACACCGCCGGTGTCCCGTTCGGGCTCGCCACGGTCGTCGCGGTCAGCCGCAGCACGCCGCGCGAGCCCGGCGCCGCGATGGCCGTGGGACCGGACGACGAGGTCGTGGGCAGCGTGTCCGGCGGCTGTGTGGAAGGCGCGGTGTTCGAACTCGCCAAGGAGGTCGTCGCGAGCGGCGAGACCCGCCTGGCGACCTTCGGATACAGCGACGAGGACGCCTTCGCCGTCGGCCTGACCTGCGGAGGCGAGATCACCCTGCTGGTGCGGCCCGTGACGCCGGCGACGGATCCGGTGTTCGGGGCGCTCGCCGCGTCCGTCGCCGCGCGGGAACCGGTGACCCTGGCCATGGTCGTCGACGGGCCCGCCCCGCGCGGGGCCACCCTCGCGGTGTGGCCCGACCGTGTGGCCGGCACGCTCGGCACGACCGGGCTGGACGCGGCCGTCACCGCGGACGCGCGCGGTGAACTCGCCCTCGGCGCCACTCTCCAGCGGCACTACGGGCCGCGCGGAGAACGCCGCGAGGACGACGTCACCGTCTTCATGCAGTCCTTCGCGCCACCGCCGCGGATGCTGGTCTTCGGCGCCATCGACTACGCGGCCGCGGTGGCCCGGATCGGTGACTTCCTGGGCTACCGGGTCACCGTGTGCGACGCGCGCCCCGTCTTCGCCACACCCCGGCGGTTCCCGGAGGGTGCCGAGGTCGTCGTGGACTGGCCGCACCGGTATCTCGCCGGGACCGTCACCGACGAGCGCACGGTGATCTGCGTCCTCACGCACGACCCGAAGTTCGACGTCCCGCTTCTGGAGGAGGCCCTGCGCCGGCCGGCCGCCTACATCGGGGCGATGGGCAGCCGCCGTACCCACGACGACCGGATGGCGAGGCTGACGGATGCCGGGGTCACGGCGCAGGAGCTGGCCCGGCTGCGCTCACCGCTGGGCCTCGACCTCGGGGCCCGCACCCCCGAGGAGGTCGCGGTGTCCGTCGCCGCCGAGATCGTCGCCCTGCGCTGGGGCGGCACCGGGACGCCGCTCACCGCGACCAGCGGGGCCATCCACCCGCTCGCGGCCACCTGAGGGCGAGCCGGCGCGGCAGGTGGATGCCGGCCGGGCGAGGATCCCGAGGGTTCGCCCGGCCGGCAAGGGGGTCACGGCGTGGGCGTCCTCCAGATGCCACGGCCGTGGGTGGCCACGTACACCTGGCCGCCGTCGGGACTCGGGGCGAGGTAGACCGCGGGCGCGGTGGGCAGGTTCGTGCCCAGGCGCGTCCAGTGGCCGGCCGAGGTGCTGGTGAACACGCCCAGGTCGGTGGCCACCACGAGGGTGCCGTCCCGGGTGACGAGCGCCGCGTTGGCCGGGGCGTCCGGGAAGGAGTCCGTGGCCGCGGGGTCACCGCTGACGTCCGTCCAGGTCGTGCCGCCGTCGGTGGTCTTCCAGACGTGGCCGTAGCCGGCGCCGGGGCCCTCGTTCCAGTGCCGGGAGAAGCCGTTGACGACCGCGTAGACCGTCTTTCCGGAGGCGTCGGACGGGTCGATGGTCAGACCGGAGATGTAGCGGTTCGGGAAGGCGGCGGGCAGGCTCACCTGGTGCCAGGTGCCGCCGTAGTCGGTGGCGACACCCCGTCCGAAGGTCCCGTCGACGGCGGAGCAGGGGCCGCACCAGGCCGCCCACGACACATGGCCCCGGCTGGCGACCGCCGTGGCGGAGTGGCCGGCGCCCAGGTCGTACAGCTTCGTCCAGTCGGCGCCCGAGGTGCTGTTCCAGGTCCTGGTGTTGCCCCAGACGTACTGACCGCCCGCGACCCACAGGCCGTTCGGGTCGGTCTCGTCGGCGACGAACGGGGCGATGAAGCGGGCCCCGGGGTCGCCGGGCGCGATGTCGGTGATCACGTCCTCGGCGCCGTCGTCGCTCGCGGTGTAGCCGCAGTTGTCCGTGATCTGCAGCGCGAGGTCGACGTACTCCCCGACCGTCTGGCAGCCGTTGGCGGGGTTGACCAGCTGGTCGCCGCCGTCACCGCCGAACGGCGAGACCATCTCACCGTCCGGGTTCAGCCGTTGCCCCTGGTACATGGCGCCCTTGGGGGCGAGCAGCGAGACGCCGTTGTCCTGCAGGCCGCCCCAGACGGCGTCACCGCTGCCGTCGGTCATCCGGCCCGCGCGCACCGAGTAGTACTGGAGGTTGCGCAGGGTGCCGGATTCGTTGAGGTTGCGCCAGCCGGGCGTCGTCTGCGCGGTCGGACGGGCATAGGCGCCGCCGTCGTTGCCGACGAACACCTCCGGCGTGCTGCCCTTCCACTGCGAGAAGGCGAGGGCGTGCTGGTCGGAGTGCATCACGTCGCCGTCGCAGGAGTTCTCGGCCGGGTCGTACGAGAAGCACGGCATGCCGAAGTCCCAGTAGCGTCCGACCGCCTTCCACGTCGCGCCGCCGTCCCGGGACTCGAACATCTCCTCGAGACCCAGGTAGACATGGTCCGGGTCGCTCGGGTCGACGGCGATGACCTGGTCGTACCAGGCCTGTGAGCCGGGCTGGTAGCCGCTGCCGATCTCGTTGATCTTCATCGCGGAACCGCTCGCCGACAGCGCCGAGGAGGTCGCGAGTTGCTTGAACGGCCCGTTGGCGTTGCCGCTCCGACTGACGTACACCCCGGCCAGCACCGAGTACACGCCGGAGCCCGAGGACTTGTTGAGCAGCTTCGGGGACTCCATCGACACATACAGCCTGCTGCCGTCGGCCGCGTAGGCGAAGGCGGCGTTGCCGATCTCGGCGGGGTTGATCGCGCCGGTCGGGTTGGCCCGCTTCCAGGTGGTGCCGGCGTCCTCGGAGTAGTAGAAGCCGTTGTAGGCGGCGCCGCCGCGCCAGGCCACGTTGGCCAGCAGCTTCCTGCCGTCGCTGCCGGGCTGTACGGCGATGTCGTCGGCGATGTCCGCGTAGTGGCTGTCCACCCCGCAGCTCACGCCGCTGACGCCGACGCCGGCGCACGGGGCCAGGACCTTCGTCCACGCGGTGGACGCTCCCGCCGTCAGCGGGCGTCGGAAGACGCCGTGCGAGGAGGCAGCGAAGACGTAGCCGGCGGCCTTGTCGAAGGTGAGGGTGTGGACGGAGGAGGAGTCCAGTTCCGTGCCGCCCACCTTGTCGCTCTCGCCGAAGGTGCCGGTCACCGGGTTCGCGAGCCGGTAGACGCCGCTGCCCAGGTAGTTGTCGGAGGCGGTGGTCGCCTCGCCAGTGGCCAGCCACAGTGAGCCGTCGGGCGCGACGGCGAGGGCGCCCACGGACAGGGCGGGCAGCCGGTCGGCGATCGGCGTCCAGGTCCGGCCGTCGTCGGAGGAGCGGAACACACCGCCGCCCGCGGCGCCCGCGTAGACGACTCCCTGGTGCGTCGGGTCGGTGGCCAGGGCGGCGATCCGGCCCGCCGAATGCCCGGCCCCGCCACCGGAGTTGGAGGCCGACCGGTCGCGGTAGTGCAGTGCGTCCTCGTTGTACGGCGCGGTGGTGACCTCGCTCCAACTGCCCGCCGCGACCGGCATGTTCCTGATGTGCGCCCACGCGTCGGCGTAGGCGCCCGGTGCGATGCGGCCGTCGGGGGAGAGCCTCGGCTCGTTGTACGCGTCGAGGGACTCCATCAGTTCGTGGGACTCCTCGCCCGCCACGTCATGGCGGCCGGATCCCGCGTCGCCGTCCACCCCGTAGGCGGCGACCGGTATCGCCCCCGCCATCAGAAGTGCGGCGGCGGCGACGGCGATCGCCGGTCTGCCGCCGCCCTCCGCGGTGCGGCGCGGTCTGCGCCGTGCGGAAAACACACCCATGGACTCGTCTCCGGCTTCTTCGGAGTAAGGGGCGGCCGCCCCTACGGCCGCGGGAGCTCTTACTGCCGAGCGCCGGAACCGTACTCCCGTGCCCTGTACCGATCACAGAGGTTTACAGCGACTTTAGAGTCTGACAAACGTAATGATTGCCAAAAACAGGCTCGTTCGCCGCGCCACCGCACAGACCTCTCAAGGGGCCTTGCTTCCCTGTGGGTTACAGCGCCTACGGTCCGTGGAGTGTCACTCCCCGGCGCCAACACCGCCGTGCAGGACTGCGATCAGCCCCTTCGCCCGGGTGCCGTCCGGCAGGTTCCAGGGGGCGGCGACGTGGCCGATGGCTCCCTGCGGGAGGAGAGGCGCGCCGACCGGGGCCGGCCGCAGGAGCCGGTGCAGGCGCAGCGTCGCGCCCCGCGACAGGGGCAGTTCGGTGCCGTCCTGGTCGTCGGCGGGGGCCCGGCCGAGGTCCGGGACGAGCGGGCCCTCACCGCTGTGGGAGCGGGTGACGTCCGGATCGGGGGTGTCGCTGTTGTTCTGGTCCTGAGCCTGTGCGGTGCCCTGGAGCAGGGCCAGCAACTGTGCGACCAGTACCGGGTCGTGGCAGCCGTCGTAGACCCGGCGCAGGCCGAGCACACCGTGCTCCGCGGTGCCGACGAGGGCGTGCTCGGCCCCGTCGAGCGGGGCGTCGCGGTAGGTGAGCGGCACCATGTAGGTGGCCGGCTCGGCGCCGGAGACGTCGGTGACCACCATGAACTCGATCCCCACCGCGCCGTCGGGGTCGTCCAGCCGGAAGCCCCCGGCCTTGGCCAACTCCGGCCCGGCCGCGCCGCCGCGGTACCACGGGCGGGTGGGGAGCCAGGAGGTGAGCAGTTCCAGTTTGGTGGGCTTCAGGAAAGTCCGGTGGATGACGGCCATGCCGAGGGTCCCTTCCGTCGGGGGTGATCAGGCCCCGACATCCTCGCATCGGGGCGGTGTCGGGGTGTCCGGGGTGCGGCCGGCTGCGGTTGAGCGGTCCGCCGAGGTGCGGTCGGTCGCGGGCGCGGGGTCCGCCGGTGTGCGGCCGGTCGCGGGCGCGGGGGCCGCCGGTGTGCGCGTGCCGCGTCGTCCCGCGCGGGCGATGACGGTGGTGAGGGCGCCGGCGAGCAGGCCCCAGAACGCGGAGCCGATGCCGAGGAGGGTGACTCCGGACGCGGTGGCGAGGAAGGTGACGATCGCGGCCTCCCGCGACTCCTTGTCGGACAGGGCCGTGGTCAGCGAGTTCTCGATCGTGGCCAGCAGGCCGACGCCCGCCGTGGCGAGCACCAGCGCCTGCGGCATGGCGGTGAGCAGCGAGGCGACCGTGGCGCCGAAGACGCCGACGCAGAGGTAGAACACCCCGGCCCACACCCCGGCCACGTACCGCTTGGCGCGGTCGGGATGCGCTTCGGGGCCGGTGCAGATGGCGGCCGTGATGGCGGCGAGGTTCAGCCCGAACGCGCCGAACGGGGCCAGCAGGACGTTGACCGCTCCGGTCCAGGTCATCAGGGGCGACACGGGTACGTCGTAGCCCGAGCCGCGCAGGACGGCGACGCCGGGCAGGTTCTGCGAGGCCATCGTGACGACGAACAGCGGGACGCCGACGCTGACGAGGACCTTCCAGTCGAAGTCCGGCGTGACGAGGACCGGCGCGGCGAGTGAGACCCGCAGGGTGTCCGTGTGCCAGCCGCCGGTGACGACCGAGGCGAGCACCCCGCCGCTGAGCGCGACGAGCACCGCATACCGGGCCGCGAAGCGACGCGCCAGGAGGTAGAGCGCGAACACCGGGAACGCGATGGCGAAATGGCCGTGCATCGTGCTGAAGAGACCGGTGCCGAACCGCAGCAGCACCCCCGCGAGCAGGGCCGCGGCGAGAGGCACCGGGACGCGGTCCATCGCGCGGGCGAACCAGCCGGTCACGCCGGTGACGAGGACGAGCAGCGCCGAGAACACGAACGCGCCGACCGCCTGCCGCATCGGTACCCCGGCGAGGCCGGTCGAGAGCAGTGCCGCGCCCGGTGTCGACCAGGCGGTGACGACCGGCGCGCGATACCGCAGCGATAGACCGACGCAGGTGACGGCGAGCCCGACGCCGAGCGCGAGCATCCAGGAGCCGATCTCCCCGGGGCCCGCGCCGGCGGCCCTGGCCGCGGTGAACACGAGCGCGGCGGAACTGGTGACGCCCACGGTGACGGCGATCAGCCCGGCGGCCACGGCCGACGGCGGTGCGACCGCGCGGACGCGGGTGATGAAGGAGGACATCGGCGACTCTCGAGGAGGAGCGGTCGTTCTGTAAACGGAACGACCTGCGCCTGGGTCGTTCCGTAAACGGAACGTTCTGTATGTGGAACACTAGGGAGGAGGGCCAGGACCGTCAACCACGGCCGACGAGAGCGGGAGCACGATCCGGCGATGGGGCTGAACGACGAGGTGGGGCGCAGGCTCCGGGAGCTGCGCACGGAACGGGGCCTGTCGCTGTCGGAGCTGGCGCGGCGCTCCGGTGTGGGCAAGGGCACCCTCTCCGAGCTCGAGAGCGGTACGCGCAACCCCACCCTGGAAACCCTCTACGCACTGACCACGGCACTGAACCGGCCGCTCAGCGCGGTCCTCAGTGACGCCCCGCCGTCCCGCGCCGAGGAGCACGAGGGTGCCGTCTCCGGCAGCGCGGTCACCGCGGCCCTGATCGAGCGGCACGAGGACGCCGACGCGGTCACCGACATCTTCCGCATCTCCATCGCCGCCGGTGCCACACAGGAGTCCGCCGCGCACGTCCCGGGCACGAGCGAGACCCTGATGATCCTCAGCGGCACGGCCGTCGTCGGCGTCCTGGACGCCCCGGCCACGGCCGGCCCGGGCGTGACGGTGTCCTGGCCGGCCGACACCCCGCACCTCTACAGCGCCCCGCGCGGCGACGTGCACGGCATCCTCTTCGTGCGCTATTCGGCCGCCGCCCTGTGACCTGCCGAGGAACACCCCGCGAAAAAGGCGACTTCACTCCTTACTGCCGCGGTGACCACAAAACGCACGCTCTCCGCTAACATGATCGAACTCAAAAACGATCGCCCTTTATATCTGACAAAACGGCTGAAAAATTGATATCCAGACCATCGCGGGTGCCTTCGCGAAAAGACAACACAATGAAGTCCGGCGCGTGGCCTCCGTCACGGGCGGCGCTGTGGACCGCGATGGGCGTGGTGACCCTCGCTTTCCTCGTCACCCTGGAGATCGCCGCACGTCACTACGGGGAGCCGGGACCGATCACCGATCAGGCGCGCGAGCTGATATTCCCGCCAAAATCAGGGCCGTTGCTCTACGCCGGCATGGCGCTGACGATGGTGGTGCTCACCTGGCGGCAACGGTGGATCGCGGCGGGCGTGGCGATCGGCGTCGACGTCGTCCTCTGGCTGGTGCGGTGGGTGGCCGGCGCGCAGGCGACCGACGGCCACCCCTTCGGCACCGGCGCGTTGTGGGTCGTACTGGGCTGCGGGGTCGTCGCCGTCACCCGGCGCACCGGCCCGGAGCGGACGCTGCTGCTGAAGGGCGTCGGGCTGGGCCTGTTGCTGGTGGCCGGCCGCAAGACGGGCGACGCCTGGCTGCTGATCACGTCCAAGACCCGCCCCACGGTGCTCGACCAGTACGTCGCCGTGGCCGATCGCGCGCTGGGCAGCCCGTCCTGGCTGGTGGGACGCATGGTCGAGGCCACCGGCCCGATCGGCGCCCACGTCCTCGACTACGTCTACGTCCAGCTCGCGGTGGCAGCGGTCGTCGTCGCGCTGTACCAGCTGCGCCACGTCGCCCGTGACCGCCGCTTCCCGGCCCACCACCTGGTGCGCACCTTCCTCGTGATCGGTCTGGTCGGACCGGGCATCTACATGATCTTCCCGACCGTGGGGCCGATCTTCGCCTACGGCACCGGCGCGTTCGGCACCGGCGGTCTGCACTGGGCGGTGGCCGACCTGTGGCCCCACACCGTGCCGGCGCTCAGCGCCCCGCACTGGATGCCCTACGACGGGATCACCCCGCGCAACTGCATGCCCAGCCTGCACACCGCGTGGGCCACGGCGATTTTCCTGCATTCCCGCAAGGGCCCGAAAGTCCTGCAATACGCGGGCACGTTCTGGCTGATCGCCACGCTCACCGCGACGCTGGGATTCGGTTATCACTACGGCGTGGATCTCGTGGCCGGTGTGGTGTTCGCATTCACCGTCGAAGCGGCCCTGCGCTCGTTCGACCGAGGCTGGGACCGTGCGGGAATCCAGCTGGTCGTTCACGGCACCGTGGTCTTCGCGGCGCTCCTCGTGTCGTACCGCTATCTGCCGATGGAGATGGCCCGGCATCCGTGGGTGAGCGGTCCGCTTCTCCTTCTGGCCATGGCCTCCGTGGTGTACGGCTATGCGCGCACCATGGGTCTGTGGGAGGTGAAGGTCGTGCCGGCGCGGCAGCCCCGGCCCCAGCCGGAGCTGGTGTGAGCAGGTGGTTCGAGCGGCGTCACGGGTGAGACCCGGGCGCCGCTCACGTCTGGGTGGGCGCCCCGTACTGGATCCTGCGGGCGACGTCCCGATGGCGGTGGAGGGTCTCGGTGAGGCCGGGCAGGCGCAGTTCCCCGCTGTCGACCAGGAAGCGGCCGCCGACGACGGTGTGCCAGGCACCGGTAGGGCCGCCGTGGAGCAGGGCGGTGACCGGGTCGCCCAGGGCTCCGGCGTAGGGGAGGGTGTCCATGCGCCAGACGGCGAGGTCCCCGCAGGCGCCCTGGCGCAGCACTCCGATCTCTCCCTCCCGGCCGAGGACACGGGCGCCGCGGGTGGCCATCCACAGCGCTTCGCGGGCCGGCATCGCGTCGGCCGTACCACCCCGCAGCAGAGCGAGCAGCATGGCCGTCTTCGTCTCCAGCCACACCGACTGGCGGTCGGCGGCGGTGGCACCGTCGCACCCGATGCCGACGGCGACGCCCGCGTCGAGCATCTCGCGCACCGGCGTGGGGCCGCCGGGCAGGCCGCCCCCGATGACGGTGGAATGTCTTCATCTCGCACGACCTCGCCGTCGTCCGCCAGATCAGCGAGACGGCGATCGTGATGCGCGCCGGCCGCGTGGTCGAACAGGGGCCCACGCACCGGCTCCTGAGCGCCCCGGGGGAGCAGTACACCCGTGACCTGCTGGACGCGGTCCCCCGCCCGGGCTGGCAGCCCCGACGCCGCGATCCCGTCCCGGACGAGGCGGGGAGTCCGACTGTGACGCGTTCCCACGGCTGACAAAGGCACACAGCGGAAGTCGGATCAGCACCCGCCGCTGCCCGAGAAGGCCATCGAAACCTGTCGAGTCGCTCTGGCAGGTCAGCCGGTAGTGAGCACCATCCGGAAGCGTGCTGCGCCCGAAAGCATCTTCCGGAAAGCCCCCTCCGCCTCCGTCAGCGGCAGGGTCTCCACCATGGGACGAATGCCGTTCAGGGCGCTGAACGCCATGGTGTCCTGCACGTCCTGCGCGGTGCCGGACGGGTGCCCCCGTACGGTCCTGCCGCGCAGAATCAGCTGGAGCGGGCTGACCCCCAGCGGGTCGGGGCTCACTCCGATGACGACGAGTTCGCCTCGGTGCGTCATGCCGTCGACCGTTGCCGCGATGGCGTCGGAGCTTCCGGCCGTGGCCAGTACGGCCTTGGCACCGCCCAGGGACAGCAGGGATTCCGCGACCGGTGTCGGCCCCGTGCTGTCGATGTAGTGGTGCGCTCCCAGCTGCTTGGCGAACTCGGCCTTCTCCGCACCCCGGGCGATGGCCACCGTCTCAAAACCCATGGCCACCGCATACTGCACCCCCAGGTGGCCGAGACCACCGATGCCCACGACGGCCACGAGATCGCCGGGCCGGGCGGAGCTGCGTCGCAGGCCGTTGTACGTCGTGACGCCGGCGCAGGCCATGGGTCCAGCGTCGGACGCCTTCAGGGCATCGGGGATCCGGGCCAGGGCGTCGATCGGCGCGATCATGGCTTCGGCGAAGCCTCCGTCGTAGGCGTAGCCGGGAATCTTGAGGTTGTCGCAGACGATGAAGTCGCCTTGACGGCAGGGAGTGCAATGACCGCAACTCCCGCCGAACCAGCCCACCGTGACCCGGTCCCCCACGTTCCAGTTGCCGGCCTCCGCGCCTTCTCCGAGTTCCTCGACGCGTCCGGCGACCTCGTGGCCCGGGACCAGAGGGAACCGCACACCGGGCATGCCGGCGCTCACGAAGATGGCGTCGCTGTGACAGATTCCGCAGGCCTCGACTGCAATCCGCACGTGACGGGGGCCCGGACGCGGTACCTCGCGCTCGACGATCCGGAAAGACCCGTTCGCGGTGTCGACCTGCGCAACTCGATAGGTGTTCATACGTTCCTCCGGAGCCACGGTCGGAATCGGCGGCTGCGTCTCTTGATGGCGCACTCTCCGGCTGAGTGGCATGGACTACGTGGTGTGCAGCGGTTCCTTGAACGACTTACGGAACACCGGCCCGGCGAAGGGATGGTCGAGGACATCGCCGACGCTGGTTCGCAGACCCGGCCCTCCTGACGTGCGGTGCCTTGGCCTCGTAAGGGCCTACTGCGAAGGCTCACCGACCTGAACGCTCCAGCTTTCAGAATGCGCCTTCGTCCAGCACTCCGCACGAGCACGAGCGGTTCGATGACCGGTTCGGAGGCGGTGGTCGGCCGTGCGCGGTCGACGTGTGGCGCCCTTACAGTCCGGGCCGGCGCCGACGCCAGGTGAGAAGCCAGAAGATGGCTGCCGTGGCGGTGCCATAAGCGAGGTGCGCCGCGAGATCCCAGGCCACGGTCGTGGTGTCGTACTGCCAGATCGGCTTGTAGAGCCCTGCGATCGGCAACACGACGTAGTCGCCGGAGAACACCGCGGCACCGAAAGGCAGCCCGTAGACGGGGGACGGCCTGGACAGCGATCCGGCCAGGATGCCGTAGGCCGCGCCCGCCGCCGATCCGTAGGACCAGTGGGCGACGGTGCTCACGAGCCAGGCGGATCCATCAGGCAGCCGGCGCTGGGTGAAGCCCTCGATCACCCGCTTCGCCACCTGACCCGGAGCAGGGGCTTCCGCCCAGCCTTCGACTGGAGCGAATTCCCAAGCGCGCGGTCTGTCCGTCCCGCCTGCGCGGCGGTACTTCCGATAGTGGACAGCATCCAGGCAAACCGTTCCCCCGGCCCCGGCCAGCACGCCGGCGACAACCGACGCGAGTGGAGTCAGCGGGTTCCTCCGGGAGCGCATGACGCAGTCTCCTCATGGGCCGGTCGACGTGGTGAGCCCTCGCACCAGTGGCTGCGGCGGATGTCGTGCCGTGCGACGCGGTTCGAGGGCAACTCGTGCGAGCCCGTGCTGGGCCTGCCCAGACAAGTATCCGGCGGGTACGACGCGCCCGCACGAGGACTTGTCACGACGTGTCTTTGTGTGATGCTCCGATGGCAGACGGTTATCGTCCCTGAACAGGTCCACCGAGTGGTTCCTGCGCAACGGTTGGTCCCGCGGGCAGATCGAGACAGACAGGCCGTGTCCCCTTTGGAGTTCCCATGACCTCGGCGGGTTCCGGAAAGCAGCAGGCGCTCGTGCGCTCGTTCGCTGTGGCGCGTCATGGAAAGCTCTGGCTGGTGCCGACGCTCCTGTGCGCACTGGTGACGCTGTCCCTGACGCTGCTCTACTTGGGCGGCATCCTCAACCCGCAAGGGAACCTGCACCGTCTGCCGATCGCCCTGGTCGACACGGACCAGGGACCGCCGCTGCCAGGACAACAACAGACGTTGGGCGCGCAGGTGAGCCAGTCGGTCATCGCCGCGACCCCGGCAGGCACCGTGCAGTGGCGCCGGCTCAGCCAGGCCCAGATGCAGGACCAGCTGGCGTCCGGCAAGATCTACGGCGCCCTGGTCGTCCCAGCCGACTTCACCACATCGGTGGCAGCGCTGGCGACCCCCCGGGGCACGGCACGGCCGGCCCTCACGGTCCTGACCAACCCCGGGCTGGGCAGCCTCGGCTCCTCTTTGGCCAGTCAGATCACCCAGCGTGCGGCCCATCAGGCGTCTGTGGAGATCGGCCGACAACTGACGAGACAGGCAGCCGCCGAGGGTGCCAACGCCACGACCCGTGCGCTCCTGGGCGACCCGATCAGCGTCACCACCCGGGTGGGCCACCCCATCGGCAGACACAGCGGCCTCGGCCTGACCGCCTTCTACTTCACTCTTCTCCTGGTGCTCACCGGCTTCGTCGGCGGAAACATCATCAACAGCGGCGTCGACGCGGGCCTGGGTTACACGGACAACGAGATCGGGCCCTGGCACACCCGGCGGCCGACGGTGCCGATCAGCCGCACCCAGACACTGCTGCTGAAGATGCTCATGACCGCGGGCATCACTGTGCTCACCACCAGCCTGCTGATGATCGCCGCGATCGCGATTCTGGGCATGGACGCAACGCACCTGCCGCTGCTGTGGATCTTCTCCTACTGCGCGAGCCTGGCCGTGGGCCTGGGAGTGCAGGCCATCAACGCGGCCTTCGGCGGGATCGGCCAAGTGGTGTCGATGTTCGTCTTCATCGCCTTGGCCCTGCCGTCCTCGGGGGCGACGATTCCCCTCACTGCCGTTCCGGGCTTCTACCGTTTCCTGGCGCTGTTCGAACCGATGCGGCAACTGAGTGACGGCGTGCGGGCCATCCTCTACTTCGACGCCCGGGCCGACGCCGGGCTGACCCGTGGCTGGGTCATGATCGCCATCGGTGTCGCTCTCGCCCTGCTGTTCGGGTTCCTCATGACTCTCTACTACGACCGCAAGGGGCTGCACCGTCTGATCACGCGGTCCCCTGCACCAGCCGACGAGGCACCGTGATCGGCATCAGGCCGGCGGTCGGGCGACCTCGGTCAGTCGGCCTCCCGCCAGCGGGTGATGACGTCAGCGTAGTTGTCGGCGCCTTCAGCGTGCACCCGGCGGCGGAATCGCCCCACTGGCGCTCACGTCCGCAGATGCGACGCCCCGTTGAGGTCCAGGATCGTGCCGGAGGCCCACTCGGCGGCCGGCGAGGCGAGCCACACGACCGCCGCCGCGATCTCCTGCGCGGAGGCGACGCGGCCGAAGGGGCTCTGCGCGCGGATGGCGGCACCCTCCGCGCCCTCCAGCCGCGGCGCGACCCGCTCCGTGTCGAAGAAACCCGGCGCGACCGAGGCGACGGCGATGCCGTACGGGGCCAGTGACACCGCGAGCGACTGGCCCAGGGCGTGCACGGCCGCCTTCGTGGCCCCGTACGCAGGGTGGTCCGGTTCGCCGCGGAAGGCGCCGCGCGAGCCGATGTTGACGATGCGTCCGCCCGTGCCCTGGTCGATCATGCGCCGGGCCACGAGATGACTGAGGTTCGCCGTGGCGAGCAGGTTCACGGAGACATGCCGCTGCCAGAGTGCCACCCACTCCTCGTACGGCGTCTGAGGCAGGGGATGGCGGATGTTCACCGCCGCGTTGTTCACCAGCACGTCGACACCGCCGAGCGCGTCGGCCGCCGCCTCCACGACGGCCGCCGCACCCGATGGATCGGCGAGGTCGCCCCCTACCAGGGTGTGCCCGGAACCTGCGAGGGAGTCGAGCGTCACCCGGGCGTCGTCCTCACGCGACCCGAAGTGCACGGCGACCCGGTCCCCGCCGTCGGCGAACGCCTGCGCCACGGCCCGTCCGAGACCCCGCGACGCACCGCTGACCAGCACGCGCCGCCCGGACGCGGAGGCGCTCACGCTCATGAGAGATCCTGCACGGTGGTCACGATGCGGTCCCTTTCACCGAGGTACGCGGACGGCGCAAGCATAGGAGACGCCCGCTCGCTCAGCCGCGGTGGACGATCTCCCCGCCGACCATGACCAGGTCGCACACGGTCCCCGGGATGGCCTCGGGCTCGACGGTGAGGACGTCACGGGAGAGGACGACCAGGTCGGCGACCTTGCCGACGGACAGCGAACCGCGCTCGTGCTCCAGGAAGTTGGCGTACGCCGACCCCATCGTGTAGCCGTGCACCGCGGTCTGGATGTCCACCGTCTCCTGCGGCATCCACGCCTCACCTCCGCCGAGCGGCCGGCGCGTCACCGCCGTGTACAGGCCCACCATGGGGTCCATCTCGGCGACGTTCCAGTCACTGGAGAACGCCAGCGTCGCCCCGGCCCGGTGCAGGCTGCGCATGGGCCACGCCTTGTGCCAGCGCTCCGGACCGACGTTGCGCGCCCAGTCCTGGCCAGGACCGGCGATCTCGGGGGCGCAGTGGCGCGGCTGCATACAGGCCACCACCCCGAGGTCGGCGAAGCGCGGCACGTCCGCCGGGTCGCAGCACTCCACGTGGACGACCTGGTGGCGGGCGTCGCGCGGGCCGTTCTCGGCGCGGGCCCGGGCCACCGCGTCCAGCACCGTGCGGATGCCGCGGTCCCCGGTGGCGTGCACGAAGCACTGGAAGCCGCGCGCGTCGAGCCGGGTCAGCAGCTCGGTGAACTCCTCGGGCGGGTAGAAGGTGTCACCGCGGTGCCGGCAGCCCGTGTACGGCTCCAGCAGGGCGGCCGTGCGCGGCTCGACCACGTCGTCGATGTAGAGCTTGAGCGGCCCCACCCGCATCCACTCGTCGTCGAACCGCCGTGCGGCCTCGGCGAATTCGTCCAGGTCGGCCTCGGTGGTGCCGCGCGGATGGAACAGCGCGGCAACCAGTCGCGAGCGCAGGCGGCCCTCCTTGCGCGCGCGGACGAACAGCTCGAGATCGTCCAGCGAGTTCTGCGGTTCCACGACGGTCGTGATGCCGAAGCGTACGGCGTCGTCCAGGCTGCGCAGCAGCCTCCCGTACTGGCGCTCGGGGGAGGCCCAGGGCACGCCGAGCTCGCGCAGCGCTCGATGCCCCTCGCGGGACAGGCCACGCACGGCGAAGTCCCGTACGAAACCGGTGGGTTCACCGGTGGCGGCGTCGGTCTCGGGCACGCCGAACGGCAGCTCGCCGCAGCCGCGTGTCACACCGAGCCGGGCCATCGCGGCGCTGTTGAGCCACATGGTGTGCACGTCGTAACTGAGCACGAAGGCGGGGGTGTCGCCGGTCAGTTCGTCCAGGTCCCGGGCACGTGGCATCCGGCCGCCGGGGAGGACCGAGTAGTCGAAGCCCTCCGCCTCGATCCACGCGGCACCGGGGTGCTGTGCGCGCCAGGCGCCGATCCTGGCGGCGACCTCGGCGAGCGTGCGGGCCCCGGCCAGTTGCACGCACTCCTCGTCCGAGCCGAGCCGGACGTGGTTGTGCGCGTCCACGAAGCCCGGCAGGACCCGCCGCCCGCCCGCGTCGACGACGTCGGTGTCGGGGCCCGTCCACGCGTCGGCGTCCGCGTCGCAGCCCAGCCACGCGATACGGCCGTCCCGCACGGCGAGCGCCTCGGCCGAGGGGTGGCCCGGGTCGACGGTGTGGATACGGGCGTTGCGCAGGACCAGGTGGGCGGGGGAGGGGAAGGTCACGGTCTGTTCTCCAGTGTGCGTGCGGGTGGTGGGGCGAAGGCCGTACGGGCCGGTGTCAGTCGTCGGCGTCGGGAGCGGCGACCTGCCAGCGGTCGTGCGGATGCCGGCGCAGGTAAAGGAGGTAGTAGAGAGCCGCCGCCGCGATGACCCCGCCGGTGATGGCGAGATTGCGTCCGGCCTGCTGGTACAGCACGTAGCCGACCGAGGCGAGCACCACGACGGGGGCGAGCGGCCACAGCGGCATCCGCCAGGCCGGCCGTTCGCGCAGCGGTGCGCGGCGGGCGGCGAGCGCGGCGAGAGCGAGCAGGACGTAGACGACGGCGAGGATGGCGCCGGTGGCCTCGTACAGCGTCGACAGGTCGGCGAAGCAGGCCAGCGCCGCTCCGGGCAGGCTGATGACGAGGGTGGCGACCCACGGGGAGCCGAAACGGGGGTGCAGCCGGGTCAGCGCGCGGTTGACGGGCGCGGGCCAGGCCCGGTCCCGGCCCGATGCGTAGACCACGCGGGCGTTCTGCAGCACCATGACGAGGACCGCGTTGAGGATGGCCAGTGCGACGCACAGGTCGATGGCCGTGGCCGTGGTGTCGCCCGCCCAGCCGCGCACCAGGTCCGAGAAGGTGGCCGTGGACAGCGTCTCGGTGGACCCGGTGCCCAGCACCGCCGCGACGGCGGGCACCAGGATGACGGCGGCGCCGATGAACAGCGACCAGAAGACGGCGCGCGCCACGTTGCGGCGGGGCCGGTGGATCTCCTCGGCGAGATAGGAGGCGGTGCCGAACCCGTTGACCACGAACATCGCGGCGGCCAGCCCGGAGACGAGGAGCCCCAGGGTGAACGTCGTGTGCCCGGCGGCCGCCTGGGACACCTCCGGGTGGACGAGCACCGACGGGGAGCGCTGGGCGTGGGCGAGGCCGAGGACGGCCACGACCCCGGCGGCCACCACCTCCAGCACCAGGAAGGCCCCGGTCACCAGGGCGTTGGACTTCACGTCGAGGACGGCCGTGGCGATCGCCACGAGCATGACGGCACAGCCGGCGACCTGCGGGTTCACCCGGACGAGGTCGGCGAGGTAGTCGGCCGTGCCCAGAGCGATCACCGGTGGGATGACCACGAGCATGGCGATGGTCATCGCGAAGGTCACCCAGCCGAGGAACCGCCCGAGCAGCGCGTCGACCATGGCGTACTCGCCGCCGGAACTCGGGGTCAGCGTGCCCAGTTCGGCGTAGCAGGCGCCCACCGCGATCGAGATGACGATTCCCACCGCGATGGTCAGCGGAGCGCCCGTGCCCTGACCGGCGAACAGCTCGGGGACCAGGATGAACAGCGACGAGGCGGGGGTGATGCAGGACAGGGTGAGCAGGACGGCGCCCACGGGGCCGAGGACCCGCGCCAGTGCGGCGGGCGCCGCGCTGCCGCCGGGCGTGGCGGGGGCGGGACCGGTCGTGGACGTCGGCGACGGGGTCGGGGGCCGTGTGGACGGCGCGTCGCCGTGGGGTGTTCCGGCGGGAGTGTGCGTCATGGAGGTGCGTCCCCGGGTTCGGGCGGCTGGCCGCGGGCGGGAGGGGCGAAGGAGCGTGCAGAGAGGCGCACTTCCTTGAATGCGGTTCAAGGAAGTTTGAACGTCATACAAGATGTGGACTCGGCGCGGCTCTGTCAATAGATCGGCGGAGGAGTCCCAGAGTTTGAACGTCGTTCAAGCGCAGGCGGACGCGCCGCTAGACTGTCCGACGTGACGGCACCAGTGGCACGACGCAGACGGGGCGGGGTGATCGCCCGCGAGCGCATGCTCGAAGAGGCGATGCGGGCCATCGCGGAGCACGGTCTGGCCGAGCTGACGATGTCCGGCCTCGCCGAACGCCTCGGTACCTCCGGCGGGCACATCCTGTACTACTTCGGCACCAAGGACCGGTTGCTCCTCGAGGCGCTGCGGTGGAGCGAGGACCGGCTCACCGGGGAACGGCGGGCCCTGCTGTCGCGGCGCACCACCGTCGCCCGCCGCCTGGACGCCTTCGTCGAGCTCTATCTGCCCCAGGGCCCGCGTGACTCCCGCTGGATGCTGTGGATCGAACTGTGGGCTCGCGCCGCCGGGAACAGCGAACTGACCACCGCACAGGAGGAGTTCGACCGGGCCTGGCAGGAGGACCTGGAGCACCTGGTGCTGAAGGGCGTCCATCAGGGGCGCTTCGGTCTGCCCGAGGAGGAGGTCCCGGAGGCCGCCGACGCACTCCTCGCCCTCCTCGACGGGCTCAGCACCCGGGTGGTGCTGGGGCTGCGCGGAGCCACCCGCGAGGGAGCCGTGCGCACCGCGTGCGCTGCTGCCCGCAACGCCGTGCGGCCCCTCGCATGATCCGTGTCACCAGGAGGGGCGGGGTCATCCGAACAGTGCGACGGTCGTGGTGACGCGGGTCAGGGCCGGCCGGCGGGGCACGGAACCGAAGCCGAAACGCACGGGCGGGTCGACGGGCGCCAGGGCACCGAGATCGTCGCCCGCGCAGGCCGCCGACAGCCCGGTGACCGGCCACAGCCCGCGGACGCCGTACCACTCACGGCGTCCGGGCACCGCGCTGCCGCGGGTCCGCACACCGCGCAGCAGCAGCCGGGCCACCGGGTCCGTCACCACCGTCCAGGCCGCCCCGCGGGCGAGCGGGCCGGGCACGGCCGCGAGCAGAAGCCCCAGCGGTCCTGGCCGGCCGACCGTGAAGCGCAGCTCCAGCGGCCCCGCGCGGACCTCACAACTGCTGCCCGTCGCCGTCACGTCGACGGGTACCACGCGCACCGCGTCGAAGAGATAGGTGCCGCTGACGAAATCGGCGACGCGCCGCGTGGGCGCCAGCAGCAGCCGTTCCCCGTCGGCGCGCTCGATCATCACGTCGCTGAACGGGCCGAACGGCGACCGCGGCCAGTGGCCCACGACGATCCGCGTGCCCGAGGAGGTGCCCAGCCCCGCGATCCAGCCGTCGAAGCGCGACCGCGCCCTGTTTCTACGGGACATGCTGCCGCTTGTGCGGCCCTCGTGAGGCGCCCCGGCCCCCTCAGCGACACGGACGGGTAGGCCCGAGCCGCACATGCCTGACCCCTTCCGAGAAGTGCACCACGGGCTCACCGACGGGTGCCGGGAGGCCGGCCGCGCGGGTCAGGGTCTCCTCGGCCACCTCGAGGGAAGCGGCCCGCAGCGGCCACGGCTCGTGCTCGACCGGCGTCTGCCACAGCATGCCGTACCGGCGGGAGTACGCCCGCCACCGCGAGGTCAGCCACACGTCCCGTTCCGTCGGCCTGATCGGATCGCCGGGGCGGACGACGAGCCGGTAGGCGACGGCGCCGCCGCGCCGGGAGCCCGAGTACGAGACGACGTCCCCGTCCGTGGTGATCCGCAGGGCGCTCTGGTGGTACGGCACGCCCACGGCCCGCGCCGCCAGCATCAGCGGAAAGGCCACCTCGATGGTCAGGAACCACAGCCCGTCCCGCCCGGAGTCCCGGTGCCGGGCATAGGTGCGCAGGTTGGTCTCCGCGAACGTCGGCAGGCCCGGCAGCGCGGAGGGTACCCCGGGCGGACGGACGCCGGCCATGACGAAGGGCGTCAGACTCACCCAAGCCGCGCCCTCGTACTCGTCGACCACGAGTTCCGGCGGCAGCAGGGCCTGCACGGCCCGCGGCGGGAACGGCCAGTGCACGAACGTCTGCCGCAGCCAGCCGGTCCGGAGCGCGGGGACGCGCACCCGCTGCTCCGCTCCATATGCGACCACCAGCCCTGCGTTCCCCTCCGCCGACGGGCAAAACGCCGTACCCGCACCGACGGCTCCGCGCCGGGCGCGGCCGCCGGGGCGGGCGGTCCGCCGGACGCGGCCGGAGTCAGTGCGGCCGGTGATCCGGTCCGTGGTGGTGCGCCGTGGCTTCCGCGACCTGCTTGAGCGCCGACGCCGTGGCCGGGTCGCCGACCTTGGCGGGCTCCTCGTGCACGTGCTCCTCGGGGCCGCCGCGGTGGAAGCGGGACGGGGCCAGCCGGTCGCCCGCGCCCTGGTCCTCCGCAGCGGTGCCGTCGGTGCGCACGGGCACCGGTCCGGGCCCCTCGGCCCCGCCCGCAGCGGTCCCTGCCCCCTCGTCCTCGCGAGATGCGCCCTGGACCCCCTTGGTGTCCGCGCCCTCCTGCGTGCCGCGTTCGGGACGCGGCTGGGTCAGCCAGGCGACGGCGGCGCCCGCGAGCGCCACGGGCCACTCCACCACCCCGGCGACGCCCAGCACGCCGGCCCCGGTGTAGACGGCCAGCCGGCGGCCGCGCGGGGAGATCGCTCCGATCCGGTCCAGCGCATCGTCGGCGAACCTGCCCACCTGCTCGGCCCCCGGCAGACGCCGGAGCCCCGAGGCGACGGCCCCCAGCGGCTGGAGAAGACCCGACGGACGACTTCCGACCTGGCTCATTTCGAACTCCTCCCGCACGTCGTCGACAGGCGGCTTCTGTCTCCCAGTGTCACACTCGCCGGGCGCGGTCGGGGCCGCGCCAGGCACGGGAGTGCGGCCGCTCGCCGCAGGGCCGCGCCCGGCAGGGCCGCCCACGGCAGGACCGCCCACGGCAGGGCCGCTCCCGGCAGGACCGCGCACGTCAGGCTCGCTCACAGCAGGGCCGGTGCCGCGCCGGGAGCGAGCCGCACCCGCCCGCCGTGGCCGCAGGCCACGACGCGGTCGCCGAGACCGGCCCGGTCGGCTTCGGCGAGGAACGCGGACAGCGGCGAGCGCATCACCGTGTAGTCGCCGTAGTGGACCGGCAGGATGCGCCGGGGCGCGAGATGCCGGGCGAGTTCCGCGCCCTGCGCACCGTCCATGGTGACCACGAACCCGCCGGGAAGGCGGGTGCCGCCCAGGTGCAAGACGGCCAGATCGGCGGCGGGGAAACGGGTGGCGATCTCGGCCAGCCCGTCGTACGGCAGGGTGTCGCCGGAGACGTACAGCCGCAGTCGCGCGGGCCGCCCCGGTGGGCCGAACTCCAGCATGCTGCCCATCACCGGCGGCAGCAGCCCGCGCAGCACCGGATGACCGGCGTGCCGCCCAGGCAGAGCCGTGACCCGCACCTGCGCCTCGCCGCGCCGGAGGGTGAAGTGCCGCCAGGTGCGCAGCCCCGCCGTACGGGGGAAGCCGTGCACGACCCTCAGACGGCGCGCGGCGTGCGGGGTGGTCAGCACCGGAACGGTGCGGTCCAGACCCCGGCGCGCCCGCCGGTCCCAGTGGTCCCCGTGCAGATGGGAGAGCACAATCCCGTCGAGACGAGGCAGGTCGTCCACGTCGAGGGCCGGCTCGGTCAGCCGCCGGCTCAGCAACCCGTATCCCAGGTAGGCGTACTGCCCCCGGTGCAGGAAGTTCGGATCGGTCAGGAGAGTGAGCGGTCCGTAGCGCAGCAGGACGGTCGCGTTGCCTATGAAGTGGATGTCGAGCGCGTCGTCGGGGGCGTCGTCCGCGATCGGGGACATGGTCGCCCGCCCTTCGCCGGGGTCGCGGGGCGCCTGCCACACGCCGCCACCGCGTTGAGGGTCGTCTCTCTTCCGATCCGCCGCGGGTTCCCCGGCGCGCCGTCCGAAAACGGCCGGCCGTACTCGACAGGTCACCGGCTCGGTGCGTGGCGGCCGTACTCGGCAGGTCACCGGCCCCGCGCGTGGCGTCGGCGACCGGGGGTACCCAGGACAGCCGTGCGGGGCGGGGTTCTACACCGCTCCCCGCAGGCGGAGCGAGAAGGAGGGGCCATGACCGGCGACAGACCCCGTACCGGCGCACGGCGGACCCGGCGTCTGCGGGAGACCGCCGTCGAGGTGTTCGGCTGGGACGAGCTGCGACCCGAGCAGCTCACCGCGATGGAGTGGGTACTTCAGGGACGCGACACCCTCGTCGTCATGCCGACCGGAGCCGGCAAGTCCGCCGTGTACCAGGTCCCCGCCCTGCTGCTGCCGGGCCCCGTCGTGGTCGTCTCGCCGCTGCTCGCGCTGCAGCGGGACCAGATCGCCGGCCTGCCCGGCGGCCGGGGCGGACCGGGAGCCGTCGCCGTGAACTCCGACCTCTCCGCGGCCGAGACGCAGGCGGCCTGGGAGGCGGTGGACGGCGGCGGGGTCACCTACGTGTACCTGTCCCCGGAGCAACTGGCCAAGGACGAGGTCGTGCAGCGGCTGGCCGAGGCCCGCCCGGCCCTGTTCGTGGTGGACGAGGCCCAGTGCGTGTCGTCCTGGGGCCATGACTTCCGGCCCGACTACCTGCGCCTCGCCCAGGCCGTACGGCGCCTGGGCCGGCCCCCCGTCCTCGCGCTCACCGCGACCGCCGCGCCGCCCGTCCGCCAGGACATCGTCGAGCGGCTCGGCATGGACCGGCCCCGGCAGCTGGTCACCGGGTTCGACCGCCCCGAGATCCGGCTCCAGGTCCACCGCCACCTTCAGGACGACGAACGCCGGCGCATGGTCGTCGAGCAGGCGGCGGCCGAACCCAAACCCGGCATCGTCTACGCCGCGACCCGCAAGGACACCGAGTACTACGCCGCGGAGCTGGCCTCGCTGGGACTCGCCGCCGAGGCCTACCACGCGGGGCTGCGCGCAGCGGAACGCCGGCGGGTCCACGAGGCGTTCCTCGCGGGCGAGGCGGACGTGGTGGTGGCGACCACGGCCTTCGGGATGGGCATCGACAAGGAGGACGTGCGGTTCGTGCTGCATGCCGCGCTGCCGGGTTCCCTGGACGCCTACTACCAGGAGATCGGCCGTGGCGGCCGGGACGGGCGGCCCGCCCTGGCCGTACTGCACTTCCGGCCCGAGGACACCGGGATGCAGGTCTACTTCAGCGGTCGCGCTCCCGGCGCGGACGCCGTCGACGCGGTCGTACGGGCCGTCCACGACCACGCGGCCGATCCGGCGGGGCTCGACGAACTGCGCCAGGACACCGGTCTCTCCCGCACCAGGGTCACCACGGCCGTGAACCTGCTGGAGGAAGCCGGGGCCGTCGCGACGGACGCCTCGGGCGCCGTCCGGCCGGAACCGGACACCACCCCGTCCCGGGCGGTCGAGCGTGCGGAGGGAAACGCCGAGGCCCATCAGCGCATGGACCGCTCCCGGGTCGACATGGCCCGGGCCTACGCCGAGACGACCGGTTGCCGACGGCGGTTCCTGCTGGGGTACTTCGGCGAGGAGTACGAGGCACCGTGCGGGAACTGCGACGTCTGTGAGACCAGGGAGGCCGAGGGCGGCGAGGATGCGCGCGACGAGAGGCAGGCGGTGCATCCGGACGCCGGCGCCTATCCGGCCGGTACGGCCGTGCGACACGGCCGGTGGGGGAGGGGCACCGTGCTGAGCGAGGAGGGGGACCGCATCACCGTGCTCTTCGACGACGTCGGCTACCGCACGCTCTCCCTCGAAGCGCTGGCCGGCCGCGACGACCTGCTCACGGCGGCGAGCGACCCGGGCGGCGATCCGTCCGACCGCTGAGCGGACGCCGTCACCGCCCGGGCGCGGCGGCCGGTCCGTCCGTCACGGCGTCGAGCCTGGATCGCTCAGCACCTGGAACGTCGCCGGTCCCAGCGTGATCACCCCGTCGCTCAGAGGGGTGCACCGCACGCCGCCCTTGCCCCGCAGGGCCCGCTGCGCACCGGGACCGATGGTCACATCCATCCAGGCGCAGGGCCGCGCGGGACGGTTCACGGCGAGGACGACGGGCCCGGCGCCGCAGTCCAGGGAGATCGTCGCGCCGACGAAGGAGTCGATGTCGACACCGCTGAGCAGGATGTTCCGCCGGGTGTGCCGGAGGTCGGCGCCCGGGTCGATGTCCCGGGGGAGGTTCTCCGCGGACATCAGCGTCACCGAGGCGTCCCGATGGGCGGCCCTGGCGTAGTAGCGGTCACCGACCAGCCCCAGCCCGCGGCGCACCTCGACCCGTGTCACCGACTCGCCGTCCGGTCCCGGAGCGGGCCCGTCCGCCGGTCGCCCGGACAGCCGGTGCGCCGGTGACACCAGCAGTTGCACCACCGCGACCTCGGTCATGCCCTCACCCTAGACGAACAGGTGAACGGATCGGATCGGTCGGCCCGCTACACCTTCCTGGCCAGCCCGGCGGAGATGAGGTGTTCCCAGACGGTCAGTTCCCGCTGCCGGCCGTCGCGGTTCCACCGGCTGTCGACGACGTCGGGACGCCACAGGCTGGCGGGGACGACACCCGGTTCGAGGATCTCCAGGCCGTCCAGCAGGGCTTCGATCTCTTCGTCGCTGCGCCACCGGCCCCGGCCGAACGTCTGCTGGAGGACCTTCTCCGCCTCCTCCGTCTCGGGGTTGTTGCCGGAACGGAAGTGGCTGACGAAGAAGTAGCTTCCGACGGGGACCTGTTCGCGCCAGTAGCGCACGATGGCGGTGGGGTCCTCCTCGTCGTTGACGTGGTGGAGAATGGCACTGAATATGACGGCGACCGGCTGGTCGAAGTCGATCAACTCGACGGTGTCCGGGTGGGTGCGGATGGCCTCGGGGTCGCGCACGTCCGCCGGGACGACCCGGGTGTGCTCGTTCTCCTCCAGCAACGCCCGCCCGTGCACCAGCACCTGGGGGTCGGTGTCGACGTAGACGACCCGGGACTCCGGCGCGTGCCGCTGCGCGACCTGGTGGACGTTGTCGGCGGTGGGCAGACCGCTGCCGAGGTCGACGAACTGCCGTACGCCCGTGGTCGTCGCGATCTCCCGCACCGCCCGCGTCAGGGCCGCCCGGTTGGCGAAGGCGATCGCCACGGAACCGGGAAGGTCACGTTTGAAGACGTCACCGATCTCCCGGTCCACGGCGTAGTTGTCCTTGCCGCCGAGCAGGTAGTCGTACACACGGGCGATACTGGGCTTGGTGGAGTCGATGGCGGAGCCTTCATGCGTCATGGCGACCATCTTCCCCTCCAACCACGCCCGCTGACCACGACTTTGGCTTGTTGAGGTCTTTCCCGCGCCCCGGCGGGTGCACTCACTTCTTCTTCACGCCCTCGTTCCAGATCAGCTTGGCGATGTTCGGCTTCACCGCTGTGGTGATCACCCCCATCGCCGTGCGCACGTAACGGCGCTCGGCGGCCTCGCGGAGCATGCTCGCGGCCAGGTCGGAGCGAGCGGTGAACACCCCGTCCGCGCTGGTCTCCGCCGTGTGATAGTCCGTCACCACGGGGTGCTCGAAGAGCCCCGAGGGCCGTACGAGTGTCCAGTCGAGGTCCGTCTCACGGATCACGGCCTCCATGCGGCGCATGTCCTCGTGCAGGGTGCGGCCGAGGCGCCGGTTCACCAGCGGGTCGAGCACCAGGTTGAAGAAGTGCGCGCCGGTGGGGCGCCAGTGCGGGTCCGCGATGCTCGAACTCACCGCGAGGAGACGTTTGACCCCGTGACGGGCCATCGCCTCGGTGATCGTCCGGGCGCTCGCGGAGTAGGTGGTGATCTCCTTCTTGCTGTACGGCGTGCCCAGTACCGACAGCACGGCGTCCGTACCGCCGACCGCGGTGTCGACGCCGACCGGATCGGTCGCGTCGGCGACCGCCACGGCGAGCCCCGGACGCTCGGCGATCGACCCGGGCCGCCGGGTCACGGCGACGACCTCGTGACCGGCGGCGAGGGCCTGGTCGACGAGCCGGCGGCCGGTGGGTCCATTGGCTCCGAAGACGGTGATACGCATGACGGCGGGTCCTTTCTTCGTACGGGCGGCGGAACGCTCTTGACCCTGCCGGTCGGGCGGCGCAAGCTCAACGCCGATGAATAAACCGTCACCCCTCGCGCCGGCCGGCCCCCGAGGGCGGGGCCGCCCCCGCGGCAACCCGCCCACCCGCGCATCGATCGTCTCCGCCGCCCGCCCGCTCTTCGTCGAGCGCGGCTACCGTGCCACCACGCTGCGTGCCGTCGCCCAGGCCGCCGGGGTCGACCCCGCTGCGATCGCCTACCACTTCGGTTCGAAGAAAGCCCTGTTCGCCGACGTCATGCAGGTCCATTGCGCGAACGCCCTCACCGTCGACCGCGTCCTGTCCGGCGACCCGGCCACCCTGCCCGACCGCCTCATCGACACGGTGACCGGGCTGTGGGAGGATCCCGACTTCCGCCGGCTCACCAGCCAGGGAGAGGAGGTCGCCGCAGCCGTCCGCGACTATCTGGAATCCGAGCTCCTGGCCCGCCTCGTTGAATTTCTCGGCGGCCGGACCGCCATCGCGCGGGCCACCGCCGTCGTCACCGTCCTCGGCGGACTGATCTACACCCGCTACCTCAACCCTCTCCCCACGACCGCCGCCCTCACCCCCGACGAGATCCGCCGGATCCTCGCCCCCTCACTGCATGCGGCGCTCAACCCGGGCAAGCACCCGAGATGAGGAACCAGCGCTGACGCCAAGGCAGTTGCCGGTAGGCGCCGGCGGCGGACGTATTCCCTCGCCGGCGTCGAAGTAACGCGTCGATCGCGTGTTTGCCGGGGCGGGAGCAGAGCACACGACGGCCAGGAGGTCGATAACGATGGTTCCCCTGCTTCTGGTTCTGCTGCTGGCTCTGGTCCTGTTCGGTGCGGGCTTCGCGCTCAAGGCCCTGTGGTGGGTCGCGGTGATCGTGCTCGCGGTGTGGCTGCTCGGTTTCGTGGTCCGTCCGGCGGCCGGTGGGGGCCGCCGGGGCCGCTGGTACCGGTGGTGACCCGGTACCGCTGACCGAGCGGCACACAGGAACGGCGCCACGAGGCAGTGGCGCGCGAGGGGTGGGGGGGGCCCCGGGGGGGGGGCCCCCCCCCCCCCCGGGGGGCCCGGGGGGGGGGGGGCCCCCCCCGGGGCCCCCCCCGCCGCCCCGGCCCCCGGGGCCCGCCGCCACACACTGACCCGCCCCCCCCGGGGGGGGGGGGGGGGGGGGGGGGCGGGCCGGGGGGGGCCCCCCCCACCCCTCTTCGTGCGCGCCGTGTCGTGGGCCCCCTGCCGCGGGGCCCATGGCTCAACTCAACCCCGCACACCGGCCGCGTGGTGGGGGCTGAACGCGCGCCGGTAGGCGGCGGGTGAGACCCCGAACGCCGCGCGCATGTGCGCGCGCAGGGAGTTGGCCGAACCGAAGCCGGCCCGGTGCGCGACGAGGTCGATCGTCAGGTCCGTCGTCTCCAGCAACTGCTTGGCCAGCTCCAGGCGCTGGGCGGTGAGCCACTGCATCGGGGTCATGCCGACCTCGTCGCGAAAGCGCCGGGTGAAGGAACGCAGGCTCATCCGGGCGTGCTCGGCGAGCTGGGTGAGGGAGAGCGGCTCGCCGAGGTGCTCCAGCGCCCAGGCGCGGGTCGCCGTGGTGCCGGCCAGAGTCGGCTCGGGGACCGGGCGGTCGATGTACTGGGCCTGCCCGCCGTCCCGCCACGGCGGTACGACGCACATGCGGGCGGCCCGGTTGGCGGCGGCCGCGCCGTGGTCCCGGCGGATCAGGTGCAGGCACAGGTCGACACCCGCCGCCACGCCCGCGGACGTCAGCACGTCGCCGTCGTCGACGAAGAGGACGTCCTCGTCCACCTTGACCTTGGGGTAGGCCCGGCGGAACTCGGGCGCCAGGTTCCAGTGGGTGGTCGCAGGGCGGCCGTCGAGCAGACCGGCAGCCGCGAGGACGTAGGAGCCGGTGCAGATGGACACGAGCCGGGTGCCGGGCCGGATGCCGGCGATGGCCGCGGTGACCTCCGGGGGCAGCGGGCCGCCGCGGCCCAGCTCCGGCATGGCGTGCGTGGGCGGGACGATCACGGTGTCCGCGGCCGCCAGGGCCTCGGGCCCGGCCGCGGGCTGCACGGTGAAGCCGGCGTCGCTGGGCACGGGGGCACCGTCGGCGGTGCAGACGGTGACGTCGTAGAGCGGGCGGCCCTCGGCGTCCTGCACGCTGCCGAAGACACGTGAGGGGATGCCGAGCTCGAAGGGCGGCACCCCGGGCAGGGCGAGCACGGCGACGCGGTGCGGCCGTGGCGCCGCCTGCGCCGGGTCCCGCTGTGCTTCGGTGGTCGCCCCTTGCGAAGTACTCATGGCCAGATCCTGTCACATAGTGGCCGGACGGCCAATCCCGCGGCCGGGCCCCCTGCCCCATCGTTGTCTGCGTCGCGCCGGGGACCTCCCGGTGCCGAGCTGATCGAGTACGGAAAGAGAGACGGACAGCATGCGTGCAGTGGTCGTGGAGCAGTGGGGCGGTCCCGAGGTCCTGGTCGAGCGTGAGCTGGAGCGCCCGGAGCCCGGGCTCAACGAGGTCCTGGTGCGGGTGCACGCGGCCGGAGTGAACCCGGTGGACTGGAAGACGCGGGCCAGTGGGGGCCTCATCGAGTGGGGCGCCGTACCGGCCGTCGGCTGGGACGTGTCCGGGACCGTCGAGGCCGTCGGGCCCGGCGTGGGGGTCTTCCGCCCCGGTGACGAGGTCTTCGGCATGCCGCTGTTCCCCCGCCAGGCGGGCGCTTACGCCGAGTACGTGGTGGCACCGGCCCGGCACCTCGCCCCGAAGCCCGCGGGCCTCACCCACGTGGAGGCGGCGGCGCTGCCGCTGGCCGCGCTGACCGCCTGGCAGGCCCTGGTGGACGCGGCGGACGTGCGTCCCGGCGAGCGGGTGCTGGTGCACGCGGCCGCCGGAGGGGTCGGTCACTTCGCGGTGCAGATCGCCAAGGCCCGCGGCGCCCACGTCATCGGCACGGCCAGCGCCGCCAAGCACGACCTCGTGCGGCGGCTGGGCGCGGACGAGGTGGTCGACTACCGCACGGTCCGCTTCGAGGACGTCGTGAGCGATGTCGACGTCGTCCTGGACGGCCTGGGCGGGGAGACCGCCGAGCGCTCCCTCGCGGTGCTCCGGGACGGCGGCAGGCTGATCACCCTGCCCGGTCCCGACGACGTCCCGGCCGCCCACGACGGGGTGCGGGCGGCCTGGGTGCTGGTCGAGCCCGACCACCTGGGACTGCGCGAGATCGCCGCCCTGGCGGAGCGGGGCGCGCTGAAGCCGGTGGTCGAGACGGTGCTGCCGCTCGCGCAGGCCGCGAAGGCGCACGAGATCGGCGAGCAGGGCCGCACGACCGGCAAGATCGTCCTCACGGTCGCCTGACCAGGCCCGGCCCCTGCCTCAGGCCGTCCGCGGCGTCCTGAACCTGCGCCGGTACTCCGTCGGCGTGGTGTTCAGGCGGCGGCGGAACGCCCGGATCAGGGTGTCCGTCGTACCGAATCCGGTGAGGGACGCGATGCGGTCCAACGTGGCGTCGGTGGACTCCAGTTCGCCACGCGCCTTCTCGACGCGGACCGACTCGACGTAGGCGTGCGGCGTCATGCCCAGCTCCGTCTTGAAGAGCCTGGTCAGATGCCGCTCGCTGACATGCGCGTAGGCGGCGATGTCCGCGATGGTCAGCGGCTCGCCGATGTTCCGCATGATGTGGTGGCGGAGGTCCTCGATACGGCGCGTGGTGGAGACCTGCTCCAGCGGAACGCTGAACTGGCTCTGCCCGCCAGGGCGTTTGAGGTACATCACCAGCTGCCGGGCCACCCGCAGCGCGACCGCTTCGCCGAGGTCCTCGGCGATGAGGGCGAGCGACAGATCGAGGCAGGCGCTGATGCCCGCCCCGGTCCAGACGTCGCCGTCCCGGACGAAGATGGGATCGGCGTCGACCTCGACCTCCGGGTGGTCGGCGGCGAGACGCTGTGCGGTGGACCAGTGCGTGGTCGCCCGCCTGCCGTCCAGCAGGCCCGCGGCGGCGAGGATGTGCGCGCCGACGCACACCGAGGTGATCCGCCGGCTGTAGGCGGCGAGCTGTCTCACCCGGCGCACGAGACCGGCGTCGACCAGAGGCTGCACACGGCGCTCACTGTCCACCTCCACCGACCCGGGCACGATGAGCGTGTCGATCCGACGCGCCCCGACCTGCTCGAACGTGGCGTCCGGGAGCACCCGGACGCCCGCACCCGTGACGACGGGCTCCAACGTCTCGGCCGCCAGCACGACTTCGTAGCCCGCCGCCTCCTGCGTCTCGCGCCGCGCCAGCGCGAACACTTCCGGCGGACCGGTGACGTCGAGCAGGTCGACACCTTCGAAGACGACGATGACGACGAGTCGTCCGATGCTCCCCGGCACGATTCCCCCCACGTGAACGGCATGTCCGTATCTGCAGGTTAGACGTCATTGCCGACATGCGTGCGGCTGCATAGCGTGAGGGACGCAGCCCGGCGCACCGCTCGGGCCTCGCAATCCACCCGACACCACCAGGGGGCACACCCATGTCCAGGACGACACTGCGGCAGCTCAACGGCTTCGACGACACGCCCGCGAAGCTCGCCGACTCCACGCTCATCCTGATCGACTTCCAGAACACCTACACGCGGGGCGTGATGGAGCTGGACGGCTGGGAGGCGTCCCTCGACGCCGCAGAGCAGCTGCTCGCGCGTGCCCGTGCCGCGGGTACGAAGGTCGTGCATGTCGTCAACGACGGCGGCGAGGGCACGCCGTACGACATCCGGGCCGAGATCGGCGGGATCCACCCCCGCATCGCACCCGTGGACGGTGAGGCCGTCGTCGTCAAGCAGGTCCCGAACGCGTTCCACGGCACCGACCTGGGCACGCACGTCACCGACGGCCAGGACGTCATCCTGGCCGGCTGGATGACGCACATGTGCGTGGCGTTCACCGCCGAGGGCGCCTTCCTGCGTGGCAACCGCCCGACGGTCGTCGCCGACGCCACCGCCACCCGCTCCCTGCCGGTCGCCGGCACCGACCTGGACGCCGGGCAGGTGCATTACGCGGCCCTCGCCACCATCGCCGACCTCTACGGTGTCGTCGTCACCTCGCAGAAGGAGATCGTCTGAAGCGCAGCGCCGTAAGCGAGCGTGGCCCCGCGGCGCCCCTCGCGCAACGCCCTACGGCGCAGCTCGCCCGGCTCAGTCGACGCCCGGCATTTCATTCGCGCAGGCGGGAGTTGAGCCGGGCGGCCTGGCGGGTGAGGTGGTCGCGTTCCGCGAGGTTGGGTGCGTTGCGGGCCGCCTCTGCGTACAGCCGCGCCGCTGTCGCGAGGTCGCCGTCGCGCTCGTGGAGGTGGGCCGCGACCGCGGCGTGGCGGGGCAGCGCGGGGTCCAGTTCGGCGAGCGCCGCCAGGCCCGCGCGGGGTCCGTCGGCCTCGCCGACGGCGACGGCGCGGTTGAGGCGCACCAGCGGGCTGTCCGTCAGCCGCACCAGCTCGTCGTACCACTCGACGATCTGCACCCAGTCGGTCTCCTCGGCGGTGGGCGCGTCGGCGTGCAGCGCGGCGATGGCGGCCTGGGCCTGGAACTCGCCCAGCCGGTCGCGCGCGAGCGCCGCCTGCAGGATCGCCACGCCCTCGGCGATCGACGCGGTGTCCCAGCGGGCCCGGTCCTGCTCGGCGAGCGGGACCAGGCTGCCGTCGGGCGCGATCCGCGCGGCGCGCCGGGCGTGGTGCAGCAGCATGAGGGCGAGCAGGCCGGCCACCTCGGGGTGGTCGACATGGGCCGCGAGCTGCCGGGTGAGCCGGATCGCCTCGGCGGCCAGGTCGACGTCACCGGAGTAGCCCTCGTTGAAGACCAGATACAGGACCCGCAGCACGGTGGCCACGTCGCCGGGCTGGTCGAACCGCACCCCCGACACGGTCCGCTTCGCGCGGCTGATCCGCTGCGCCATGGTCGCCTCCGGCACCAGGTAGGCCTGGGCGATCTGACGAGTGGTCAGGCCCCCGACGGCGCGCAGGGTGAGCGCGACGGCGGACGCGGGAGTCAGCGACGGGTGGGCGCACAGGAAGTAGAGCTGGAGCGTGTCGTCCACCGCCGGCGCCGGCCCGGGCGCCGGCTCGCCGTCGACGACGTCCTCACGCCGGCGGCGGGCGGCGTCCGAGCGGGCCGCGTCCAGGAACTTGCGCCAGGCCACGGTGACCAGCCAGCCCTTCGCGTCCCGCGGAGGGTCGGCGGGCCAGACGCGGACCGCCTCGACCAGGGCTTCCTGGACGGCGTCCTCGGCCGCCGCGAATTCGGCTCCGCGGCGGACGAGGACGGCGAGCACGCTCGGGGTGAGGCTGCGCAGCAAGGACTCGTTCATCCGTGCGGGCACTCCGGGACGGTGGGGGGCGCCGCCAGGAACGGGCGCAACTCCAGCCACTCGTGGATCGGCTTGCCCCCGGCGCCGGGCGCGGCGGACAGTTCCCCGGCCAGCTCGACAGCGCGGTCGTAGCTGTCGACGTCGATCACCATCCAGCCGGCGATGAGGTCCTTGGTCTCGGCGAACGGGCCGTCGGTGACCGGCGGGCGTCCCTCACCGTCGTAGCGGACCCAGGCACCCTCGGGGGCGAGCGCCTGGCCGTCGACGAACTCGCCCGTCTTCTCCAGCCGCGCCGCGAAGTCCTGCATGTACTGGATGTGGGCGGAGACCTCCTGCGGGGTCCACTGATCCATCGGTGCGCAGTTCACCGGTTCCGGGGCGCCGCGGTAGTGCTTCAGCAGCAGGTACTTGGCCATCGTCCGTCTCCTTGGTGCGGGTGCGACCCATTGTGGTCGCGTTCACCCCGGGGACGGAGCACGTCACGGGTTCTCGACATCACCGCCGGGAATTTTCTCAGCGATTTTCCGGACCCGGAATCTGCATCGGAATGGCATCGGACTCTGCATCGGTAAATCCGATCGCCTTCCCCGGAAACATCTGTTGGACAGCTTTTCGGGCGGCCCACAGGATGTTCCGTGCGGTAGCACAGTCAACGCGACACCGGGATGGGCTACCGCCTGAGTGGAGGCTGACATGCCGAGTGAAGTAACCGAAGTAGTCGTCGTCGGGGCCGGTCAGGCCGGCGTGGCGATGAGCGAGCACCTGGGAGCCCATGGCATAGCGCACATGGTCCTGGAACGGCACCGGGTCGCCGAGCGGTGGCGCTCGGAGCGGTGGGACTCCCTGGTCGCGAACGGACCCGCGTGGCACGACCGCTTCCCGGGCCTGGAATTCCCCGACGTCGACCCCGACGGGTTCGCCTCGAAGGAGCAGGTCGCGGACTACCTGGCCGCGTACGCCGAGAAGATCGCTGCCCCGGTCCGGTGCGGCGTCGAGGTGACCTCGGTGCGCCGGCACACCGGCCGGCCCGGCTTCCGCGTCGAGACCTCCGAGGGCGTCGTCGAGGCGCGGTTCGTCGTGGCCGCGACCGGACCGTTCCAGCGGCCGGTGATCCCGCCCGTCGTTCCGGACGGCGCCGTCCCCGTGCAACTGCACTCCAGCGGGTACCGCAACCCGGAGCAGCTGCCCGAGGGAGCGGTCCTGGTGGTCGGAGCCGGATCCTCGGGCGTGCAGATCGCCGACGAACTGCGCCGCTCCGGTCGACGGGTCCTCCTCTCCGTAGGACCCCACGACCGTCCTCCCCGCCGGTACCGCGGACGGGACTTCTGCTGGTGGCTCGGCGTGCTCGGGATCTGGGACGCGGAGACGCCTCCCCAGGGGGCCGAGCACGTCACCATCGCGGTCAGCGGCGCCCGCGGCGGCCACACCGTGGACTTCCGCGCCCTGGCCGCCTGCGGTGTCGAACTCGTCGGCATGACCGCTTCGTACGACAACGGCGTCCTGCGCTTCGCGCCGGATCTCGCCACGAACATCGCGGACGGCGACGCCAAGTACCTCGCCTTCCTGAAGGCGGCCGACGCGTACGTCGAGCGCAACGGGCTCGACTTCCCCGAGGAGCCCCAAGCCCACCGCCTCGGGCCGGACCCCGACTGCGTGAGCACACCACGTCTGGAACTCGACCTGGCCGCAGCCGGCGTCACCTCGATCGTCTGGGCGACGGGTTTCGCCACCGACCACGGCTGGCTCCAGGTCGACGCTTTCGACGACAAGGGCCGGCCCAGTCACCGGCGGGGCGTGTCCCGCGAGCCCGGCGTCTACTTCCTGGGCCTGCCCTGGCTGTCCCGTCGCGGGTCGAGCTTCCTGTGGGGCGTGTGGCACGACGCCCGGTACATCGCCGACCACATCACCATCCAGCGGGGCTACCTCGCATACGGCACCACCGAACGGTCCGGCGCCGCGCCGGCGACCGCCGGGAACTGAGGAGGAGACGATGACGTCCACGAGCGAGGGCCGCACGGTGAACGCCCCGATCGTCGCCGGCGGGCACACCCGCATCCGTCCGTTCAACACCCGCGACACCTATCCCGAGCAGAGTCTGGACAACGACCTCTGCCAGGCCGTCGTCGCCGGCGACACCGTGTACGTGCGGGGGCAGATCGGCCAGGACCTCGACACCAGCGAGTCCGTGGGCATCGGCGACGCCGAGGCGCAGGCCGAGCGGGCCATGGCCAACATCAAGATGCTGCTCGAGGAAGCGGGCAGCCGGATGGAGCACCTGGTCAAGCTGACCGTCTACCTGATCGACCCGCGCTACCGCGAGGCGGTGTACCGCACCGTGGGCCGCTGGACCAAGGGCGTGCACCCCATCTCCACCGGCCTGGTCGTCTCCGCCCTCGCCCGCCCGGAGTGGCTGTGCGAGATCGACGCCGTCGCCGTGATCCCCGAGGAGGACCGGGCATGACCCTCTCCCTGGTGGTACGCGACGGTGACCGGTTCGGTGTCGTGGTGAGCTCGTCCAGCCCGGCGGTCGCCGCCCGCGTCGCCCATCTGCGGCCCGGGGTGGGCGCCGCCGCGTCGCAGAACGTCACCGACCCCACCCTCGGCGCGCGCCTGCTCGACGGGCTGGCCGGCCACGGCGACGCCGAGCGTGCCCTGGCCGACGTCACCGGCGCGCCGGACACCGCGAAGACCATCGAGTACCGTCAGCTGACCGTCCTGGGCCGCACCGGCCCCGGATTCGCCCACAGCGGCGCGCGAACGCTCGGCACGCACGCCTCGGTCACCGCCGACGGCGCGGTGGCGGCCGGCAACATGCTCTCCGGCGCGCACATCCCCGGCGTCCTCCTGGACGCGTACGCCTCGGCCACCGGTGAGCTGGAGGAGCGGCTGCTCACCGCGCTCAGGGCCGCCGTCGCGGCCGGCGGCGAGGAGGGGCCGGTGCACTCCGCCGGTCTGGCGGTCGTCGCGGACGTGGACTGGCGGGTGACCGACCTGCGGGTGGACTGGGCCGACGATCCCGTGGAGCGGCTCGCCGAACTCGTCGCGGTCTGGCTGCCGCAGCGCGACGACTACGTGCGGCGCGGCCTCGACCCGGCCTCCGCACCTTCGTACGGCGTCCCGGGCGACCTGTGATGAGCGGGCCGAAGGAGACAGCCGTGGGCGCGTCGCGGCAGACGGCCGCGGGTGTGCCGACGGAGACAGCCGCGGCCGCGCCGAAGAAGGTGGCCGTGGGCGCGCTGAAGGAGGCCGCCCGGCAGGCGGTCGGCCGGCACGCCGAGGAGCTGATCGGCCTGTCCGAGCGGCTGCACGCCGACCCGGAGACCGCCTGGGAGGAACACCGCGCCGCCGCCCGCGTGCCGGACCTGCTCGACCGCACCGGCTTCGACGTCACCTCGTCGTACCTGGGCCTGGACACGGCGTTCCACGCCCGGTTCGGCACCGGGCCCCTGCGGATCGCGCTGTGTGCGGAGTACGACGCGCTGCCCGGCCTCGGCCACGCGTGTGGGCACAACCTCATCGCGGCGTCCTCGGTCGGGGCCGCGCTCGGCCTGGCCGCCGTCGCCGACGACGCCGGCCTGACCGTGGAGGTCTACGGCACGCCGGCCGAGGAGGGCGGCGGCGGCAAGATCGAGTTGCTGGACCGGGGCGCGTTCGCCGGAGTGGACCTCGCGATGATGGTGCATCCGGCCCCGGTCGACGTCGCCGAGGCCCGCCCGTTCGCCGTCAGCCACTCCAGGATCTCCTACACCGGCAAGTCCGCGCACGCCGCGGCCTATCCGGAGGCCGGGGTCAACGCGGCCGACGCCTTCACCGTGGCCCAGGTCGCGATCGGCCTGCTGCGCCAGCAGCTGCCGGCCTCGGCCCGTGTGCACGGCGTGGTCACGCACGCGGGGGACGCGCCGAACGCCATCCCCGAACGTTCCACGGGGCGTTGGTACGTGCGCGCGGAGACCCTCGCCGAACTGGCCGAGCTGGAGCCCCGCGTCATGCGGGCCTTCGAGGCCGGTGCCCTCGCGACCGGCTGCGCGCTGGAGGTCGAACCGGAGAGCAAGCCGTACGCGGAGTTCCGCACGGACGACAGAGCCCTCGGGCACTATCGCGCCAACGCCCTTGCTCTGGGGCGGGAGTTCGCGCCGCCCGGCCAGGCCGCCCGGATGAACCGCGCCTCCACCGACATGGGCAACGTCTCCCAGGTGGTGCCGGCCATCCACCCCTACATCGGTATCGGTTCGCTGCCCGCGACCAATCACCAGCACGAGTTCGCCGCGTACTGCGTGGGCGGGCCGGCTCAACGGGCTCTGCTCGACGGGGCCATCGCGCTGGCCTGGTCCGGCGTGGACCGCGCCACGGCGGGCGGGGGAGGGGAGACGTGACGCGGGCAGCGGCTTGCCCGCCCGCGTGGACCGGCCGCGCAGCAGCTGCCGCCGTGATCCCCGACTTCCCACGACCCGAAGGACACCGATGTCCCTGACGACCGGCCCCCAGCGCCCCGCCCCGGCGGACCACGGGCACCGCGCCGAGCACGACATGCTCGGCGAGGTGGACGTGCCGGCGCACGCCTACTACGGCGCGCACACCGCCCGGGCGGTGGCCAACTTCCCCCTCACCGGGGAGACACTCGCCGCCCGGCCGCACCTGATCGCCGCCCTGGCGGCGGTGAAGCACGCCGCGGCCCGTGCCAACGCCGAGGTCGGTGCCCTGGACGGCACACGGGCGTCGGCGATCGCGGACGCCTGCGCCGAGATCGGCCGGGGCGCGCTGCGCGAGCAGTTCGTCGTCGACCTCATCCAGGGCGGTGCGGGCACCTCGACCAACATGAACGCCAACGAGGTCGTCGCCAACCGGGCCCTTGAGCTGCTGGGCCGGCACCGCGGGGAGTACACGGTCCTGCACCCCCTCGACCACGTCAACCTCGGGCAGAGCACCAACGACGTCTATCCGACCGCCCTGAAACTGGCACTGGACGCGCACATCGCCGAACTCCTCGTCGCGCTGGCCGGTTTGCGGGAGGCGTTCGCAGCGAAGGCCGCCGAGTTCGCCGACGTGCTGAAGATGGGCCGCACCCAGTTGCAGGACGCCGTACCCATGACGCTGGGCCAGGAGTTCGGGGCGTTCGCCGCGACCCTCGGCGAGGACGAGCGGCGGCTGGCGGAGGCCCGGCTGCTGCTGCACGAGCTGAACCTCGGCGGCACGGCGATCGGCACCGGCCTCAACGCCCGCCCCGGATACCGCGAGCGGGCGTTGGAGCACCTGCGCCGGCTGACCGGCATACCGACCCTGGTGTCCTCGCCCGACCTCATCGAGGCCACCCAGGACGTCGGCGTCTTCGTCCAGCTGTCGGGGGTGCTCAAGCGCATCGCCGTGAAGCTGTCGAAGATCTGCAACGACCTGCGCCTGCTGTCCTCGGGGCCGCAGGCCGGCCTCGGCGAGATCAACCTGCCCCCGTGCCAGGCCGGTTCGTCCATCATGCCGGGCAAGGTCAACCCGGTGATCCCCGAGGCGGTCAACCAGATCGCGTTCGAGGTCATCGGCAACGACGTGACCGTCACCCTCGCCGCCGAGGGCGGCCAGCTCCAGCTGAACGCCTTCGAGCCGGTCATCTACCGGTCCCTCAGCGCCGGCCTCGACCACCTCACCGCGGGGATCGGCGTCCTCACCGAGGCCTGCGTCCGCGGCATCACCGCCGACCGGAACCGGCTCGCCCGGACCGTCGCCGCCTCCACGGGCGTGGTCACCGCTCTCAGCCCGGCACTCGGCTACGAGACCGCCTGCGCCCTCGCGCTGGAGGCGCACCACACCGGCCGGCCCGCGCTGGACCTCGTCCGCGAGCGCGCGCTGCTCACCGAGGCGGAACTGCGCGACCTCACCAGCCCCGCCGCCCTGACCGGCCTGCCCGCGCACTGAGGGCGACCGCGCCGGCAGCCCCCGCTCGGCTCCGGCTTCCCACCCCATCCCCAAGGAGGTGCGCATGCGCACCAGAAACATCGGCGTCCCGCCGACCGAGGCCGTGGTGGCCGCCGACGCGGTCGCCCTGCGCAGAAACGTCGCCGCCGGTGCCGTCGGCGTGTTCGTGCACTGGTTCGACTGGGCCGCCTACGCCTATCTCGCCGGCACCGTCGCCACGGTGTTCTTCCCGGCCGAGAACAGCACGACGGGGTTGCTCGCCGTCTTCGGCGTGTTCGCCGTGTCGTTCGGCATCCGGCCGATCGGGGCCCTGGTGCTCGGGCCGCTCGGCGACCGGATCGGCCGCAAGCGCACCCTGTCCCTGGTCATCTTCCTGATGTCCGGCGCGACCCTGACGATCGGACTGCTGCCCGGCTACGCCTCGATCGGCACCGCCGCCCCGGTGCTCCTGGTCGTCCTGCGCCTGATCCAGGGCTTCGCCGCGGGCGGCGAATTCGGCAGCGCGGCGAGCTTCCTCGCCGAGAGCGCGCCCCGGCGCCGTCGCGGATTCGGCGTCAGCTGGCTGGAGGTCGGCTCCCTGCTGGGCTTCCTCGCCGGTTCGTTCGCCTTCCTGCTGCTGTCCACCGGACTCGACGACGCCCAGCTGACGTCCTGGGGCTGGCGCATCCCCTTCCTCGTCGCCGCGCCGCTCGGCGTCATCGGCTACGTCATCCGCAACAGGATCGAGGACACGCCCGAGTACCGGATGCTCGAAGCGGGCGGCTCGATCCCGCGCAGCCCCGCACGAGAGCTGCTGCGCTCCCACAAACGGCAACTGCTCCAGGCGGCGGGCCTGATGGCGGCGATGCATGTGCCCTTCTACGCCGTGCTCACCTACCTCGTCACCTACGAGACCGACCACCTGGGCCACTCCGCCGACAGCGCCGCCCTCCTGTCCACGGTGATCTCGCTGCTCGGACTGGTCCTCGTGCCCGTGTTCGGTCTGCTGTCCGACCGGGTGGGGCGCAAGCCGGTGTTCGTCGGCGCGACGGCGGCCCTCCTGGTCGGCTCCACCCCGGCCTTCTGGCTGATGCGCACCGGGCTCACCGGGACCTGGGTCGCGGGGCTGCTGCTCGGCGTGATCCTGGCGGCGATCCTCGGCACGTACGCGGTGTGGTCGGCGGAGATCTTCCCCACCCGCACCCGGCAGAGCGGTCTGTCCATCGCGTACAACCTCACCGCCGCGCTGTTCGCCGGCACGGTGCCGTACCTGATGACGGTGCTCATCTCCGCGACCGGCAGCACCCTGGTGCCCGGTCCGTACCTGATGGTGTTCGCCGCCGGCGGGCTCGTCGCCGCGCTGTCCCTGCGGGAGACCGCCGGGTCGGCCCTGCTGCGCCCCGAGGACGGGGCGGAGGGCACGGCCGGCGGCGAGGAGGTGCGGAAGGAGCCGGCCCCGCAGGACGTGCCCGGGGCGCCGTCCGCCCCCGGGACCGGCCGGCCCGGGGCGGGAGCCGCATAAGGTCGTCCCGGACACAGGTCACCGGCGCGAGGTTCACGTATGACGTCACCAGTGGGTTTCACGCTCGTTCAGCTGCGCTACTTCCTCGTCGCGGCCGAGCGGGGTTCGATGACGGAGGCGTCGGCGGAGCTGCACATCGCGCAGTCCGCCGTGTCCGCGGCCATCTACAACCTCGAGCGGGACCTGCACGTGCAGCTGTTCATCCGCCGGCGGGGCCGGGGCCTGACCCTCACCCCCGCCGGCGAGCGGCTGCAGCAGCAGGCGCGCGACCTGCTGGCCCGGGCCCGCGAGGTCGCACGGGAGGCCCGTGGCGACGGTGAGACGATCTCCGGCCCCGTGACCGTCGGCTGCTTCGTGACCCTGGCCCCCTACTATCTGCCGCCCCTGTTCAGCGAGTGCACCCGGCGTCATCCCGGCATCGAGATCGACGTGCTGGAAGCGGAGACGGACCAGCTCGTCGAGGCGCTGACAGCGGGACGCGTCGACTTCGCGCTCACCTACGACCTCGGCCTGTCCGCCCAGCCCGGCCTGCGGGGCGAGACCATCGCCCGGGCCCCGGCCTACGTCATCGTCGCCGCCGATCACCCGCTGGCCGGCCAGGACAGCGTGGAGCTGGCCGAACTGGCCGCGGAACCGCTCGTCCTGCTGGACCTCGCCCACAGCCGCGACTACTTCCGCTCGCTGGTGGCCGCCACCGGCACCGCGCCCGACGTCCGCTACCGCACCCGCAGCTACGAGACCGTGCGCTCCCTCGTGGCCCAGGGGCTCGGCTACTCGGTGCTCAACCAGCGGCCCGCGACCAGTCAGACCTACGGCGGCGGCGAGGTCGCCGAACTCCGGCTGCGGGACGGCGGCCCCCCGCTCGAGGTCAAGATCGCCTCGGTGGACGGCATGACCCAGACCGCCCGCGCCCGAGCGGTGATGGAGCTGCTGCGCGGGATCGCCGCCGCCTCGCCCACCGAGGCCTGAGCGCCGCACATCGCTGCCGTCCGACGAGCCGGCCCACCCTGTCTTGCAGGGTGGGCCGGTTCTTTGCTGTGCGCTTCAATCCCGGCGAGAAGTTTCTGCCCACGGCATTGACGAGTGGTTCCCCTATTGTTTGAATTTCAACTCAAAGAATGGTGTGGGCGTCCTCCCGGGAGCCCCCCACCCCTGCCGCGCCCCGCCGTTTCGAGGCGGCACCCCCCGAGACGGCCCGGAGTCACCTCCGAGCCGAACCCGGCACCGGTACGCCACGCCCGACGACGCAATCGAAGGCCACAGCATGCAGACATACGCCCACTGGCGGCAGCGCGCCGCCGACCTCGCGCCCCGCACGCGCCTGTTCATCGACGGAACGTGGACCGACCCCGCCGACGACCACTGGATCCCGACCGTCAACCCGGCGACCGGAAAGGTCACCGCCCAGGTGGCCGCCGGCTCCGCCGCCGACGTCGACCGTGCCGTCGCCGCCGCCCGTACCTCCTTCGAGGACGGCCGCTGGTCACGCACCGCACCGGCGGAGCGCAAGCGGGTCCTGGTCGCGCTGGCCCGCCTCATCGAGGAGCACGGCGAAGAACTCGCCCTCTGCGACACCCTCGACATGGGCAAGCCCATCGCGGAGTCGCACGGCACCGACGTGCCGGGCGCGGCCGGCGTCTTCGCCTGGTACGCGGAGGCCGTCGACAAGCTCTACGACGAGATCGCCCCGGCCCCGCCCGGCAACCTGGCCCTCGTGCGCCGCGCTCCGCTGGGCGTCGTCGGCGCCGTGGTGCCGTGGAACTTTCCGCTGGACATCGCGAGCTGGAAACTGGCGCCCGCCCTGGCGGCCGGCAACAGCGTCGTACTGAAGCCGGCCGAGCAGTCCCCGCTGTCGGCACTGCTGCTGGCCGAACTCGCCGCGCAGGCCGGTCTGCCGGACGGCGTGCTGAACGTCGTCCCCGGCCCGGGGGAGCGCACCGGGCGGGCGCTCGGTCTTCACCCGGACGTCGACACCCTGGTCTTCACCGGCTCCACCGCCGTGGCCAAGCGCTTCCTCGCCTACGCCGCCGAGTCGAACCTGAAGCAGGTCTGGCCCGAGGCCGGCGGCAAGAGCCCCAACCTGGTCTTCGCCGACGCCGACCTCGAGGCCGCCGCGGAACGCGCCGCGTGGGGCTTCGCCTACAACGCCGGGCAGGTGTGCTCGGCGAACACCCGCCTGCTCGTCGAGGCCTCCGTGGCCGAGGAGTTCACCGCCCGGGTCGCCGGGCACGCCCGCACCTGGCAGCCGGGCGACCCGCTCGACCCGGCCACCCGCCTCGGACCGCTCGTCGACGAGGCACAGGTGGCCCGCATCCTCGCCGCCCTCGCGTCATCGGACGGCACCCTCGTGTGCGGCGGCACCCGCCCCGAACGCGACGGCGCCTATCTCGACCCCACCGTCGTCACCGGCCTCGGCCCCGACGCACCGCTGTGGCGCGACGAACTGTTCGGCCCGGTGCTCACCGTGCTGCCCTTCCACGACGAGGCCGAGGCGGTACGCCTCGCCAACGACTGCGCCTACGCACTGGCCGCGTCCGTGTGGACCCGGGACCTCGCCCGCGCCCACCGCGTCGCCGACGCCCTCCACGCGGGCACCGTGTCCGTCAACACCGTCGACGCGCTCAGCCCGTCCACCCCCTTCGGCGGCTTCAAGCAGTCCGGTTACGGCCGCGACCTCTCCCTGCACTCCTTCGACAAGTACACGGGCCGCAAGACGACCTGGATCGCGCACGGCTGACCGCGCGGACCCGACGGCCCCACCACCCACCACCGCAGCAAAGGACGCACCACCCATGACCCTCGACGCCGCAGACCTCGTCCGCCTGGACCGCGCGCACATCATCCACCCCTACCTGCCGGGCAGCGCCACCGAACGCGTCGTCATGACCTCCGGCTCCGGCTGCCGCCTCACCGACACCGAGGGCCGCAGCTACCTCGACGCCACCGGCGGCCTCTGGCTCGCCCAGGTCGGCCACGGCCGCACCGAACTGGCCGACGTGGCCCACGAGCAGATGAAGCAGCTGGAGTACTTCACCAGCTTCTGGGAGTTCTCCAACGAGCGGGCGATCGAACTCGCCGCGCGCCTGGCCTCCCTCGCCCCCGACCCGCTGAACCACGTCTACTTCACGTCCGGCGGCTCCGAGGGCAACGAGGCGGCCATCAAGATGGCCCGCTACCACCACCACCGGCGCGGCGAGAGCAGCCGCACCTGGATCCTCGCGCGCAGCAAGGCCTACCACGGCATCGGCTACGGCGGCGGCTCGGCCACCGGCTTCCCCGTCTACCACGAGGGCTTCGCGCCGATGATGCCGCACGTCTCCCACCTCACGCCCCCGTGGCCGTACCGCTCCGAGCTGTACGGCGACCAGCCCCTGAGCCCCGAACAGGTCACCGACTTCCTCGTCGGCGAACTTCAGGAGCGCATCGCGGAGATCGGCCCGCAGAACATCGCCGCGATGATCGGCGAGCCCATCATGGGCGTCGGCGGCATGCTCGTCCCGCCGGCCGACTACTGGCCCCGGGTGCGCGAGGTCCTCGACCGGCACGGCATCCTGCTGATCTTCGACGAGGTCGTCACCGCCTACGGCCGCGTCGGCGAGTGGTTCGCCGCCCAGTACTTCGGCGTCACCCCGGACATCATCGTCACCGCCAAGGGCATCACCTCCGGCTACGTCCCGCTCGGCGCGCTGCTCGTCGGCGACCACGTCGCCGAGGTCCTGCTGCGCGACCACGGCTTCCCCATGGGCTACACCTACAACGGCCACCCCGTCGCCACCGCGGTGGCCACCGCCAACCTGGACATCATCGAGAAGGAGGGCCTCCTCGCCCGCGCGACCAGCCTCGGCGCCGCCCTGCACGGCGAACTCCAGGTTCAGCTCGGCGACTTGCCGATCGTCGGCGAGATCCGCTCGGTCGGCATGATGCTCGCCGTCGAGCTGGTCGCCGACCGCGCCACCCGCGCCCCCCTGCCCCTGCGCCCCGACCGGATGCCGCACGACGTCATCCGCCGCGAGACCGGTGTCATCGTGCGCGACTCCGCGCATAGCCTGGTGCTCTCCCCACCGCTGATCATGACCGAGGCGGAGGCGAAGGAAGCGGCCTCCGCGCTGCGCAGCGTCCTGGAGCGCACCGAGCCGACCGGCGAGATCCGCGCCGCCTGACACCCGCGCTCCGAGGGCCCGGCCACGCCGGCCGGGCCCTCCGCACCCGGCACCATCCGACACGGACCCCGCACCGTAGCGGCGCTCCGCACGCGCCCCCCGCAGTCTCTTCCCTCCCCTCCTAGGAACTGCCCGTGTCCTCCAAGCTCTCCACGCCCCGTCCCCGCGCGTCCCAGCCCGCGGACGGCACCCTGCAACGCAGCCTCAAGCGCTTCGACATCACCGCCATGGCCATCGCCGCGGTCATCTCCTTCGACACCGTCGGGCAGATCGCCACCGGCGGCGGCGAGGCCGCCACCTGGACCGCGGTCATCGCCCTGCTCTTCCTCGTCCCCTACGCCCTGCTGTTCGCCGAGACCGGCGCCGCGTTCCCCCAGGAGGGCGGCCCGTACGTCTGGGTCAAGCTGGCCCTCGGCCGTCCGGCGGCCGCGCTGACGACCCTGATGTACTGGGTCACCAACCCCATCTGGCTGGGCGGTTCCCTGGTCTTCCTCGCCGCGCAGACCTGGGACGGCTTCGTCTTCCCCCTGGGCTCGGGCACGGTGGCCGACTACGCCTTCAAGCTGCTGTTCGTCTGGGCCGCCATCCTCACCGCCGTCGTCTCCCTGCGCCGCGGCAAGTGGATCACGACGGCGGGCGCGGCGACGAAGGTCCTCGCCCTCGCCGGGTTCACCCTCACGGCCCTCTTCTACGGCGTGCGGCACGGCTTCCACGGTCTGACCGGCACCGGCTTCGCGCCGACCACCGCCGGTTTCCTCGCCCTGGTGCCGATCCTGCTGTTCGCCTACGTCGGCTTCGAGGCGCCGAACGCCGCCGGTGAGGAGATGCACGACCCCCAGCGCGACGTGCCCGCCGCACTCGGCCGTTCCGCAGCCGTCGCCGCCTGCTGCTACCTGCTGCCCGTCCTCGCCCTTCTGGCGGTCGTGCCCGCCCGCCAGGTCACCGGCATCGGCGGCTTCATGGAAGGCGCCCGCCTCGTCTTCACCGTCTACGGCGCCGCCGCCGGCCCTCTGCTGAAGGCCACCGCCGTGATGTTCGTCTTCGCCCTCCTCACCCAGGGCAGCGCCTGGATGATCGTCAGCGACCGCATGCAGGCCATGGCAGCGGCCGACGGGGGCTTCTTCACCCGCGCCCTCGGCGCCTTCCATCCCCGGCTCGGCACACCGGTGCGCACCAACCTGCTCTCCGGAGCCGTGGCCACGCTGTTCATGCTCGCCGCGATGCGGTTCGCGGGCGGTGACGCGGCCGACGTGTTCGCCGTGGTCCTCACCGTCGCCGTCACCACTTTGCTGCTGTCCTACCTCGTCGTCGTCCCCGCGCTGGTGCTGCTCCGCGTCCGCCGGCCGGAGGTCCCGCGGCCCTACCGCGTCCCGTTCGGCGACCGCGGCTTCCTGCTCTGCGCGGCGGTCGTCTACGCATGGATCCTGATCGGTTCGTGGTCGGCTCTCTTCCCCGGCGTCCTCGAACAGCTCTTCGGCCTCGACTACGTCTTCCGCGACGTCTGGGGCGTCTCCCGCACCGCCTTCGAGGCATTCACCCTCGGCACCGTCGCCCTCCTGCTCGTCGTCGGCGTCATCGGCGTGGCGGTGGCCCGCCGCGCGGAAGCCTCACCTGCGACGACGCGCCCCTCCTGACGGGCCCGCCGGGACGGCCGGCCGCACCGCCCGAACAAGCGAACCCCTGACCACCCGAAGTGGAATGGCTACCCGCGCCCTGCGCGGGTAGCCGGACAGTCGACCCCGACATCGGCACAGGCAGGGAAAACGTGGACGGACGTTCGCTTCGCGCGGTGGGCTGGGCGCGCTCATTGCCGCTCAGCAGTCAGGTGAAGACGGCACGCGACTGGGCGCGGGCCCATCTGGACGAACTCGGCTGGACCAGCAGCGCACCCGATACGGCGGACGACGTCCTGCTGGTCGTGTCGGAACTGGTGACCAACGCACACGTGCACGGGCACAGCTCCGCCCAGCTGGTGATGTCCTGGGACGGCCAGTGCCTGCACGTCGCCGTGCACGACTCCTCACCCGTCCTGCCGGCCCCCCGCCGGCCCGACGCGCTGCAGCCGGGGGGCCGCGGCATCCTGCTCATGGACGCGCTGGCCGACCACTGGGCGGCCAAGTCCTGCCCACACGGCAAGAGCGTCATCGCCTGCTTCCGGCCACCGTCCCGCCAGGACGGCTGACGGGGAAGAGGACCGCCTCCGGCACTTCGCCGGGTTGGCCCGACAGGGTGGTGAAGCCGCCGCTCGCGCCCGTCAAGCCTCTCGGCCGCGGTGATCCCTGCTAGCTTCGCGAGCTGTTCCGAGGGCCCGGACGCCTCCAGCGCAGGCGGGGCCACGACTGTGAGCCGAGGCGAGGGTGGCGGGTGTGAGGGAAGACGCGGAGAGGCCGGCTGTGGCTCCGTTCAAGCGCAGGAGTTTCCTGGCGTCCGCCGCTGTGGCGGCCGGCGCGTCGACCACCGCGGTCGCCGGCCCGGCGGCCGCCGCCGCACTGCCCGGCAGCGCACCCGAACCGTCGAATCCCGGTTCCGTGGCCCGCCTGCTGTCCGTACCCGAGGAGGGCCGCGGCCTCGAATGGCTCAGGGCGGCCCTTCAGGTCGCCGTGGAGCTGGAGCTCTGCGTCATCCCGCCGTACCTGTGCGCCTGGTGGTCCGTCAGGGACCGCCGTGGCGAGGCGGCGCGCCTGATTCGGCGCATCGTCGACGACGAGATGTACCACCTGGGCGTGGTGTGCAACCTGCTCGTGGCTGTGGGCGGGCGGCCGCGGATCAAGGCGGCGGCGCCCGCGTACCCCGGCCCGCTGCCCGGCGGCGTACGCGCCGGGGTGAGCCTGTACCTGTCGGGCCTCACCAAGCCCTTCCTCCACGACGTGATGATGGCCGTCGAAGCCCCGGAGGAAGCACTCACCCGGGCCGGGAGCACCTCGCCCACCGTCGGTACCTTCTACGGTCACCTGCTGAACGGCTTCTGGGCCGTGGCGCCGGAGCTGTCGGCGCGGGGACAGCTGTCCGCGCACGTCGGCGCCGACGAACTGAGGCCGGTCGAGACCCTCCTCGACGTCGAGCGCTCCCTCGACATCATCAGGGAGCAGGGCGAGGGCACGAGCCGGTCGCCCGCCGACTCCTTCGAAGACGACCACCCGGCGCACTACTACGCATTCAGCGAGATCTACCACGGCCGGCAGCTGCGGGAGACGAAGAACGGCTGGAAGTTCACCGGCCCGCCCGTGCCCTTCCCCGACGCGCGCCCGATGGCCCGCGTCCCGGCCGGCGGCTGGTCCCGGCCACCGGCGCCGGTACAGCAGCTCCTGCACCGCTTCGACACCGTCTACACCACGCTGCTGGACACCCTCGACGAGTCCTGGGCGGGCGGCGACCCCCGCACCCTGGGCGCGGCCGTCCACGCCATGCGCGGGCTGGAGGAGCCCGCCGTGAGGCTGATGGAGACCGAGATCCCCGGCACGCGGGCCACGTACGGCCCCCAGTTCCGCGTCCTCGCCTAGCCGGCGCCCCGCACCCTGGTGAGGGTCGCCCGGAGCGACCCCTGGGGCCGCAGGTTCGCACCGAAGACGGCCGTGCGGGGCGCAGCGGTGAGGTGCGGCCGGTAGGCGGGGAGCAGCAGGCGCAGCAGCGTGACCATCTCCTGGAGCGCGAAGTGCTGTCCGAGGCAGGCCCGGGCCCCGCTGCCGAACGGCAGGTGAGCGGCGGGGTGGTCGGGCCGCCGGCCCTCCGGGAGGAACCGGGACGGGTCGAAGCGTTCGGGCTCCGGCCACAGTGCCGGGATGCGGTGAGTGAGATACGGGCAGACCAGCACGCTCGTCCCCGCGGACACCGGATGCCCGTCGAGGACGTCGTCCCGCGCGGCGTGCCGCGGGATGAGCCAGACCGCCGGATACAGCCGGAGCGTCTCCTGGACCAGGGCGGTGAGCAGGGCATCGCGGCGGGCGGCGTCCTGTGCGCCGGCGTAGGCGGTGAGGAACTGCTCGTGGACGTCGGGGTGTTGGTCGAGGAGGACGAACAGCCAGCACAGCGTCTGGGCCGTCGTCTCGTGACCGGCGACGAGCAGGGTCACCAGCTCGTCGCGGATGAGCGCGTCCGTGTAGCGCGGGTCGGTTCCGGACGCGTCGAGGAGCAGGCCGAGCAACGTGGGGGAGGGGTCGGAGGTGTCCCGCGTGCGGTGGGCCCGGGCCGTCGCGATGACGCGGTGGGCGGTGGTGTCGATCTGCCGCAGAGCTTCGTCGACGGCGAGCGAAGGGTCGGGCGCGCCGCCGGCGGTGGTGGGCAGCGAGGCGACCACCGTGTCGACGGCGTCGAGTTCGCGCCGCGTCACCTCGTCCAGGGCGGTGCCGGTCAGCGAACGCCAGATGGTGTCGAGGGCGAAGAGCCGCATGTCCTGCCCGACGTCCACGGGCGTGGCGGCGGTGACGGCCGCCTCCCAGCGGTGGGCGACGCGTTCGGCGGCCGCGGCGATGTGCAGCCCCCAGCGTCTGGTCCCGGCGACGGTGAACTGCGCCTGCAGCAGTCTGCGTTGCCGCTTCCAGGCCTCGCCCGTGGCGGAGATCAGACCGTCGCCGAGCAGCCGCCGGGCGCGGTGCCCCCGCTTGACGTAGACGTCCGGCCGCCGGGCCAGGACCTGCTGCGTCTGCTCGGGACCGGTGACCAGGACGCAGGGCCGGTCGCTGATGCGGAAGGCGGTCAGCGGGCCGGCTTCGGCGGCCTCCCGCAGCAGCTCGATCATGTCGTTCGGAGCGTGCGCAGGCGTGCTCCTGGCTTCGTCGAGGGTCATGGCGCTCCTGAGTCGGACGGCCCGGCGGCACCCGTGGGACGGCACCGCGGCGACAGGCCGGGATATTACCCTGCGGATCTTGATCATCACGTGCAGTAGTATCCGCAGGCGGAACGGCCATCGGCAGCTGAGGACACCGGCGTGACGGCACTGGAAACCGTGGACTACGTGGACGCGGACGACCGCCCCGTGGCATGCGGTCCACGCGGAGGCGCCGCCGCTCACGGCCTGTGCTACCGGGTCGCCGCGACCGTGTGCCTGGACCGGTCGGGACGTCTCCTGGTCTACCGCAGATCCCCGCGAGCCCCGGTCTACCCCGCCCACCACGACATCCTGATCGGCGGCTGCCCCCGAGCCGGGGAGAGCTACCGGGAGGCGGCCGTCCGTGAACTGCACGAGGAGCTTGGCGTGCGAGCCGCACCACGCCAGGTGCTCCGCACCCGGTGCGCGTCCCCGGTCGGTGACTGCTGGCTCGCCGTGCATGTGGCCGAGATCCCGACCGGGCTGCGGGTGAACCCGCGGGAGATCGCCGAGCACTTCTTCGTTCCGCCGCGCCGGCTGCTCGCACGGATGCCGAGCCCCTTCGTCCCCGAAGGACACCGCGTCCTGACCCGCCTGTTCGCCTGACCGGGGCCACGGCGCGCACCTGTCCCCACCCTGTCCGGGTACCCCCACCCGCCCGACGCGAGAAAGACACCGTGACCGCATCACCGACGCCCACGGGCACGACGCCCGCACACCTCGACGCCGCCGTCACCCGCTGCCGCGACCGGCTGGCCCGGCGGATCGCCGCCGCCGTAGGACCGGACGGCCTCCTGCCCGCCCCGTGCGCCGGCAGGGTCCTGGAATCCGCGCTCGCCCTCGCCCTGCTGAACGCGGAACACGCCGAACCGGAAGCGGCCCGCCGCCTCACCGCCTTCCTGCACACCTCGCTGCACAACGATCCGCCGGACCCCCTGCAGCGTGCTGTCGCCCACGCCGCCCTCGGCCGCGACTGCGACGCGGAAGGAGCGCTGCGTGACGGACTCGGTGCCTTCGACCACTTCACCGCCGACCGCAAGCGGCTGATGTTCCAGACCCTGCTCGCCGCGCTCGGCGCGACCGAGTACCCCGTGGCGTCCTGGGAGGCGTACGACGCGACGGGCCAGCAGAGCTGGCTCCGGATGGAGATGGCGGCGCTGAAGGTGCTCACCGCCCACGGCACCCACCGCACCGCCATGGTGAACGACGCGGACTGGCAGGCTCTCCTGCCGGCCCTGCAAGCCGGGCCTGCCTGGGAACGCAACAACTTCGCGCAGCTGCTCGCCCTGCTCGCCCTGCGCCACTGCCCGCGTCACCGCGCCGCCCTCGGCGACACCCTCAAGCACATCGCCGGCCGGCTGCGCCCGGACGGCGGCGTGCCCTTCGTCGACGGCCTGGACCTCTTCGCCACCGCGGTCGCCGGACTCGCCCTGTGCCGCGTCGAGCCGACCGCCGCCGAAGTGGCGGCCATGGCCGACGCCCTGGCCGTCCGCCGCAACGCGGACGGCGGATTCGGCTTCCACCCCGGCGTCCGGCAGAGCGACGTCGACGACACCTGCTACGCACTGGAGTTCCTGCGCCGGGCGGCGCCCGAGCGGCACCGGGCGACCATCGGCGCGGCGGAGGCGTACCTGCTCGGCGTCCGCAACCCCGACGGCGGCTTCCCCACCTTCGCCCGTGGCACCAGCTCCGAGATCGCCATGACGGCGGCCGCGGCCACCGCGCTGGCCCCCAACCCGGCCCATCGGGAAGCAGTCCACGCGGCCGTCCGCCACGTCGCACGGCGTCAGCAGGCCGACGGCACGTTCGAGCGCAGCTGGAGCCGCAGCGCCACGAACGCGATCTTCCGCGCGGTGCTCGCCCTGCGCTGCACGGACCCGCACCACCCCGAGACGCCGGCCTTCACGGCGGCGGCCGAGCGGGCGCTGCGCCACCTGACCGCCACACAGCACCCGGACGGGGGCTGGGGCCACACCCGCGGCGACAGCAGCGACCCGGTCACCACGGCCTACGCCGTCATCGCCCTCAGCAGCCTGCCCGGCCACCGCACCGCACGCGACCGGGCGCTGGCCCACCTCGTCGCCCGGCAGCAGCCCGACGGCGGCTACCGCAGCCGCCCCGACCAGGCGGGCCCCCGGCCGCTGCTGTTCGACGTACCGGTCCTGGCGGACGTCTTCGTGCTGCTCGCCCTGGCCCACGCCACCGCGCCCCCGGCCGCGGGCGCCGCGCGATGACGTCGTCCGAGGACCGGCCGTGCATGCCTGTCAGCTCAGCTGCCGTACCGACATCAGCAGGTGACGGTGGTCCTCCCCGGGCGCCCCGTCCGCCTGGGGCGCGGCGCTGAGCAGTGTGCGCTGTCCGGGCCCGAGGAGTGCGAAGCGCACCTGGGACGCGTCGAAGGACTGCAGCGCCTCCAGCAGGTACGCGGGGTTGAAGGCCACGGTCAGGTCGTCGGCACCGCTGAGCGTGGCGGCGACCTGCTGCGAGGCGACATCGTCGGCGTAGCCGGCCTGGAGCAGGACGGTCCCCCGTGCGGAGAAGTCCAGCCGGACGGGGCTGTTCGGCTCCGCCACGACCGAGACGCGGCGGACGGCCTCGGCGAGTGCCTCGCGCTCGGTGACGGCCACCGCCGGACCGTCGAGGGCGAACAACCTGTCGTAGCGCGGCAGCCGTCCGTCGAGCAGCCGCACCGTCGTGTGCATGCCGTCACCCTCGAAGGCGATCAGCCCGGCCCCCGAGTCCCCGGGGCCGTTCAGCCCGATCCGGATCATCCCCGCCTTGGCCAGCGAACGGGAGATCTCGGCCAGCCTGCGACCCGGCACCACGATCTCCACCCCGTCCGTGTCCGCCGACTCCGGCTTCCAGGGCACCGACCGCACGGCGTACCGGTACCGGTCCGACGCGGCCAGCGTCATGGACCCGGCGTCCAGCCGCAGCTGGATCCCGGTGAGCACCGGGAGCGACTCGTCACGCCCCGCGGCGATCCCCACCTGCGCCACGGCCGCGGCGAACTCCGCCGCATCCACCGTGCCGCGCGACGGGGGAAGCGCGGGAAGGGCCGGATACTCCTCCCGGGGCAGGATCGACAGGCCGAAGCGCGTACCACCGGCCTCGACCGTGAAACGCGTGCTCTCCAGCGCGCACGCCACCACCGCGTCAGGCAACACCCGGCAGATGTCCAGCAGCCGGCGTCCCAGCACGAGCACCTGCCCCGCGGACGCCGTGTCCGCCGGCACCTCGATCTTCGCGGACGCCTCGTAGTCGAACCCCGAGATGCGCAGCCGCCCCTGGTCCGCCTCCAGCATCAGGCCGCCCAGCACGGGCACCGGCGACCGTGCGGGGAGCGACTTGGCCGCCCAGGTGACCGCCTCCGTGAGAGCGTCGCGTTCGATCCGGAACCGCATCTGTCCTACTCCCCACCGCCCGACACCAGTTGATCGCGCACGCTATACGCCACCACTGACAACACCCGCTCTGAAGCACACCGCTTCCGGGTGCGGCCGACGGTCCCCCGGCCGACGCGGCACAATCCGGGGGTGAGACTCACCGCGCGCCAACTCGCCCTGGCCACCCTGGACCGCCAGTTCCTGCTCGAACGCCGGCGCCTCGACGTCGTCGAGGCGGTCCGCCGCGTCTGCGCCCTCCAGGCACAGTCACCGGCGTCGCCGTACCTGGCGCTGTGGAACCGCGTGCGGGACTTCGCGCCCGAAGATCTCGACGCGGCGTTCGCGGACCGCCGGATCGTGAAGGCGACCCTCATGCGGATCACACTGCACGCCGTGCACGCCGACGACTACATCCCTTTCCGCGCGGCCATGCTGAGCACGCTGCGCGGGGCCCGGCTGTACGACCGCCGGTTCACCGCGACGGGGTTGACCCCCGCGGACGCGGACGCGCTGCTGCCCGAGCTCGCCGGGTTCCTGGCGCACCCCCGCACCGGCGCCGAGGTGCAGGAGGAGATCACCGCACGGTTCGGCGAGCACGCGCAGCGCGTGTGGTGGGCGCTGCGCACCTACGCGCCCGTGCACCACGCGCCGACCGGCGGACCGTGGTCGTTCAGGCAGCGGAACGCCTACCTCGCCGCTCCTGCCGCCTTCGAGGCCGAGCCGCAGGAGGCGGCCGCCGGCGTACGACGGCTGCTGCTCGCCTACCTGCGGGCGTTCGGCCCCGCGTCGACGCGGGACTTCGCCCGCTTCACGCTGCTGACGAGCCCGGTGATCACACAGGCGGTGCACGAGCTCGGCGACCAGCTCGTGCGCGTGGCGGGCCCGGGCCGCGCCCCGCTGTTCGACGTGCCGGACGCCACCGTGCCGGCCGAGGACACCCCGGCGCCGCCACGGCTGCTGCCCATGTGGGACAGCGCCCTCCTGGCCCACGCCGGCCCCGGTCGGCTCGTCCCCGAGGAGTACCGGCCACTGGTCGCCCGGCGCAACGGCGACACGCTCCCGTGCCTGCTCGTCGACGGGCAGGTCGCCGGAGTGTGGCGCGCGCACGACGACGGGCTGGAGCTGACCGCCTTCCATCGGCTCGGCAGGACCGCCTGGCGCGGACTCACCGAGGAGGCGGAGAGACTGACGGCGGTGCTCGCCGCGCGTGATCCGGCGGTCTACGGTTACTACGGCCACTGGTGGGCCAAGGGGTTCCCTGGCGTCGAGACCCGCACGGTCAAGGCGTAGCACGGTCACCGGACCTCTGTGCGGGAACCCCGGCGACTTCGTCGACGGACCGCCGTACGCCCTCGACGTGCTCCTCCCGGTCACCCTGCCGCCGGCCCGCCGGCAGGATTTCGCCGCTCGCGGCTGATTGACGGAACAGTCAGCCGGGGCTCCCTCACCACGCTGTGAGCTGCGGCGAAGCCGGTCGCTCGCGCTCTTGTTGCCGTGCTCCGTGCGTGTTAGCAAGAGACATGCCTCGCAACCCCTCGATCTCCCGGGACGTCTACGACGTCGTCATCGTCGGCGGTGGCCACAACGGCCTGGTCGCCGCCTCCTATCTGGCCCGCGCCGGGCGCTCCGTGCTCCTGCTGGAGCGGCTCGGCACCACGGGCGGCGCGGCGGTCTCCACCCGCGCCTTCTCGGGGGTGGACGCCCGAGTGTCGCGCTACTCCTATCTCGTGTCCCTGCTCCCCGCGAAGATCGTGAACGACCTCGGGCTGCGCTTCGAGGTGCGCAAGCGGTCCATCTCGTCGTACACCCCGGCCGTGCGTGAGGGGCGCGCCACCGGTCTGCTGGTCGGCGGCGGCGAGGAGCGGACCCGGGCGTCTTTCCGGGAGTTCACCGGCTCCGACGCCGAGTACACCGCCTGGCGGGACTTCTACGGCATGACCGCGCGGGTCGCCCGGCGCGTGTTCCCGACGCTCACCGAGCCGCTGCCGAGCCGGGAGGAGCTGCAGGCCCGCATCGGCGACGACGACGCCTGGCGGATGCTGTTCGAGGAGCCCCTCGGCGTGGCCATCGAGGACCGCTTCCAGGACGACGTCGTGCGCGGTGTCGTCCTCACCGACGGGCTCATCGGCACCTTCGCAGACGCGCACGACCCCGGGCTGGCCCAGAACGTCTGCTTCCTCTACCACGTCATCGGCGGCGGGACCGGCGACTGGGACGTGCCGGTCGGCGGCATGGGCGCCTTCACCGGCGAGCTGGCCCGGGTGGCCCGGGAAGCGGGCGCCGAGCTGGTCACCGGCCACGAGGTCGTCCGGATCGAGCCCGACGAGCGCCTCAGCTCGGTGACGTACGACGACGGGTCCGGCGAGGCCACCGTCGGAGCCCGCAAGGTCCTGGTCAACGCCTCGCCCGAGGCGCTGGCCGCGATGCTCGGCGACACCGTCGCCGAGCCCGCCGAGGGTGCCCAGCTCAAGGTCAACATGCTGCTGCGCCGCCTGCCGCGGCTGCGGGACACCGCCGTCGACCCCAAGGACGCCTTCGCCGGGACCTTCCACATCTCCGAGAGCTACGACCAGCTGGCGCGCGCCTACCGGGAGGCCGACGCCGGCCGGCTCCCGTCCGCCCCGCCGTCGGAGATCTACTGCCACTCGCTGACCGACCCGACCATCCTCGGTCCCGAGCCGGCCGCACAGGGTTACCACACCCTGACGATGTTCGGGCTGCACGTCCCGGCGAGGCTGTTCGTCGAGGACAACGAGGGCGCCCGCGAGGCCCTGACCAAGGCGGCGCTGGCCGAGCTGGACTCGGTGCTCGACGAGCCCATCGCCGACTGCCTCGCCCTCGACGGGGAGGGGCGTCCCTGCATCGAGGCCAAGACACCCCTCGACCTGGAGGGCGAGCTGCGGCTGCCCGGCGGCAACATCTTCCACCGCGCGCTGGCCTTCCCGTTCGCGACCGAGGAGACGGGACGGTGGGGCGTGGAGACCGCGTACCCCAATGTGCTGCTGTGCGGCGCCGGCGCCGTGCGCGGCGGTGGGGTGAGCGGCATCCCCGGCCACAACGCGGCGATGGCCGTGCTCGGCGCATGAGCAGGCGGCGGCCCCGGCCGGCCGGGGCACCACGCTGAAAGACCCCGCTGCTGAAACGACCGCCCCCGGGCCCGGGACCCGGGGGCGGTCGGTTGCCGCGGTGAGGGGATCAGGCGGCGTCGCAGGTGAGGACCGGGTCGGCCCAGTCGCCGTGATCGTTTCCGTTGCCGTCCCCGCCCTCGCCGACCGACAGGTCGAGGACTTGACCCCCGGTCACCGGGACGTCGATGGTGACCGGGGCCGAGTCGCCCTTGAGGACCGGGGTGGTGGTCAGCACCTTGCCGTCGAGCCCGACGCTGAAGGTGACGCTGCCGGGATCGCCGTTGTCGACGCCGACCGTGGCGGTGAATCTGCTGCAGTTCCCGCCGAGGTAGACCGCCACGTCACTGGGCGAGTTGGTGCCCAGACCCTTGGCGTAGACGCTGCCGCCGAGTTTCAGCGGTGTGCCGTCGTTGGCCGCCGTGCCGCCGACGCTCTGGTCGCGTTCGACGGGACCCCAGCCGTTGTCGGCGGACAGGAACTCCAGGTCGCTGACCTGCTGGGTGCCCTTCGGCGGCTGCGGGACGACGCCCGGCGTGCGTTCGTCGGACGCCGAGGTGGCCTTGCCGGCCTGTGTCTGGTGGGTGACCACGCGCAGGGCGCTCGTCTTCGGGACCGTCGCGGGTGCGGTGACCTCCCAGCTCAGCGTGGCCGAGCTGCCACCGGGGATGCCGCGCACACCCGGCGGTGTGGAGGTGCCGCTCGCCGTCCAGCCGTTCGGCAGGACGAGTTCGGCCGTGACGTCGTGCGCGGTGGGCTTGCCCTCCGGCACGGCGACGGTCGCGGTCGCGGTGAACTTCTGACCCCCGCTGACCACGCCCGGAACGTGCAGGGCGACCGTCGTCGACGGGGCCGGCGGCATGGCGTACCGCTTCTTGCTGTAGCCGGGGCTGTCGTTCTGGGCGACCTTCAGCGAGGAGGCGTAGCTGCCGTAGTTGACCAGGCTGACCTTGCCGAGGCCGCCGGTCGTGCCGTCGAGGTTCCACACCGCGATGGCGATCTTGTTGCGGCCGTGCGGGTTCAGCACCCCGTTCGGTACCGGGAAGCCGTGCTGCGGGCCGCGGTAGTTGACGTAGTTGCCCATGTGCCAGCCGTTGACGTAGATCTCGGCGCGGTACTGGCGGGATGCGTCGTCGCTGATCTCCAGGCCGAGGGAGGTGTCCTGGCCCTTGGGCAGGTCCAGGGGGACGTCGGTGGTGTACCAGGAGACGCCCGGGGTGGTGTCGGTGGCGGGGAGGGTGACGGGTTGCCAGCTGTCGGTGGGGTGGCCCGGCAGCATGTAGCCGGCCCGCTCCCCGTACAGCCCGCCCGTGGCCAGGGGACCGCGCACCGGGTCGAGCGGGCTCTCGCCCCCGCGTACTCCCTGGAGCCGCCAGGTGAGGCTGTTGACGGAGGTGCCGAGCAGGGTGGCGCCGGTCAGACCGCGGGCGGCCTTGTTGCCGCTGTGCGGGGTGTAGTCCTCCTCATGGCCCATGTTGACGGTGAGCACGGACACGACGTTGTCCGCGCCGCTCTTCAGCACACCCTCGGGGAAGGTGTACGTCTGCCGGCCGTCCTTGGTGGAGCTGCCGAGGAAGACGCCGTTGACCCAGACCGAGGACGCCGCCGCGCCGCCGCCGCTCTGCGTGGACAGGGTGATGCCGGTCTCCTTGCCGGTGCCGGTGAAGCGGCCGCGGTACCAGGTGCTTCCGGTGTGGAAGCCGTAGTCGTCGGCGAAGAGCACCGGACCGTTCGAGCCCGGGGTGGTGATGCTGTGGGTCGTGGTCTTGTCGGCAACCTGCCAGCCGGAGTCGTCGAACGCGGGCTGCACCTCGGGTGACTCCTCGGTGTGCTTCCAGTTCGTCAGCGCGGGCAGGGTGACGGCAGCCGCCGTCGGCAGGGTGCCGGTGCGGCTGCCGGTGGCGGTCACCCGGGTGGCGACCGGGGCGCCGTTCCAGGTGATCGAGGCGGCGTCGGCGAACACCTCGACGGCTCCGTCGTCGCCGGTGTCGCCGGTCAGGTCCAGCCGGCCGTCCTGCACCGCGGCACCGCGCAGCAGGTGGGTGCCGCGCACCAGCACCGGTCCGGCGGAGGTGTCCTGCCGCCAGAAGGTCTTGGCCGTGTCGGAGTCGGCCAGCAGCAGGAGCAGCGGGTGGCCGCCGCCGCTGATCTGCACCCGGGTCAGCCCGGTGTGCCGGTAGTTGAGCCGCAGGTCGCCCGTGTCCGGGTCCCAGGTCGACGTCACCGTGCCGTCGGCCGAGGTGACCTGGGGCCGGGTGCGGTAGTTGAGCACCGTCTCGCCGTCGGTCCCCGTGTCTCCGTAGAGGACGGCCACCTCGCGGTTGCCGATGAGCGCGTCGGTCATGATCTCGGAGGTGGAGTACCGGAGCTTGTTCCCGCCGAGGTCGTGGTTCGCGACGATGATCTTCGAGGCGCGGCCGTCGAGCGTGATGCCGGTGCCCGGTTGCTGCGGAACGGTGTAGACGGGGGCGGCCTGCGCGCTGCCGGTGAGGACGTCGATGGCGTCGATGCTCACGAACCCGTTCCCGGTGACGACGATCTTCAGGGTGTGCGGGCCGTTCTTCAGCCCGCTCGCCTGGTAGGCCACGTACTGGCTCTTGCTCGTCGCCCCGTACAGGTCGGCGGTCGTGACCTTGGTGCCGTCCAGGTAGACGTCGGCCTTGCCGTGGTTGGGAGCGAGGTTGCTGATGAACTTCACGCCGGTGCCGGTGAAGTCGACGCTCGCGCTGTCGCCGGCCGTGTTGGAGAAGGACTCGGTGCGCCGGTAGTCACCACTGGTGTACGACTGCTCCGCTCCGACGTGCGACCAGGTGCCCTGGTAGCTGAGCGCGGTGTCGCGGTCGTCGTAGGTGTAGCCGGAGTGTGCACCGAGGTCGAGGGTGAGGTGGGTGGAGTCCTTGTCGTTCGACGTGGAGTCGGCGTGGCGCAGCACATGGAACTGGGTGCCGGTGTCCGGATTCCCGCGAGCGGTGTCCACGGTCTTCGCGTTGTCGGTGGGCGCCGACGGCAGCGGGTCGGTCTTGGCCAGCGGGGTGAGGGCCTGGGTGAAGTAGCCGATCAGCTTGTCCGTGTAGTACTTCGCATCCAGCTGCCGGTTCTCGCGGATCGCGGCGCCGTAGTCGTACGACGTGTAGTTCTGCGGCATGCCCAGCCAGCCCCAGTTGGTGCCGCCGTAGGTCATGTAGAAGCTCTGCTCGGTCGCGCCGACCGCGATGTTCTGCTTGTAGAAGACGTCGGCGAACTTGTCGTTGATGAGCTGGGCGCACTTGTCGTAACCGGGCCCGCCCCAGGGGTCGAAGGCGCCGCCCTGGAACTCCGGTGAGATCAGCGGCTTGCCCGGCGGGTGGTCGTAGGAGATGTCCGGAACGCCGCTCCACCAGCCGGGGCTGGAGCAGTTGAAGCCCTGCGGGTAGGAGTCGGCGCCGTCCACGGCCAGGGCGGCGTCCCCGGCGTTGAACGTGCCGTTGTTGTTGCCGACCAGCGGCACGGTGATGCCGTCGGCGGTGGCCTTGTCCTCCAGATGCTTCATGTAAGTGCGGCCCGCGGCGCTGCCGTTGTAGTACTCGTTCTCCACCTGGTACTGGATCACGGAACCGGTGCCGTCGGTGAGTTGGTGGCGGGCGATGATCTTGTCGATCTGTGTCTGCCACTCGTCGGAGTACTTCAGATACTCGGGATCGCTGGTGCGGGTGGCGCCGGGCTTCGCCGACAGCCAGCCCGGGAAGCCGCCGCCGTCCACCTCTGCGTTGATGTACGGACCGGGGCGGGCGATCACGTAGATGCCCAACTCGTCGGCCATGTCGAGGAGTCTGTCCGCGTCACGGATGCCCGTGAAGTCGTAGACGCCGGGGGCCGGCGAGTGGTAGCCCCAGTCGAAGTAGAGCGAGACGGCGTTGAAACCGGCCGCCTTCATCTTCTCCAGGACATCCCGCCACAAGTCCTGGCTCGGCAGCCGGAAGTAGTGGAACTCCCCGGACCACAGATAGGTCCGTTTGCCGTCGATCATGAATGAATAACCGTCATAGGTGACCGAGTGCGCCGAACGCTCGCCGCTGTCCGTGGTGCCCCTGGCCGCTCCGGTCGGCGGTGCTGCGCTCGCGGCGGATCCGGTGCCGAGGCCCAGTCCGACCGTCATCACGACGGCGGCGCATCCCGCGAGGAGTCTTCGGATCATCCCCACCTCCCTGGCGGCGAACGACTCAACCGCAAAGCCCGTGTTGAGGTCTGTTGCCATATGTTCGATTGAGTGGCTTAGCGTCCGGCAGTGTGGCATCCCCGTGTGCGGAACGCAACAGATTCGACACGGTGGGCATGCATGTGTGTCGCCCGGGAGCGCGGCGCTCACAACCCGACACGACCGTTCCAGACCGTTGTCGCAGGCGGCCGGTGAAGGTCCCGAGATGTGACCGGAATTCGAGACATGCCTTCTGAACTCGCCGAGTGGGGGTACTCGCGCGCGCACCGGGCCGTGCCACGGCACCGTCCGGTGGCAGACGAAGCAACAGACGGGAGGTGATCGTCGTGCCGAGTACGCAACCCCATACCGGCCCCGGGCAGCACACATCAGGTGGTGAGCCGGTGGCCGAACTGGTGCAGCGGGCCTCGCAGCAGCTGACCGAACTGGTACGCGGCGAGCTGCGCCTGGCGCAGGCGGAGATGAAGGAGAAGGGGAAGCGGTACGGCAAGGGCGGCGGGCTGTTCGGCGGAGCCGGTCTCGTCGGGTTCCTGATGCTCCAGGCCCTGGTGGCCACCGCGATCGCCGCCTTGGCGGTGCCGCTCCCGGTGTGGGCCGCGGCCCTCATCGTCACCGCCTGCCTGGGGGTGATCGCCGCGGTGATGGCGCTCACCGGGAAGAAGCAGGTCGACCGGGCCGCACCCCCGGCACCCCAGCAGACCATCGAGAACGTCAAGGCCGACGTGGCCGAGATCAAGGAGAGTGCCCACCGATGACCCAGCCCCCGCACGACGAGCCGACCGCCGCGGGCCCCGAGGAGCTGCGCGAGCAGGTGGCGCAGACCCGCAAGGAACTCGGGGAGACCGTGGAGGCCCTGTCGGCCAGGACGGACGTCAAGGCTCGCGCCCAGGAGAAGGCCGCCGAGGTCAAGGAGCAGACCACCGCGAGGGCCGGCGAGGTGAAGGAGCAGGCGGCGCTGAAGGCCGCCGAGGTGAAGGAGCAGGCGGCGCTGAAGGCCGCCGAGGTGAAGGCCAAAGCCGCCGAGGCAGCCGCCCGGGTGCAGGACAAGCTGCCCGATCCGGTGAAGGACAAGGCGGCCCAGGCCGCCGATCAGGCGCGCGGTACAGCGGCCCGGGCGGGCCGGCTCTGGCAGGACAAGGCGCCCGAGCCGGTACGGAGCACGACGGCCCGGGGCGGCCGGCTCGTCCGGGACAACCGCGGGCTGTTGCTGGCGGCCGCCGCGGCGACCGGGATCTGGCTGCTGTACCGCCGGAGGAGCTGAGCGGCGGTCGACCGCGCCGGCGCCGACTGACGGGCACCTGGCGCGGCGGACGCCCGCGGCGAACACGGAGGGCCGGCTGCCACGAGCAGTCGGCCCTCCGGCCTGATCGGTGTACGGCGCTGCTCACAGCCGCCGGTGGCGCTCTACGAAGCTGTCACAGCCCCTTGGTGGTGCTCCCGGCGACGCCCCGGCCGCCGGTGGCGTGGTCACGGCGATGCCCGGCCGCCGGTGACGCTCTTACGGCGCCGTCACAGCCACCGACGCACGAGCAGGCGGGGAGAGCGCAGGGCGAACCACGCGCCGGCCAGGCCGATCAGCGAGCCGGCCGCGACGTCGCTCGGGTAGTGCGCGCCGGACTGTACGCGCTCGAGCGCCACCGCTGCGGCCGGCCCGGCGCACAGCAGGCCCGCGATCGGCCAGGTGTCAGTCACGGCGGCGCAGAAGGCGACCGCGGCCGCGGTGTGCCCGGAAGGGAAGGACGAGGAGTCGGGACGGTCGTCGACCTCGTCGTGCGGAAACCAGTCCCGCGGCGGCCGAGGGCGATCGGCCAGCTGCTTGCACAGCCCGTTCGACACGAGCTGCGCCACCGCCACGGCCCCCAGCCCCGCGGCGGCCGCCCTGCGGCCACGCCACCCGCCGACACAGGCCATCACCACGCTCGCGCCGCACCACAGCTTGGTGCTCTCCGCGAGCTCCTCGACCCCGGACAGGACCCTGCCCAGCGGTGCCGGAACGCGCCAGGCAGTCTGCCGCGTCACCTCTCCATCGACTCGATGCAAGCCTCGTAGCACGTCCATGGACCGCAGGTATCCCGAAGCCGCGCAGGGTAAGCAACCCGCTTGGCCACGGCCTCAGCGGGGGCCTCGGCCGTCAGGCGAGGGAGCGCGCGTCCACCGTGTGCAGGGACGTGTCGGCCCCCGTGCGTTCCAGTCGCAGCCGGGCCGAGCGCCCACGCATCGTCAGGGTCATGAGCTGGTTGCCGAACCACGGGCCGCCCTTCTTGCGCCATCTCACCGGCGGCCGGGCGCATCGGCCGTGCCGGGCGAGGACGCGCCCCAGAAGACGCGCCGGCGCGCTCCATCCGAAGCGGAAGCCGAGCCGCATCGACAGCGGAACGGAGTTGTGCACCGGGGAGCAGGTGAGCTGGACGACAGGGAGGGCGGGCCCGCCCGAGCGCCACGAGGCCTGTGCGAGGTAACCATGGTGCACGTCCCCGGACAGCACACACACGGTGGCGGGTGCCTCGGGCCGCGAGCCGACCTCGGCGATCAGGTCGGCGAGGTCGGCGAACGAGCGGGGGAATGCGGCCCAGTGCTCCAAGTCGGCCGCCCGGCGCAGGCGTTCACCGAACCGTGCCCAGCGCTGTCCGCGTTCTCCGGCGCACAGCGCCGCGTCCCAGGCCTCGGCGTCATGGACGAGATGGGGAAGCAGCCAGGGCAGCGAGGTGCCGATCAGCAGGTGGTCGTACGCCCCCACGTCGTCCAGCACCTGCTCGCGCAGCCAGTCGGCCGAACCCGGGTCGAGCATGGCACGGCCGTCCTCCTGGAGGACCCGCGCCGCCCGGGAGTCCACCATCGCCACCCGGACCCGGCCGACATCGCGCCGGTAGCTGAACCGGATGGAGGACGGGTCGGCATCGGCCTTCTCGGCGAGCGCGCGCACCGCGTCCGTGCCGTCCGGCGTGGCGCGCACGGCGGCATAGGTGGGGTCGTCGGCCAGTTCGGCGGGGGAGAGGTTGCCCAGGTGCTGGTGCACCCAGTAGGACATCAGGCCGCTCAGCAGCCGTTTCTGCCACCAGTCGGTGGTGCGCATGTCGGCGAGCCAGGCGGCGGAGGTGTTCCAGTCGTCGACGATGTCGTGGTCGTCGAAGATCATGAAGCTGGGGACGGTGGACAGCAGCCAGCGGACCTCCGGGTCGAGCCAGGACTCGTGGTAGAGGCGGCAGTACTCCTCGTAGTCCGTGACCTGACTGCCCGGCGGCACCCGGAGATCCCGGCGGCCGGCCAGCCAGCTGCGCGTCGCCTCGCTGGTCTCGTCGGCGTACACCTGGTCGCCGAGCAGCAGCAGGACGTCGGGGCGCTCCGCGCCGGGGTCGGCCGACAGCCGCTCCGCCAGGGAGTCGAGGGCGTCCGCGCCGACGGGGTCCTTGCCGTCGGCCGGGGGAGCGGCCCAGCGACAGGATCCGAAGGTGACCCGGACGGCGTCTTCGGGCGCCCGCACCCGGATGACGGAGGGCGGGAAACGGGAGTCGGGCAGGGGCCACACCCGGGTGCCGTCCAGGAAGACCTCGTACGACGGTGCGGTGCCCGGTTGCAGACCGGTCACCGTGACGAGCGCGTAGTGATGGCCGGCGACCTGGAAGGTCGGCGCCGAGCCGCCCGCGCCGTCCGAACAGCGCACCTGCGCGACACACGGCCGGCTCGCCTCCACCCATACCGTCGCGCACGAGCTGTCGGTGTACCTCAGCAGCGGTCCCAGACACAGATCGACCACGGCGACGGACCTCCTGTGGCGCACCGTACGGACGGAACGATGGTGGAAACGACGACCGTTGAACCGTACAGGGCGCGGCGGCGGACGGTCAGCGCACAGGTGCGCGCGGCGGCAGCGGCCGCTGCGGCCGGGGGCCTACCGACCGCTCTGTTCCTTCGAGTCCTCGCTCTCGCGCTGGGCGTCCTCGGACGGCTGCTTCTTCTCGGTCTCGGCCTGTTCCCGCTCGAGGTGCTTGCGCACCTCCTCCGGCTTGTCGCCCACCTGGTCCATGTCCCGCTCCGATCCTGATCCTGTATCCGGTCATCGAGGTCCGGCCGCGGCGACGTCACGGCAGCACGGTCGCCTCGGCGAGCATGTCCATCACCGCGGGCAGTCCGCCCCGCGCCCACGCCATGCGCTGCCGGTCCGCTCCCGTCCCCTGCTGCAGCAGGCGGTGGACCAGCGCGGTAACCTGGCGGCCGTCCCCCGCTTCGGCGAGCGCCGGCTCGACGTGTTCCAGGAGCTGGTACACCACGTCACCGGCGCGACAGCGCCTGCCCTCCGGGTCGATCAGTTCCTGACTCAGCCCGTGCCGCGCGGCCTGCCACATCGCGGCCTTCAGCAGCTCGGCGTCCGGCGTCGTACGGCCCTCCGAGACCTCGCGCATGGCGGTCAGGGCGAGGCCGCGGACCAGTCCTGCGAACAGTACGGCGTCGTCCGTACGCGGCTGGACGTCCACGCAGCGCACCTCGACCGTGGGATAGCGCTCGCACAGCCGCACCTGCCAGTACAGCTGCCCGCGGTCCGCGATCACGCCGGTGGCCAGCAGGCGCTCGACCCGCAGGTCGTAGTCCACGTCGTCGGCGAAGTACGGCGGGATGCCGCTGACCGGCCACCGGTCGAAGACGAGGGTGCGCCAACTGGCGAAGCCGGTGTCGTCACCGTCCCACAACGGAGAGTTCGCCCCCATGGCGGTCAGTGTCGGCAGCCACGGCCGCATACGGTTCAGCACCTCCACGCCCATGTGCCGGCTCGGCACGGCCACATGCACGTGCATGCCGTTGACCATCTGCTCGGCCACGAGTTGCGGCGCCTGGCGCAGCATGGCTTTGTAGCGGGCCTTGTCCGTGACCTGCACGGGAGCGTCGTGCACCATCGGAGAGGTGCCGCTGGCGAGGACACGGCAGCCGAACCTCTCGGCCGCCTCCACCACCGCGTGCCGCAGCCGCAGCAGGTGCCCGCCGACCTCCTCCAGCGTGTGACAGACCGGAGTGGCGACCTCCACCTGCGCCTGCAACAGCTCGAGCTGGATCTCCCCGGCGGCCACGAACTGCTCGAGACCGGCCGCGGCCCGTACCTTCTCGCCGTACGCACTCAGCCGTCCTGTGGCCGCGTCGACCAGGAAGTACTCCTCTTCCACACCGACGGTTGTCATCAGCCGTACCCCAACCGCCAGGCACCGCCTCGCAGCAGTGCGATTGTCCGGGCCCCGACACCGGTCGTACCTCGTGCGTGCCGACTGCGTGGGGCCGTGGCTGAAGAGTGCCTTGCCCGCCCCGTCCCAAACGTGGTGCCGGCGTCCGAAGCGGCCCGGCGCGTCACAGGAGAGGCGACTCCAGCCCGGCCGCCGCGTCCGGCTCGACCGGGATGCCCAGGCGGTCCGCGACCGTGGTCAGGGCCGTTCCCAGGGGGAGAGCGACGCGGGTGACGGCGTGCGGGTCACCGCGGGTGGGGTCGCGGTTGACGATCAGTACGGGTTTCCTGGCCTGGGCGGCCTGGCGGACGAAACGCAGCCCGGACATCACGGTGAGCGAGGAGCCCAGGACCAGCAGCGAGGCCGCCTCGTGGACCAGCGTGCGGCACTGCTCGACCCGCCGGGGCGGGACGTTCTCCCCGAAGAACACCACGTCGGGCTTGAGGATCCCGCCGCAGAGCGTGCAGGGCGCCACCTGGAAGTTTCCGACCTGCGCGTCGCTGAGGTCGGCGTCACCGTCGGGGTTGATGCCGGCGGCCACCGGACCGAAGCCCGGATTCGCCTCCTCCAGGCGCCGGGCGAGCTCGCTGCGCGGGCTGTAGGCGCCGCAGGACAGGCAGACGACCCGGTCGAGGCTGCCGTGGAGTTCCACGACGCCCTCGCTGCCGGCGGCGTGGTGCAGCCCGTCGACGTTCTGGGTGATCACGCCGGCCAGCAGGCCCTGCCGTCCGAACGCGGCGACGGCCCGGTGCCCGGCGTTGGGGCGGGCACGGCCGAAGACGCGCCATCCGAGGTGGCTGCGCGCCCAGTAGCGGCGCCCGGCCTGGGCACTGGCGGTGAAGTCCTGGTAGGTCATCGGCGTGTGCCGGCTCAGGCTGCCGCCCTCGCCCCGGTAGTCGGGGATGCCCGACTCGGTGGAGATGCCCGCCCCGCTGAGCACCAGCACACCGCCGGCGCCCAGCGCGTCGGCGACCGGCTGGAGATCGGTGGTGCCTGGCGGGAGGTCCTGGGGCGGGGTCCAGCTCAGTGTCGGGCGCATGCGCATGCCGCCAGGGTACGGAAACCGGCTGCCGTCGGTGCGTCTTGCCGATCAGGCCCTCGGCACCGCCCCGAGCGGGCGCGACGCGCGGCGAGGCCATCGGGGCGCGGCTCGGCGGGGTGCGCCTGGCACGGGGCGAGCCGTGCCCGGCCACGGGGGTGTGTCGTGCCCGGTCCCGGGGCGGCTGTCGTGCCCGGTCACGGGACCGTCGTGTCCGGCCACCCGGCCACGGGGGGTGTCGTGCCCGCTCACGGGGCGGCTGTCCCGGCCTGCCACTGGGCGAGCCATAGCGCCCCGTCGTGGGGGCGGTCTGCCCCGCCCCGTCACTTGGCGAGCCATGGCAGCACGCCAGGGGACGAGCCACAGCACCACGCCTGGCGACGAGCCGTAGCGACCCGCAACGTAGGGCGAGCCGTCGCGTTCCGCCACGGCGGGGACTCGTCGCGTCCCGCCACGGCGGCTGGTCGTCCCGTCCCGCCGCCCGGTGGAGCCGTCGTGCCCGGCCACGGCGCAAGCCGTCCCGTCCCCTCGCGGGGGCGAGCTGTCGTGCCCTTCCGCGCGGGGGAGCGGCGCGCCCCCCGTCACACTCACACTGCGGGAGGCCCCGGTCTCAGTGCCCGGAACACCGCCCAGGCGACCGAGATGAACGGCACCGCCACGACCGCGCCGATCACGCCCGCCACGGTGCCGCCCGCGAGGACGGACACGGCCACGACGAGCGGGTGGAGGCGGACCGCCCAGCTCATGACCAGGGGGTGCAGGACGTGCCCCTCCAGCTGGCCGACGATCACAATGAGCGCCAGCACGACGAGCGCGATGACCGGCCCCCGCCCGGCCAGCGCCACCACCGTGGCCACGCCGAGCGCGAACGGCGAGCCGACCAGCGGCACGAAGGCGGCGAAGAACTCCAGCAGCGCCAGCGGCAACGCCAACGGCACCTCCAGTGCCAGCAGGGCGATCCCGACCAGCACGGCGTTGGTGGAGGCCACGATGATGATGCCCCGCGTGTACCCGGCGAAGGCCCTCCAGGCCGCACGTCCCGCCTTGTCCCACGCCGACCGGGCGCGGCCGGGCACCACCTCGTCACGCGACCAGGTCCACAGCCGTTCGCCGGAATGGAGGAAGAAGACCGAGGCGAAGAGCGCGAGCGCGCCCCCGGTGACGAACTCCACGGCGCGCCCGATGCCGCTCAGGGCGCTGCTGAGAAGCCCCGCCCGGTGGGCGGAGATGTAGTGGACGATTTGGTCCTGCAGATCGGACAGTTTGCTCTGGCTCAGCCGGAACGGAGGGCGCCGCAGCCACACTTCGATCCGGTGCACGCCGTCGCGGAATTCGTCGGCCAGTTTCGAGGACTCGTTCGCCACCGCGTCGCCCACCAGGGCGAGCAGTCCGAGCAGCACCACGATGCTGCCGACCAGCGCGAGGGCGACGGCGAGCGGCCGGGGCAGGAAGCGGTCGAGCAGGTCCGTGGCAGGACGCAGCACCGACGTGATGACCAGGGCGAGGAACAGGGCCACGGCGATGATCTGGAAGCGGCCCAGCACCGTGAAGACACCGTAGACGACGATGCCGACGAGGATCAGCCGCCAGGCGTGGGCGGCGGCGGACCGCAGCCAGGGACCGGTGTGATCGATCGTGGGAGCGGTCGCGCCGCGTGGGCGGCGCGTGGACAGCCGTACCGAGTACCCGGGGCGGCTGCCCAGCGCCACACGGCCGCCCGCGCGGCCCCCGCGTCCCTCGCCGGCCGCCCCGCGGCCCGATTCCGCCACCACGCCGCATGCCTCTTTCGTTCACCGCGAGACCGGTCACCTGCAGAGCACCGTATGCACGATCGGGGCGGGGAACGGTCTGCAACGCCGGGAGGGGCACCCGCTCGGTGGGGCACTGCGGGTGCCACGGACGGTGGTCGTCACGGTGTCCGCAGCCACTCGGACCGTCAACACAGGGCCGCGGCCCGGTCCGTAGGGCGGGCCGGGTTTGTGCGCGTGGTCCGGGGCAAGCCGAAACTCCATGAGTCAAGCGAACAAGGGAACGGATCAGAAGTCAGACACCACGAAGCCGGCGTCCGCCACCCGGTCGCGTGGCACCGCCGGCAAGGGGGCCGCGTCGACGGCCTCCCGCGCCGTCAAGAAGGCGGAGGCCAAGGCGGGTGACGGAGTGTCGACCGCGAGGACCGGAGCGGGCCGGGCCGCGGACGAGGCGGCCGGCGCCGTGAACGTGGCGGCCAAGGGACTCGACGCGGGCCGGCGCGCGGTGGTCACCGCTTCCGGGCAGGTGGGCACGGCGGCGAAGACGGCATGGACGGTCATTGCCCGGCGCAAGCTCGTCGCGGCGGGGGTCGGCGCCGGTGCGACGGCGCTCAGCGCGGCGTCCTACGTCCTGGGCCGCCGCTCCTCACGAGGCCCGCAGGGGCCGCTCACCCGCCTGACGGGCGGCCGTATCTGACGGAGCAGGGGCCCGGCACCGGTACGCCGCCGGGCCCCTGCCGTCGGCCCGGCCAGGATCCGGGCGCCGTCCGGCTCGCCGCTCCGTCAGGCGAGTGCCGCGTCCACCGTGGGGCGGCAGGCGATGACCGTGTCGATGGCGACGAGTTGCAGGGTGCGCAGGACGGGCCCCGTCGGCGCCGCCAGACGCAGCCAGCCACCCGCCTCGGTGAGCGCGTTGTGGGCGGTGAGAAGGATGTTGATGCCTGTGGAGTCCATGAACGTCACCCGCGCCAGATCCACGACCACTCTGGTGTGGGCCGCGCGTGCCGCATCCAGCGCCTCCCTCAACTGCCTGCCGGTGTCGTGATCGATCTCGCCCGCCACGGTCAGCACCTGGATGTCCGCAGCGGTCGACGACTCGACCGACAGACCGCTCCGCGGCTGTGCGGGCGTGCCGTATTCGTCGCCGTCTCCGGGGTGCGCACGTCTCTCCTCTGCCATGCGGGCGATACTGGCATACCTGCGCCCCGGCGGAAACGCCTGGTCCGGCGGCGGGGCCGCGGTGCGGGTCCGGGGCAGGGAGTGGCGGGTCTGTGGGCCGGGAGAGGGGTATGAGGGGCTGTTCGGGCGTGCTGGGGTACGCGGTGGGGTGTGAAGCACAGAGTGAAGGCGGTCAGGGTGGATTCGGTCCCGTGGGGTGACGTCGGTGTGATAGTGGATGCGCGGAGTTTGCGGACCACGGTGACCCTGGGCGGGGACAGCGCGCGTATCGCCCAGGCCCGGCACTGGGCGGCGGCCTTTCTCGCGCGCATGCGGGAGGATCACGGGGTGCCGGTCTCGCAGCGGGCGCTGGATGTGACCCAGCTCGTGGTGAGCGAGTTGGTCACCAACGCGCAGAAGTACGCGCCGGGCCCGGTCACGATGGATCTGAGGATCGTCGACGACCTGGTCGAGGTGGCCGTCCGGGACTCCGATCCGACCCTGCCGGAGGCCCGGACGGCGGACGCGGCCCGGGTGGGTCAGCACGGCCTCGAGATCGTCCGGGCCGTAGCGCAGACCTTCGAAGTGCAACGGCAGCCGGTCGGCAAACGGGTCGCCGCCCGTATCGCTCTGTACGACAGTGCGGCCGACAGGGCCTGACCGCTTGCGCGAGACCCCTGTACTCTGGCACCCGTAGGTGTTCGATCAGGTGCGAGGAGACGAGGTGAGGTTGATGACCGCGCTCGCGGCCACCGCGTGCGGCGCCCAGGTCTCCCTCACGTCCCGGGCCGTGGCCTGACCCAGCCCTGTCCGCCCTCGCCGGGAGCGTGAGCCCGCGAGGCGCCCGTCCGAACACCCTTTGAACGGAACTTCCCTCACCATGCGCAACAACTGGATCACGCGTGCCGAGACAGGCGCCGACATCCCCGCCGTCCGTGAGATCAACCGTGCCGCCTTCGAGACCGGGATGGAGGCCGACCTCGTCGACGCGCTGCGCGCGGACTCTTCCTGGATCGAGGGCCTGTCCCTTGTCTGCTCGGACGGCACCGGCGACCTCGTCGGGCACGCCCTGCTGACGCGCTGCCACATCGGTGACGTGCCGGCCCTGGCCCTGGGACCGGTGGCCGTACGGCCCGAGCGGCAAAGGAGCGGCGCCGGCTCCACGGTCGTGCGCGCGGCGCTCACGGCGGCCAGGGACATGGGCGAGCACCACGTCGTCGTCCTGGGACACCCGGCCTACTACCCCCGGTTCGGCTTCACCCGCGCCTCGGCCCACGGCATCGGCCTGCCGGTCGAGGTCCCGGACGAGGCTTTCATGGCCCTCGCCCTGGACGCCGCCCACCCGCTGCCCGGCGGAACCGTCCACTACGCGGCCCCGTTCGGTATCTGACCCCGCGCGGCACCGCGACGGCCCGGCGCCTCGGGGAGGCGCCGGGGCTGGGGGCTCAGGCCTGAGGCGAGTCGAGACCGAGTTCGTGGTTCTTGATCGCCTCGCGGACCGCGCCCACGAAACCGTTCCAGAAGCGGTCGGCGTAGGGGCTGTCGGTGCTCGGCACGCCGGCCGTCGTCCGGCGCTTGGACGCGCCGGAGAAGTCGCCGAACATCGCCTTGCGCAGGGCGGTGGACATCTCCAGCTGGGCACCGGCGCCGGTGCGGGTGCGGTTGACGATGTTGGCCGGGTCGTCGCCGTTGATCGGGTCGGTGGTGCCGGCGAAGACGACGGTCACCTCCCAGTCGGCGTTGCCCGTGCCGGTGGTCAGGCCGTACTTCGTGAAGGCGGCCTTCAGGTTCCGCTTGAGCCGCTCGTCCCGGCCACCGATGTTGATCTTCTTCACGGTGGTGTCGTCGAAGCCGTGCAGGGACACGGCGTACAGGTTGCCCGTGGTGACGGCGAGGGCGGCCGGGTCGTCGCAGTGGGTGGACGTCACGTGCTGCGAGGAGGAGTTGGCCAGGGCCTCGAACATCCAGTAGTCCCGCTGCGTCTCACCGGGCACCGCCGCGGTCGACGGGTCGGTGTTGTAGTCGAAGGGCGTGTACCCCGCGATGGCCATGCAGAGTTCGCTGGTACCCGACTCGATCCCGCCGCCGTGCGGCGCGATCACCGCGGTGCTGTTGACGGGGTTGCTGGTGGTGCGGGCATTGTCGGTGATCTGAGCCGGGGCGCCGATGCGGAATCGGCGCATCCAGTCGGTGCCCTCCTTGTCCGCGGTGAGGGTGTAGAGGTTGGTGTTGGAGCTGTACTGGTCGGCCGCGGCGGCCGGCGTGGCGCCATTGCCCATCACGGCGTTGAGCGTCGGCACGGCGGCGGCGACGGCGGCGACGGAAGCGAGGACGGTGCGTCTGCTGGTGTTCTTCACGTCGGCGATCTTGCACCATGGCCCGGTGACCCCGAACGCGGGGTCCCCCTGAACATGACAATCCGCTTACGGAGTCCGGCGTACCCCTCCACCTGGGGGTATGAGTGCCGCTCGGCCATGCGCCAGGGGACACCGTGCGTGCCTGACGGGGTGACAGGGCCGTCTCGTGCCGTGGGTGCTCCTGCGGACCCTGGCGGGGATGCCGCGACCCGCCGGGAGCCTGCCCGAACCGACGCCGGAGTTCGTGGACTTCTGCCGCGCGCTGATCGCCGCCCCACCGGCGCAGGGCCGCCGCGCCCGGGCCAACGGCGTGATCGCCGAGCGGCGCGTGCTGCACGGCACCCGGCTGCCGTTCGACGAGGACGCGGCGCGTCGCCTCCGGGGGAGGATCTGCGACCGGGCTCGCGACCTGTCGGCGACGGCCGACCACCGGCCGGTCGCGATGGCCAAGCCGGATTTCGAGCCGCTGGGTGTCCTGCACCAGGTGCAGGCGCCGACCCTGATGGTCGAGGGCGGTCATGAGCCGACAATCCGGGCCATGGCGCGTCCATCGCCGAGCAGATCCCGGGGGAGCGGCTGATGACCGTCGCGGACATGGGGCACGCCCTGCCGCCGCAGACGCACGAGAACCTGCCGCCGCCTTCCTCGCTTGCGCGGCCGGGTGACGCCGGTCGGCTCGGCGCCCGGCGCGCCGGGCCGGCGCGTCAGTCCTCGGTCACCTGGGAGAGGGCTTCCGTGATCATGCGGGTGGCGAAGTCCTGGTCGTCGGTGATGCGGTTGATGTGCTCCGCGAGCAGGAAGGCGGTGGCTTCCAGGGGGGTCAGCTCCGGCTCCGTCCAGTAACCGTACTGTTTGCGCCACAGGCTGGGGCTCAGGCCGGTGGCCGCGGCGACGACCAGGCCGGCCATGGTCGGGATGGCCTCGGGGCGGACGCTCTTGGTCATCATGCGCATCGAGGCGACGAGGTTGGGCACCACGCACTCGATGACGTCCTTGTCGTGGTCCTCGTACGCCATCCGCAGCCACTGCATGAACATGTAGATGAGGGTGCAGGCGCCGTCCAGCAGGTCGTCGACGCCGCCGGGGCCCAGGGACGCGGCGAACTGGTCGACCAGCGCCTGTTGTTCGGGGTCGGTCCGGGTCCGGCGGTCGTAGACGGCCTTGAGCCGGGAGTCGACCATCATGAGCGCCGCGCTCACATCACCGGCGGGGGCGTTGAGGGGGTCACAGGGTGACGGCACGGGACTTCCTCCTCGTGTGACCTCGATGGGCAACTGCGCCGTGTCCGAACAGTAGACGGCTGCCGGGGCGGGGGTCGGGCGAATCCGGGATCAGCCGCTCCCGCAAGGTGTGAGCGAGCCGTCCGACGGGCGGCCAACGACTACCCGTGCGCAACGTGTTGACAGCCCGGGGCGGCTTCCTATCATCATTCGTTGTCCGCAACTACGACCAATGTTCGATATATCGAGCAGCTATGTGTCAGGTGCATGACCGCTCGCACGTCCTCGGCGGTTGACCCCGCCCCCCACTCACCCCAGGAGACCGTGCATGCCGTTCAGCCCGACCCGCTCACTGCGGGCCGCCTCACTCGCTCTGCCGGCGCTCGCGCTGGCCCTGGCCACCGCCCTGCTCGGCGGCCCGGCCTCCGCCGATCCGCAAGCCGCGGCCGCGGGCACCCTCCCCTGCGACCTCTACGCCTCCGGGGGCACCCCCTGCGTGGCCGCGCACAGTACGACCCGCGCCCTGTACTCCTCCTACAGCGGCCGCCTCTATCAGGTCAAACGCGCCTCGGACGGCGCCACCCGGGACATCGGCGCGCTCGGCGCGGGGGGCTACGCCGACGCCGGCGCGCAGGACTCCTTCTGCGCGGGAACGAGCTGCCTCATCACCGTCATCTACGACCAGTCCGGCCGCGGCAACCACCTCACCCAGGCACCGCCCGGAGGGTTCTCCGGCCCCGCCGCCGGCGGATACGACAACCTCGCCGAAGCATCCGCCGCACCGGTCACCGTCGGCGGCCACAAGGCGTACGGCGTCTTCATCGCCCCCGGCACCGGCTACCGCAACAACCACACCAGCGGCATCGCCACCGGGGACCAGCCGGAAGGCATGTACGCGATCCTCGACGGCAGCCACCACAACGGCGGTTGCTGCTTCGACTACGGCAACGCCGAGACCAACAGCCGGGACAACGGCAACGGCACGATGGAGGCCATCTACTTCGGCAACATCAAGGTCTGGGGCTACGGAACGGGCAACGGGCCCTGGGTCATGGCCGACCTGGAGAACGGCCTGTTCTCGGGCGTCAACCCGGGCTACAACGCGAACGATCCGAGCGTCAGCCACCGGTTCCTGACCGCGATCGTCAAGGGCGGACCCAACCAGTGGGCGATCCGGGCCGGCAACGCCCAGTCAGGGGGCCTGTCCACCTACTACAGCGGACCGCGCCCCAACGCCGCGGGCTACAACCCGATGAAGAAGGAAGGCGCCATCATCCTCGGCATCGGCGGCGACAACAGCAACGGCTCCGCCGGCACCTTCTACGAAGGCGTGATGACGTCCGGCTACCCGTCGGACGCGACCGAGAACGCGGTCCAGGCCAACATCAACGCGGTCGGTTACACGGCGCCCGCCCCGGTCGGCGGCCTCACGCCGGGCGCCAGGGTCTCGCTGCGCGCCACCACGTCCTGCTGCACCGGTGAGTACCTCCGGCACAACACGGCCGACAGCAACGCGGCCATCTCGGCGGTCTCCTCGGCCAGTTCCTCCGCCGACAAGGGCGCCGCCACCTGGACCGTACGCGCGGGCCTGGGCGACGCCTCCTGCGTCTCCTTCGAGTCCGCCGACAAGCCGGGCCAGTATCTGCGCCACTACGACTTCCGGCTGCGCGTCGACACCATCGACAACAGCGCGGTGTCCCGTCAGGACGCCACCTTCTGCCCGCAGGCCGGTCACACCGGGCAGGGCATCTCGCTCCGGTCCGCCAACTATCCCGGCGACTTCGTGCGCCACTACGACCACGCCGTCTACATCGCCGGTGACGGAGGATCTCACGCCTGGGACGCGGCCGCACTCTGGGCCGACGACACCAGCTGGGCCGTGACCGCCCCCTGGGCCTGACGCGTACCCGGGGCGGGTGGGGGCACTCGGCGGAGGACCCTCACCCGCCCCGCACGCCGCGAAGGGCCCCGACGGAGGAGGTTCCCGTGTGCCGCCTGTTCGGCCTCAGCAGCGCTCCGCGCCGTACGCACGCCACCTTCTGGCTCCTGGACGCCCCCGACAGCCTCAGCCGGCAGAGTCACCGCGACCCCGACGGCACCGGTCTCGGTCACTTCGCCGCGGACGGCACCCCGCACGTCGACAAGGCGCCCATCGCGGCCTACCGTGACCACGCCTTCGCACGGGAGGCCCGGCAGGAGGAGTCGGCGACCTTCATCGCCCATGTGCGCTTCGCCTCCACCGGCAGCCTGGACGTCCGCAACACCCACCCCTTCGAGCAGGAGGGGCGGCTCTTCGCGCACAACGGGGTCATCGAGGGCCTCGACGCGCTCGACGACCACCTGGGGGAGGACCGCTCGCTCGTCCGGGGCGACACCGACTCCGAGCGCTTCTTCGCCCTGATCACCCGGGAGACCCGGCGGCACGACGGCGATGTCACCACCGGCATCCGGCAGGCCGCCCGCTGGATCGCCGCACACCTGCCCGTCTTCGCCATGAACCTGATCCTCATCACCCCGCAGGAGCTGTGGGCGCTGCGCTACCCGGACACCCACGACCTGTACGTCCTCCAGCGCCCGGCGGGCGGCGAGCACGGCAGCAGGCACCTCGACCACAGCGGCAGCGGCGGCCGCATGCGCGTCCACTCCGAGCCCCTCGCCGACCACCCCGCCGTCGTCGTCGCCAGCGAGCGCATGGACGACAACCCGCACTGGCGCCCGATGGAATCCGGCGAACTGCTCCACGTCGGCCCCGACCTGCACACCTCCCACCGGGTCGTCCTGCCGGACCCGCCGGCACACCAGCTCACCCTCGACGACCTGCATCCGGACGCCGCAGCCTCGCAGAAGGCCGCCTGACCGAGTCCGGACCGCGGCGACACCGCGCTCCGCACGCATCGTTCGGTCACGGCGACAAGAGAGCGACCGTCGCCCCGGTCGGTACGCGGCTCAGTCGGCCCGAGGGCGCGGGGTGCGGACCTGCTGGGCGACGTCGCGGAGTTTGACGTTGTGGTGCTGCGACAGGCGGCGCAGCACGCCGAAGGCCTCCTCCTCGCTGAGGTGGTGGCGTTCCATGAGGATGCCCATGGCCTCGCCGATGGCGTGCCGGGTCTCCACCGCCTGCTCCAGCTGGTCGATGGTGCGGGTGCTCGACAGGACGACGGCCGCGTGGGAGGCCAGCAGCCAGCCGGCGGTCTCGAACTCCTCGGTGAAGGCGCCGGGGCGGCGGGAGTACAGGTTCAGCGCGCCGAAATCCTCGTCCTCGGTGTACAGCAGGACGCCGGTCATGCTGCCGACGCCGAGCTCCCGGGCCGCCTCGGAGTACCGCGGCCAGGACGGCGACGGCGTGGTCATGTCCGCGATGCGGAACACCCGCTCCCCGCTGCCCCTGCGGCGGGCGAGATCGAAGCAGGGCCCCTCACCCAGCTCGGCCTGCAACCGGTCGGACTCCTCGACCATGTCGCCGCACGCTGCCAGCGTGATCGCCTTGCCCTTGCGCACCGCCAGGATGCCGGCCGCGTCACAGCCCTCCACGAGCCGTACCGCCGATTCCGTGATCCGGTCCAGTGTCCCCTGCACCGAGTCCTGGGCCAGCAGATCCCTGGCCAGCTGGGCCATCTGCTCGGCGTACTCCCGCCAGTCCATCCACACACCCGCCTCGCTCGCCCCTACGCCCACCCTAGTCCCGTCCTGCCGCCCGCACCGCCGCCTCCGGCCAGGGCCCGAGAGGGAGATCACGCCGGGGGGAGGCGGTCTTGGCCGTGCACGCGTCACACGGTACGGTCTGTCCGATATCGACGACGGCGAGACGGAAGCCGGTGGGAAACCGGCACGGTCGCGCCACTGTGTGCGAAGCCCTCAGGAGAGGCGTTCGCGAGTCAGACCCGTGGCCGTCGTCCAGTGCACCACCGAGATGGGACGCGAACTCCCAGAGGAGGCCCTGCCATGGCGCAGCACGTCGCCCAGCCGTCTGCCACCACCCCCGCCGTTCCCGCCACGCTGCCGCTGAAGGCGATCGCCCCCTGGGCCGTCTTCTTCGGTGTCCTGATGCTGGTCCTGCTGTACTTCGTCGGCGCCGAGCAGGGCGCCACCTCCGTGTTCAACGGCACGGACGTCCACGAGTGGGTGCACGACGCCCGCCACCTGCTCGGCTTCCCCTGCCACTGACGTCAGGGACGCCGCACCCATGAACTCCGCAACGGTGAGAAACCTTCTCGTCCGGGGCATGCTCGCCGGCCTGGCCGCCGGCGTGCTCGCCCTCGTCGTCGCCTACCTCCTCGGGGAGCCCAGCGTCGGCAAGGCGATCGCCTTCGAGGACGCCCACTCCCACGAGCACGAGATGGAGGTCGTCTCCCGCTCCCTGCAGTCCACCGCCGGTCTCGCCACCGGTGTCCTGGTCTACGGGGTCGCCTTCGGCGGTATCGCCGCGCTCGCGTACGCCTTCGCGCTCGGCCGGGTCGGCCGCTTCGGTCCCCGGGCGACCGCGCTGCTGCTGTCCGGCTGTGCGCTCCTGACCGTCTACGTCGTGCCGTTCCTGAAGTACCCGGCCAACCCGCCGTCGGTCGGCGACCCGGACACCATCGGCAAGCGGACCACCCTCTACTTCCTGATGATGCTGCTCAGCGTCCTCCTCGCGGTCGCCGCCACCATGGTGGGCAAGCGGCTCGCGGGCGGCCTGGGCACCTGGTGGGCGACCGTGGTCGCGGTGACCGCGTTCGCCGCGGTGATCGGCCTCGCCTACCAGTTCCTCCCCGTCGTCGACGAGGTGCCGAAGGACTTCCCGGCCGCGCTGCTGTGGCGGTTCCGGCTGTCCGCGCTGGGCATCCAGACCGCGATGTGGGCCGGATTCGGCCTGCTCTTCGGCGAGTTGGCCGAGCGCCTGCTCCAGCCCGAGCCGGCGAAGACGGGCACCGGACGAGCGGTTCCGGCCGCGCGCTGATCCGTTCCGGACGGCACAGGGCCCCGCGCAACCACGCGGGGCCCTGTCCGTGGTGACCGGCGCGGACTCAGCCCGGGGGCGGGCCGTCCGTCGCGGTCAGGTGCCGCCCGAGCCGCAGATTCCAGCGTCCGGAGCGTCCGCTCAGCTCGGTGGCGGTCAGCGGCGGTACGTCGAGCCGCCAGAAGGCCGCCGGGCCCAGTGCCAGGGCGTGCACCACCGCGGCCCGTACCACCTCCGGCTCGACCACGACGAGGGTACGGCCGTCGAAGTCCCGCACGGTGTCCAGCCAGCGGCCGACCCGCGCGCACAGGTCGTGCACGGACTCACCCCCGTGCGGGGCGCTGTCCGGATCGGCGAGCCAGCGGGTCACCGCCTCCGGCTCGGCCGCCGCGACCTCCTCCAGCGTGAGACCGCGCCACCGGCCCACGTCCCAGGCCGCCAGCTCCGGCGCGGGCACGCCGTCGAGGCCGAGCGCCTGCGCCGTCTGCCGGCAGCGCACGCCCGGTGACGTCAGCACACGGGCGGCAGCAGGAAGGGACCCGGCTGCCTTCCGGGCCCGGGCCGCCCCCACGGCGTCGATCGCGTCACCGTCGTCGAAGCGGGCCTGCCGCAGCGCCGGGCTCGACGCGGGCGAGACGAAGAGGACACGGCTGGTCACCTGGCTGCTCCGGCGGTGGCTGTCACGGGCCTCGAAGATATCGTCCGCGAGGGCGGGACTACGGCGTGGCCTCGTCCAGGAGCTGCGGGCCGTTGTTGCGGGTGTTGTTCACGGCGGGGGAGACGGGGCGGGCGTCGAGGTGGCCGCCGGCGGGCTGGGTGAGCAGGGCGCGCAGTTCCCCGGCGTCGTCGTGCCGGGGGTCGAGCCAGGCGGCGTAGTGGTCCGGGGTGAGGGCGAGCGGCATGCGGGGGTGGACCCGGCCGGCCGCGTCGGTGGCCTCGGTGGTGATGATGGTGCAGGTCGTGAGCCAGGCGGCGGGGTCGTCGTCGTTGTCGACCTCGGGGTTGCGCCAGTACGCGTACAGGCCGGCGAGCGCCATGATCCCCCCGTCGGCGGGGTGGATGAAGTACGGCTGCTTGCGCTTCTTGCCGGTGGTGGCGTCCCTGACCTCGGTCCACTCGTAGAAACCGTCGGCCGGGAGCAGACAGCGGTGCCGGGCGAAGGCGCGGCGGTAGGCGGGCTTCTCGTGCACCGTCTCCACGCGTGCGTTGATCATCCGGGAGCCGACGGACGGATCCTTGGCCCAGGACGGCACCAGTCCCCAGCGCAGCGGCCGCAGCTCCCTGCGCGGGGGTGCGCCGGAGCTCTCCGTGCGCGGAGCGCGTTCCAGGACGCCGTAGACGTCGTCGGTCGGGGCGACGTTCCAGCTGGGCGCCAGGGTCTCGTCGGGGCGCCACTCGGCGACGTCGAAGAGGTGGCTCAGGTCCTGCGGACTGCGGGTGGAGACATAGCGGCCGCACATGGGGCCACTGTGCCACGACGTCCTGCCCCTGCGAGAGACCTGGGGAGTCGCCCTGCGCATGTCGCCGGTGCAGCCCCCCGGGGCGTGCCGGACCACGCGGGGGGTCACCGCGTCGGCGGCTCGGTGGCGTCCCGGGACTGTTCGGCCCCTTCCCCAGGGCCGCGTTCCTCTCCGCGTTCGTGCCCGGCGTCGCGGCTGCGCGGAACGGCGCCGTCGCGGCTGCCCGCGATGACGACGACCTCGTCCCCGGTGGCCCAGCGGCGGCGATCGGTCTTGGGCGGGTTGATGCGCAGCCCGTATGCGGGACCTCGGTCGGCCCGGGCGTGGCTGCGGTAGCCGATGGCGCACTCGCCACGCTCGCGTGCCGCGGCGACGACGGTGGCGAAGGACGCCTCGCAGTCCGGCAGGACGTAGTCGGCGGCCGGCCGCAGGTGGATCTGCGTACCGCCGGCCGAGAAGAGCTCGTCGAACACGGCCGCCAGATGACGGTTCTGCGAGATCTGCGCCATCAGCAGCCCGATGAGCTTGCCGCTGATGATCACGTCCGCTCCCGGTCCGAGCGGCGCCAGGGGACGGTTGCCGTCGTCGGCCAGTTCGGTCACCACCGGCAACTCCCGCCCGATCTCCTGCTCGAGATGGCGCAGCACGAGCAGCGTCACCAGGGTGCGGTTGTCCGGTTCCTCCGGCGGTTCGCCGGGCAGCGGGTCGTGTCCGAGCACGACGACGCTGTCGTAGCCGGCGATGTCCAGGCCGCGCAGGGTCTGCGGACAGGTGGCGTCACCCCTGCGGTACACCCGCGCGCCCGCCGGGCCACCGGTGTCGTCCGCGGCGCGCATCGTGGCCTCGTCCTCGTCCGCCACCACGTCGGCGACGGAACCGGGCGGCGCGTTGCGGCCCCACTCCCGCAGCACGAGCGGTGCCCGGCGGTTCCAGCCGAGCAGCAGCACGCGCTCGGGCCGTGGGGGCGACGGCCGGGGACTCGCCACCGCCTGCGCTTCCACCGCGTCGGCGCAGTCGGCCAGTTGGGCGGTGTCGTCGTCGGCGGCGATGACGATGAGCCGGTCGTCCGGCCGGATCACCGTCCGCGGGGGCGGGTTCAGCCAGGGCCTCCCGTCACGGACCAGCCCCACGGCGCTCGCGTTGGCGTAGGAGAGCAGCGCGTGACCGAAGTCCCGGCCGGCCAGCGACGGATGAGCGGTCAGGTAGAACTCGTCGCCGGCGAAGTCGAGGAGCTCGCGATGGACGAGGGACAGCCCCGGGCGGCGCGCCGCCTGGGCGATGAGCCGGGCGGTGAGGGTCTCGCTCTCCACCACCACGCCCCGCTCTCCCGCCGCCAGGCGCGCCGCCAGCAGATAGCGGCTGTCCCGGACCGCGGCCACGACGGGCGCGCCGCCCTCGTCCCCGGACGCCGTCGCCCGCACGGCCAACAGGGTCTTGACCACCTCCGCGTCGCTGCGTCCGTCGTCGGGCGGCAGCACGAGCACCGCGTCGGCCGTGCCCGGACTGGTCAGCGCCAGCACAGCCGGATCGGTCGTCGGGCCGCTCCGGCAGATCAGCCGCGTCCGGCCGGTGGGCCCCACCTTGGCGTGCAGGGCCTCCTCCATGGCCGTCTTGTCCCGGACGGCCAGCACGGCGACGGCCGAACCGCGCTGGTTGGCGTTCGCCGCGACGAGCTCGCTCACCACCGTGAACACCTGCTCCGACCAGCCCAGCACCACCACGTGACCGCGCTCCACCAGCATGGAGCGCCCGCGGCGCAGGGCGATGAGCCGCTCGGTCAACCCGGTGGTGATGAGTCCGACGAGCGTGGAGACGTACAACAGGGCGACCAGCGCCAGCAGGACCGACAACAGCACCTGCAACGGCGTACCGGTGGCCCCGCCGAGCCGCAGCGTCTCCCCGGTCAGCCGCCACACCGCGGCCAGCCTGCCCGCAAGGGAGGCGGGGGCGTGGGGATTCGTCCACACCAGGACCGCGCTCGCGGGTACGACGGCGGCCAGGACGACCAGCACGAGCCAGCCGACCAGGGCGGGCGTCCCCCGCGCCAGGGTCGTGTCGAACCAGTACCGCGCTCGGGCACCCACCCGAGGACGCCGATGTTCCACCCTGCCCCCTCCTTGCCGCGCCGCACCTTTTGGCCCGGAACCCACCGGGCTCGGCCGCCGCCCCCGGCTCCCGGCCGCGTCGCCCTCTGCGCGGCCCGCTCGTACCGGGCAGTGTCCTGACCGGGGACCCCCGCCAGGGGCATCTCCGCGCCGATTCATCCCTTCGCCGTAACCCGGGGCAGGGCCCCGCCCGGCGTGCCCCCGCACACCCCGCCCCCACCGGTTTGAAATGCGTCTTTCCCTCGTCCGTGGCAATGGGATCGCGAACCGTGGGCGCACCGGTCCGTCATGCCAGTAGAAGTACGCCATGACCGAAGATCACCAGGGCGCCGGCAACGGCGGCCTGACCAGGCGTACGCTCACGACCGCGGCCGGCACCGCCGCCGCGGCCACCCTCCTCGGCGCCGGCAGCGCGGCGGCCCTGCCCGGACGGGCACCCGCACCGGCCGCTCCCTCCGCGCCGCGCGGCGCGGACTTCGACCGCTGTCTCGCCGTCGCACGGGCCCTGCTCGTCGTCGACTCCGGCGACCGGCCCCTCGTACCCGGCTACCGGGACGTCCTCAAGAACGGCCTTCCTCGGGGGAGGGCCGGCGGGCCGAAGAGCGTGCTCGTCATCGGAGCGGGCCCGGCCGGCCTCGTGACGGCGTGGCTGCTGAAGCGGGCCGGACACCGGGTGAGAGTCCTGGAGGCCAACGGCAACCGGGTGGGCGGACGCGTCAAGACCTTCCGCAGCGGCGGCCACGAGAAGGCGGCGCAGCCGTTCGCCGACCCCCACCAGTACGCCGAGGCGGGCGCGATGCGCCTGCCCGGCAGCCACCCCCTGGTGATGGACCTCATCGGCCGGCTCGGCCTGAAGAAGCGGCCCTTCTACTACGTCGACGTGGACGCGGAGGGACGCCCCGCCTCCCACACCTGGATCCATGTCAACGGCGTCCGCATGCGGCGCGCCGACTACGCTCGCGCACCCCGGCGCGTCAACCGCTCGTTCGGCGTCCCGCGCGCCCACTGGGACACTCCGGCCGCGGTCATCCTGCGCTCGGTGCTCGACCCCGTGCGTGACGAGTTCAGCACGGTGGGCCCCGACGGCAAGCGCGTCGACAAGCCGCTGCCCGAGCGGGTGCAGGGCTGGGCCAGGGTGATCCAGCGCTTCGGCGACTGGTCGATGTTCCGCTTCCTGACCGAGCACGCGGGCCTGGACGAGCGGACGGTCGACCTCATCGGCACCGTCGAGAACCTCACGTCACGGCTGCCGCTGTCCTTCATCCACAACTTCATCGGCTCCTCCCTGATCAGCCCGGACACGGCGTTCTGGGAACTGGAGGGCGGCACGGCCGTACTGCCGGACGCCCTGCTGGCCCAGGTCCGCGAGGAGGTCAGGTTCGACCGCAGGGTCACCCGGATCGAGTACCACGACCCCGACCGCGCCGGCCGTGACACCCCGCACGTCCACGGCAAGGGGCCCCACGTGTGGGTGGACACCGTCTCCGAAGGGCGAGGCGGCCCGGTCGTGCGTGAGCAGTTCACCGCCGACGCCGCCGTGGTGACCGTGCCGTTCTCCGGCCTCAGGCATGTGCAGATCAGCCCGCTGATGTCGTACACCAAGCGCCGTGCGATCACCGAGCTCCACTACGACTGCGCGACCAAGGTGCTGCTGGAGTTCAGCCGCCGTTGGTGGGAGTTCGACGAGGCCGACTGGAAGCGGGAGCTGGACCGCATCGAACCCGGACTCCACGACGCCTACCGCACCGGACGGACGCCCGGCGACGGCAGACTGCTCGGCGCCCACCCGTCCGTGCCGCCCGGCCACATCACCCCCGGGCAGCGCGTCCACTACGCCGCCAACCGAGCCGTCACACGCGACCAGCCGGAAGCGGTCGACGTCATCGGCGGCGGCTCGGTGTCGGACAACGCCAACCGCTTCATGTACCACCCCTCCCACCCCGTCCCCGGCAGCGAGGGCGGGGTGGTGCTGGCCTCCTACAGCTGGGCGGACGACGCGCTGCGCTGGGACTCCCTCGACGACGATGCCCGCTATCCGCACGCCCTGTGCGGCCTGCAGGAGGTGTACGGCCAGCGGATCGAGGTGTTCTACACGGGCGCGGGCCGCACCCAGAGCTGGCTGCGCGACCCGTACGCCTACGGCGAGGCGTCCGTCCTCCTGCCGGGGCAGCACACGGAACTGCTCCCCTCCATTCCGGCACCGGAGGGGCCGCTGCACTTCGCGGGCGACCACACCTCGGTCAAACCGGCCTGGATCGAGGGGGCGTTGGAGTCGGCGGTGCGCGCGGCGCTGGAGGTCCACACGGCGTGAGTCGCGCGACGCGGCGGCCCCGCGGGCGTCACGGTGCGGGGGACGCGTCGGGGAGGGACATCCAGAGGCGCAGAGTCGTCACCCACCCGAAGAAAGGAGAGTACGGCCGCATCAGCAGCCAGAAGGTGAACGGGCTGCCGTCGCTCGGGTGAAGGGGGATCCCTTGTCGTCCACGTGGCTGTCGTCCGGGCACCGCCGGTAGGACAGGCCGCGGGGAGCACCGACACGGTCGGGCGCGGGCGTGCCGGCCAGCCCGTCTCCAGCACAGGACCGTGATGGTCGACCGCCGTCACATGGACGACGGTGGACGGAAACGCGCAGCACATCACCGACTCGGAACGCGTCGTCACCGACCAGCAACTCGTCGTCGTACAGGATCGGGCCGTCCTGGACGGGGCGGTCGTCGGTCGGCGGGCGGGGCGTCAGGCCTTGAGTGAGCGGCCCGCCACGCTGAGCGTGAGACGGCGCGGGGCGAGCTGCGCTCCCAGAGCCGAAAGCCGGTTGCCGAGTCCCGCGACGATGCTCGGCGGAGTGCTGCTCTGTTCCAGCGCCCTGCGCGTCGCCGTGACGACGTCGGACGGCGCGGAAACACGTCCGACCGCCGCGTCCCGGGTGCCCACGACGTCGAAGAACTCGGTGTCCACCGGCCCCGGGGACACGGCCAGCACGCGCAGCGAGGAGTGGCGTGTCTCGTAGGCGATGGCCTCGGTGAGGCTCAGGACGAACGCCTTGGTGGCGCCGTAGACGGCCATGGCCGGAGTCGGCTGGTAGGCGGCGGTGCTCGCGACCGTGACCAGCGCGCCGCGTCCGTCGGCCGCCAGCTGCGGAAGGAAGGCGCGGGTGAGGTCGGTGACCGCGCCGACGTTCAGCTGGATCATGCGGGAGATCTCGTCCGGGTCCTGGTCCTGGAAAGGCCCGTGGCTGCCGAAACCCGCGTTGTTGATCAGCGTCTGGATGGTGAGCCCCCGGTCGTCGAGCTCCTCTTTCAGCCGGAGACCGGGCCGGGGTCCGGTCAGATCCGCCGCGACGGGCGTGGCCGTGATGTTGAACGTGCTCTCCAGCTCGGCCGCGAGGGCCTCCAGCCGGTCGAGGCGGCGCGCCACCAGCACGACGTCCGCGCCGCGCGCGGCCCACTGGCGGGCGAACTCCGCGCCCAGGCCGGCGCTGGCGCCGGTGATCAGGGCGCGAGTGCCCTGATAAGCAAAGGGGGACATGGCAGCGCTCCGGTTGAGAGGTCCGGACGGGAACTGAACGGCCCGACCCGGCCAATGTAGGCACTGCCATCATTGTAGTCAACCGCCAACATCCAGACCCGGGGACCCCAGGCCGCGGACGGGTTCGGCCACTTCGGGACGCGGAAGACGGCCCTGGGCCACAATGCGCGCATGACAGATGATCACTCCCGGGCCGCGGCCCGCCCGCTGCTGCGCCGCCCCACGGAGGGCGAACTGATGGACGTCGCCGGTGTCGCGCACTTCTTCCGCCTGACCGGCGAGCACACGGGCGGACACTTCGCCTTCGAGGAGTTCAGCCTCGCGCCCGGAACCGTCGGCGCCAGGCCGCACGTGCACGACGGGCACGACGAGTACTTCTACGTGCTCGAGGGTGAGTTGACGCTCCACACCGGGGACGGGGAGGTCACGGCAGGCCCAGGGGACCTGCTGGCCGCGACCCGCGGCACTCCCCACGGCTTCCGCAACGCGGGCCCGGTCACCACCCGCGCCCTGTGTCTGTACACGCCCGCCGGCTATGAGAACTACTTCCGCGAGGTGCACGCCGCGGTCGCAGCCGGAGCCGAGGCGACCGACGAACTGCTGGCCGAATTCCGCAGCCGGTACCGGACCAGTTCGTACCCGCACCCCTGACCGGAAGCCGCCCGCAATCCCTGACCGGACAAAAGCCGCCCGCAGCCCTCCCATAACATGACCGGATCCGCGGGGGATGGAACTCATCGCCCTGACTCAGTGAACCCATGACGAACAAATTGGCCAAATAGATTGATATCCAAAGAGTTGCGGAAACTTCCGCGCACAGACGACAGCAGTCCGTTGACCGCAGGGCGTCAACGGCGGGTGATGCTGTGGGCCGCGGCGGGTCTGGCGGCTCTTGGACTCCTTGTCGCGCTGGAGATCGCCGCGCGCCACTACGGCCAGCCGGGGCCGATCACCGACCAGCTGAGCGGCATGATATTCGCGCCGAAACCGGGGCCGCTGTACGGCGGGCTGGCGCTGATGATGGTCGTGCTCACCTGGCGGCAGCGCTTCATCGCGGCCGGTGTCGCGATCGGCACAGACGTCGTCTTCGTGCTCGTGCGGTGGGCGGCCGGCGTCAAGATGACCGACGGGCACACCTTCGGCAACGGCGCGATGTGGGTGATGCTGGGCTGCGCGGTCATCGCCGTCACGCGCCGCACCGGCCCCGAACGCGTCCTCCTGCTGAAGGGCGTCGGGCTGGGGCTGCTCCTGGTGGCCGGCCGCAAGACGGGCGACACCTGGCTGCTGGTCACGGCGAAGGCTCATCCGTCGGTGCTCGACCCGTACGTGGCGACCGCCGATCACGCGCTGGGCAACCCGTCGTGGCTGGCCGGCCGGATCCTGGAGGCCACCGCTCCGATCGGCACCCATCTCCTCGCCGTCGTCTACGCGCAGCTGGCGGTGGCCGCGATCGTCGTCGCGCTGTACCAGCTGCGGAACGTGGCGGCCGAGCGCCGCTTCCCCCGCCATCATCTGGTGCGCACCTTCCTGGTGATCGGGCTCCTCGGCCCGGCCGTCTACATGATCTTCCCGGTGGTCGGCCCGGTCTTCGCCTACGGCCCGGGCGCATCCGGCACCGGCGGCGTGCAGTGGGCGGTGGCCAATCTGTGGCCCCACACACCACCGCAGATCACCGCCTTGCACCCGGTGCCCTACGACGACCTCACCCCCCGCAACTGCATGCCCAGCCTGCACACGGCGTGGGCCACCGCGATCTTCATCCACTCCCGTAAAGGCCCACGGCTCCTGCGCTGTGCGGGAGCGTTCTGGCTGATCGCCACGCTCTGCGCCACGCTGGGCTTCGGCTACCACTACGGTGTGGACCTCGTCGCCGGCGTGGTCTTCGCGCTCACCGTCGAGGCGGGACTGCGCGCTTTCGACCGCGGCTGGGACCGCCCGGGAATCGGGCTGGTCGCCCACGGCGCCACGGTCTTCACCGCGCTGTTGCTGTCGTACCGCTTCCTGCCACAGGAACTGGCCGGGCACCCGGGTCTGTTCGGGCCGCTTCTCCTCCTGGCGATGACCTCGGTGATCTACGGCTACGTCCGCACGACCAGACTCTGGGAACCGACGGCCGTACCCATGCGGCAACCGGAGCCGCAACCCGAACCGGTGTGAGCCGGCCCCGGCCAGGGGAACTTCCCGGCTCGTCGGCGCGTTGCTGAGGACGACCTGATCATTTGCTGTGTGACACGACGGCGCCTCGCCGCCGGGGGGAAGTGAGCAAGCCATGGCCATGGTGGGCCTGTTCTGGATCACCGAGGGCGACGTGTACCTGGGCGCGAAGCCGTCCGGTCTGGCGCCAGGGGTGCGTCTGACCCCGGAGGGCGTGGTGGCCCTCGGCGACGGGCAGTCCGGTTTCTTCCTGTGGGAGGGCGTGCAGGCCCTGACCGTGGCGGGCGTGCCGGTGAAGACGTTGAAGCGGCAGATCGGCGCGGTCAGGGACTTCGCCGTGGACACGGTGGCGAACCTGGCCATGCCCATGGGCCCGGCCCTGACGGACGACACCCCGCCGATGATGACGCTGCGCGTGGGAACACCCGACGGCGACCACGAGCTGATGGCGTACACCGCCGCAGCCGTCGGCTACTCCCCGGCAGAGGCCGACCTCTCCCGCGCCCTGCTGTCCCGCCTCACCGAGGGCGCCGCGACGATGGCCACCACGCTGGCGGCGATGTCGCAGTGGGGCCGCGCGTGGGAAGGCGGCTCGCCCGGCCGTGCGGAGCGGGAGCGCCTGCTGCGCGAGTGGGTGGGCTGAGAGGGGCCGGGGCAGGCATGAAGATCGGTGAAGCCTCCAGAGTCAGCGGCGTGAGCGCGAGATCGTTGCGGCACTACGAGGACGAGGGCCTGATCGTCCCCGGCCGGTGCGGCAACGGGTTCCGCGACTACTGCAGGTCCACCATCGACCGGGTGCTCGTCATCCGCTCCCTGCTGGAGTCCGGGCTGCCCGTCCGGCTGATCAGGGACCTGTTGCCCCGCCTCACGGACGCACCCCGTGCCGGCACGGATGCGCAGTGCGCAGAGTTCCTGGGCGAAGTGCAGCGCTATCGCGACCGGCTCGCCGCACGCATCGCCGTTCTCAGCGAACAGCAGGCGGCACTCGACGCCTACCTGCGGGAGGCCCGCAACACCGGCCCCTGACCGCGGGCGGCACCAGGGCCTGTTTTCCGCAACAGGCCCCAACGCCACGCCTGCCGGAGGCCCGCCGCACCGGTCCCCGACCACCGCTTGACCTTGACACAAGTGTGAGACTCCTACCGTCACGGCATGGAGATCAACGAGCAGCGGCACGCCGCCGAGCAGCCGGTACGCGCACTGGTCCAGCGGTCCCACCGGGGGCCGGGGGACGCGGCCCTCACGACCGATCGGCCGCGCCCCACGCCGGGACCCGGCGAGTACCTGATCCGTGTCGGCGCCGCCGGGGTCAATTTCGCCGACGTCATGCAGGCCCACGGAAAGTACGCGGGTGGTCCGCAGCCGCCGTACGTGGCGGGCTTCGAAGCCGCCGGCGAGATCGTGGGGGTCGGTCCCGGCGTCGCACGTCCACTGCCGGCCGGCACACATGTCGTCGGAGCCGGCCCCGGCGCCTTCGCGCAGTACATGACGATGCCGGCCGCGGGTGTCCTTTCGGTGCCCGCCGGCTGGAGCGACGCCGAAGCTCTCGGCCTGGTGCTCAACTGGGCCACCGCACTGGCGGCACTGAAGCCGCTGGGCGGGATCGAGCCAGGTGACGCGGTACTCGTCCACGCCGCCGCCGGAGGCGTGGGTCAGGCTGCTGTCCGTCTCGCCCGCCACTACGGCGCTCGCGTGATCGCCACGGCGTCACCGTCCAAGCACGACACGGTCAAGGCGCTCGGCGCCGACGAGGTCCTGGACGGCGCGCGCCCCGATCTGGCCGCGGAGATCACCCGCCTGACCGGCGGGGTCGACCTGGTCCTGGAATCGGTGGGGCGGGCCACCTTCGAGACCAGTCTGGCGGTCACCAAACCCTTCAGCGGACGCGTCGTCGTGTTCGGTGCCGCCTCCGGCGACGCCACCGTGACCACGCACGACCTGGTCTTCACACACCAGGTCCAGATCAAGGGCCTGCACATCGGTGCGCTGGCGGCCGCGGCACCGTCCCTCTACCGGTCCTTGCTCGCCGAGATCGAGACGCTCATCGCCGAGGGTGTGTACCCGCCGGGCTCCCCTCAGGTGCATCCCCTGGCGGAGGGACCGGCGGTGCTCCGGCAACTCGAAGCCGGCCGGACCAGCGGCAAGCACGCCCTCGACCCGTGGAGCTAGGCAGACCTCTGCCGCACGGCGCCGCCACGGCCATGAGCGGAACTCGGTCCACCCCTTTCAGGACGGTCGGTAATTGGCGAGAAGTCATCGCCCCCGCCCCTGTTTCCCGCGTCTCCGGCTGCCTAAGCTCGGCCGGGTTGTCGCGGCATCACCGAGTGTCTCTTGACGATCCAGGAGGACCACCGTGAACCAGGCCACCACCCACGAAGGCCAGTCCCGCACCGAAGCCCTCGCCTCCGCCGAGGAGGAGCTCGACCTCGTCATCGGCGAGCTGGAGCAGGAGATCCCGGCCCGCTCCGGAGCGACGCCCGGCACCTGTATCCGCGTCTACTGCATCTGACGCCGGCCGCGGCCGGGAGACCGGCCGCCACGGCACGGCAACCGGGTGCCGTTCCGCTGCCGGCGGGACGGCACCACGCAGGAAGGACGCCATGACCGAGGTCCTGTGGGAGTCCGTCGCGCCGACCGGTCGGGGAGGTGCCCCGGTGCACGGCTCCGCCGTCCGCAAGGTGATCGAGGCCGTGCGGGCGGGCACCGCCGGCCCTTTGTTCCCACCGGTGCTGCGGCCGGTCGAGGACGGCTTGCTCGCGCACGCTCGCTTCCCGACCGGTGAGACGGACGCCGAACTGCTGGCGGCGGCACTCGCCGAACCCCGCTTCGCCCCGCTCGGCACGCTGCTGGACACCCTCGACGCCTGGTGCCGCCGTACCACCGCCCGCACCGCGCGGCTGCTCGCCCCGGGCGTCCTCGACGTCACCGACGGCGCGCTGTTCGGGCCGCTGGTGAGCGAGGCGTTCACCGCCTGCGCCGCGGGTGTCGCCTACCCGGCCGAGGAGGAATGCGCCCGCTGGACGGGGTTTCTGGACCGGTTCCTGGAACGCCTCGCCCGGGACACCGGCATCTGCGGCGACACGTCCACCGGCACCTCCTTCTTCGACCGGCCTTTGCTGCGGCTACCGGTGACGGGCATCGAAGCCCAGGACGGCGAGACCCACAACGGCCGGCGCCGGGTGCTGCGGGTGCGCCTGAGCGGCGGCGGCAGCATCGCCTACAAGCCACGCCCGGCAGGCGGCGAGGTCCTGTTCCTCACCCCGGACACGTCCGTGTTCGCCCTTCTCAACAGCCTGCCGCCCGCCTCCGGTCCCGTCCGTCTGCCCGTGCTGCGCTGCACGCCGGGCACCGGCCCCGACGGACGGCAGTACACCTGGCAGGAGTGGATCGAGCCGCCCGCGCAGTGGGGCGTGATCCGCTCGGCGCCCGACCGGCGGCTGTACGGCACCCGACTCGGGCCCCGTCAGGCGGAACGGTTCTGGCACCGGGCGGGCTCCCTCGCCGCCGCCGCGTTCCGCTTCGGCATCGCCGACCTCGGCGAGGGCAACCTGCTGGCCGGGACCCGGCCGGAGGACAAGGAGCCCCTGTTCCACCCGGTCGACCTGGAGATCTTCCTCACCCCGCTGCCGCGCCTGTACGACACGGGGCTCGTCGCCGACGCCGCCGCCGGGGACCACCATCACCCGGGACTGGAGGACAGAGCCCGCTGGTGCACGGTCGACGGACCGGTGGCCTGCTTCACCGAGACCGCCGACGGAGGCCTACGGCTCGTACGGCGACGCCGGCCCTGTACCCGCGGCGGCTCCCGCACCGTCGTGTCCGACACGCGGGGGCGCACCGGATACGGGCCGTACCTGCCCTCCTTCCTGCGCGGCATGTTCGACGCGTGGACGCTGATGTCGCGCCACCACGGCCGCATCCGCGCCTTCCTGGGTCAGGCCCCGGCGGACACGTATGTGCGCGTGCTGCTCAAGCCGACGGCGGCGTACACCGAGGCCCTCGCCGACCGGCTCACCGCAACCGCTCCCGGATCCGCCACCGGGTTCGGGGCGGCCGAGACCGCCCAACTCGACGCCGGGGACGTCCCCTACTTCTTCCGCTCCGCGCACGGCGGCCCCCTGCTCCGCGCCGTGGAAACGACGCACCTTCCCGTCCCCGGCGACCCGCACCCCGGCTGGCCCCCGTCCGCCGCCGTCGCCGACGACCGTGGCCGCGACCTGGCCGGGCTGGGCGTGGCACTGCGCGACGCGGTCGCCTACGCCCACGACACCGTCGGGCCCGGCACGCTCCACGGCGACGGCGTCCGCGTCCGCATCACCGACCGCCACACCGGCGAGGCCTGCTTCACCTGGGCGGCAGCGGGACGGCGCATCGTCTACAGCTGGGCCGGCGACACGGTACGGATCCGCGCGGAGCCGTTCGTGCGTCCCGCCCCGGTACCGGAGGTGCGACGCCGCCTGCTGCGCACCGACCGGATGGACGCGGCACTGCGTGAACGCTGGGTCGCCTCCGGTTTCGCGGACGAGGAGACCGAGAAACGGCTGCGCTCCCTGACCGAGGCCGGCATGCGCTGGCTGGCGGACGTCGTGGCGACGCACGGCTGGCCGGGACATGCCCTCGCCGGCCCGGCGGCCGCGGCCGCCGCCTGCCGGCTCGTCCAGCACGCCGAGGGCCCGTCCGGCTTCCGGTACGAGTGTCTGGACCTCATCGAACAGGCCGCCCACGACGGCGACCTGCCGTGGCGTCAGGTCGCCTACGTCACCGACGCGCTCCGCGTCCACGACGGCAGACCGCAGGTGTACGGGACCAAGTTCCGCATGCGTGAAGGGGAGTTGGAGCCGTGTCCCATCGAACAGCCCGACCGGGTGGACGAACTGCGCCGCAGCCTGGGGATGGAACCGCTCGCCCGCTACGCCGCCCGCCTGCGCCGCCGCTACCAGCCCCCGACCGGCTGACCGACGCCCGGTACGACCTCGCCGTCCGGCACTGGCAGCAGGCGCCCGCCGTGCTGCCCGCGCCGGGCGGCCTTGAGGCCGTCGACGCCGACCGCGCGTACGCGGTCATGGTCCAGGCGGCGCGCCCCTTCCGGGCCGGCACCCGGTTCCGGGCCCTGCCCGACGTGCGGTTCCTCGTCGAGGGCGGACGGATCCGGACCCCGGGTGACCTGCTGCCCGGCCCCGAGGACGGCACGGCCGAGCAGTACGCCGAGCGACTCGACGCCCGCCTGCGCGGCAACGGCCGGCTGCTCGCCGTCGAGCAGCCGCTCCTGCTCGACCACGCTCTGTGGACCCAGGTGCGCGACCTGGTCGTGCCCCTGTGGGAGCGGATCGGGCACCCCGTGCTGCCGGTCGTCACCGAACTCGCCCTCGGCGAGGGCATCACCGACGGCGACGGCCTGCGCCGGGAGCCGGTGCACGCGGGCCTCGTCTGGGTGCTGCGCGGCAGCGTCACCGCTGTCCCGGCCCGCGAGCAGGACGGACCGACGACGACCGCCCGGGCCGGGGAACTGCTGCACTGGCCGGCGGGACGACCGCACGCCCTGCGCTACGGCGCGCGGACCCTGGCGCTGCGGCTGCTGGTGCCCGCCGACGCCCGTCTGCTGACCGAGGCCGTCAAGGACGTCGTCGCCGGAATGCTGCACGAGCGGCGCGGCCACGACCGGGTGCCCTACCTGTCGTACCCGCCCCCCGAGGACGAGGCACGGGCACCCGAGGTGCCCGAACTGGGGGAGACGGGAGCCGGCTTGCGCGAGGTGACCGACGAGGACCGGCTCGCTTTCGTCCTGCGCGTCCTGTGGGCGCGCCGGGTCAGCGCCGCCGCCCTGGAACCCGCCCCCGCGCCACGGCCCCCGGTCCGCCTCGCTCCCGGCGACCGGCTGCGGGCTGCCTCGCCCGTCGTGAGCATGCCCCTCGACGAGGGCCACGGCTGCATCTGGGCCGTCGACGGCCACGCCTTCTCCCTGCGCGGCGCGCTGGGCGAACGGGTCCTGGACCTGCTGCGGGAGCACGGGACCCGCACGGTGGCGGAGCTGTGCGCGGCGGCCGGGCCCGGCCGCGAGCAACAGGTCGTCGCCCTGCTGGAGAAACTGCACGCCCTGCGGGGCGTGGACACGGTCGGGAGGACGGACACGGCATGAGCGAGGAACCGATCGTAGCGGTCGAGGCGGAGTTCTCCTGGGACACCCTCGTCGAGCGGTACTGGGACCGGCGCCCGGTGCTGTTCCGTTCCGTGGCACCGGCGCCCTTCGAGACGTCGGAGGTGTTCCGCGCCGCCGTGGCCGGCAGCCGTCCCGCGCGAGTGGACGACCGTATGCCGCCCAATGTGCAGTTCACCGTCGAACACGTCCAACGCGACGCCCCCGACGGTGTGTTGCCCGCCGGTGAGGACAGCTCCTTCGACGCCTACGACGCGCGGCTCGCGGCCCGTCTGGAAGGCCGCCGGCACGCCCTGGTGGTCAACGGATTCCACGCCTTCGACCCCGCGCTCTGGTCCCGCGAACGTGCCTTCTTCGACCCCCTGTGGCAGGCCGTCGGCCTGCCGTTGACCGGCGCGATCACCACGCTGTTCCACGGCACGTACGAGCACAGCCCCGTCGGTGTGCACAAGGACCGCTTCGCCACCTTCATGTTCGGCCTGCGCGGCCGCAAGCGGATGCGGTTCTGGCCGCGCAGGCCGTGGGACGAGGCCGTGTCCACGAAGACCGACTACGCCCGCCACACCGCCGCGTCGGTGTACGCCGACGTGGGCCCCGGCGAGCTGCTGTACTGGCCGGCCGACTACTACCACGTCGGCGAGAGCGCCGGCGCCGCCCCCGCGACCAGCGTGAACGTCGGTGTCCCCCGGGACGAGCACCATGCGGGCTACGAAGTCGAGGATCTGCTCGCCGACCTCGACCCGGCCCGGCTCGCGGGTCACGGCGGCCTGGACACGCTGCTGGCCACACCGGACGCCGCCCTGACCGCTCCCGGCGCCGGCCGCGGCGGCCTCCTCGCGCCCGCGCTCCCCGAGGCGTTCACCACCGCCGTGCGCGCACTGCACGAGTTCGCCGGCCCCGTGGCGATGGGCCGCCGCGTCACCGTCCTCTCCCTGCGCCGCTGGACCGCGGGCGGCTTCGAACCCGTACCGCCCGCCGCCACTCCCCGAGCCCTCACGGACACGGACCGGCTGCGCGGCGACCGGCACGCGCGCATCAGGTGGGCCCCGGACGCACCCGCCGGCACCGTCTGCGCGGCGAACGGCCACGAGACCCGCACCCCGCTCGACCACCACGAGCTGTGCCGACTGACCGGCGCGCTGTCCGGACTCGGCCCCGTGCCGGTCGGCGACCTGCTGACCGCCGTGGGCCCGGGCACGCGACGCGAAGACGCCCGCACGCTGCTGGAGGTGCTGGAGAGCTTCCGCGCCGTGCACCGGGAACCGTGATCGGCGGGCGAAGCCATGCGCCGTGTCACCCCGTCGCGGACGGGCCGTAATTCGCTTGACCCCGGTCACGGGACGACGCTGCACTGTGGCGGGACACCACGGGCCGTGGTGCCTGGAACCCGGGGGAGGCGGCGGCAGCTGTGGAGATTCGTTCTACCACCGATCAGGACCTCGACGTCTTCGTCGACACGCTCCATGCCGCGTTCGCGCGCTTCCCGGAAACACCGTCGCAGGGCCGTGGCGTCTGGTGGTCGGCGCTCGAAATGGACCGCAACCTGCTCGCCGTGACGGCGGACGGGCGACCCGTCGGCACCGCCGGTGCGTACTCCTTCGAGCTCACCCTGCCCGGTCGGGCCATCGCCCCCGCCGCCGGGGTGACGGCCGTCGGGGTCGTGCCCTCGCACCGACGCCGGGGCGTGCTCAGCGCGATGATGCGGCATCAGCTCACCGAGTTGCGGGCCCGCGGGGAGTTCGTGTCCGTGCTGCTGGCCTCCGAGGCGCCCATCTACGGCAGGTTCGGGTACGGACCGGCGACCTACACACGGCGGCTGACGGTGCCCCGTCACCGGGCCGCTCTCGCCGCGCCCCGGGTGCGGGGGACGGCCGACGGTCCGGACGCCGCCCCGGTCGAGGTGCTCCGGCGTGCCGAGTGCGGTGAGATCCTGGAAGAGGTCTACGACCGGTACCGCCGCAGCCAGCCCGGCGCGCTGTCCCGGCCGCACCACTGGTGGGAGTCGGGCGCGGGTCAGCCCCCGGTGTCTGCGGCGCAGCGCTACGTCGCCGTCCACCGCGACGCCGACGGCGTACCGGACGGCTACGCCAGCTACGCGCTCGGCGAGCCCGACACCCTGACCGTCGACGAGACCGTCGCCACCGACGACGCCGTCTTCACGGCCCTGGCCCGGTTCCTGCTCGGACACGACCTGGTCACCGAGGTCGTGTTCAAGCACTTCCCGCCCGGTCACCCGCTGCGTTGGCAGCTCGCGGACTTCCGCGCCGGAGAGGTGGGCGGCGACACCGACTGGCTCTGGGTGCGGCTGCTGGACGTCCCTCGCGCGCTGACCGCGCGCGGCTGGCTCACGGACGGTGAGCTCGTCCTCGACGTCGAGGACCCGTTCCTCGGCGAGCACGGCCGCCATCTGCTGAGGGTCCGGGACGGCAAGGCCGACTGCGTCCCGACGGACCGGGAGCCCGACCTTTCCCTGGACGTGAGCGACTTGGGCTCCCTCTACCTGGGCGGCACCACCCCGAGCACGCTCGTACGCGCCGGTCACATCCGGGCTCACCACCCGGAAGCGGCCACCCGTGCCGACACCCTTTTCCGCGCCGAGCGCCCTCCGCACTGCCTGCACTGGTTCTGAGGTCATGCGAGCGGGAGGCGTCGCGCGCCCCGCCGACGAGCGTCCGGATGAGCCGCGATACGCCGGATCGTCCCGGCGTTGTCCTCGAAGGGGTGGGCCCGCATGCCCACCGCCCGGGCGGCCTCGACGTCCGCCGCGGCGTCGTCGACGAACAGACAGAGTCGCCCGTCGCTCCGGGGCGAGGTCAAGGGGCCCCGAGACCTTGTGGCAGCCCCGTTGCAGCAAGGACGCTCCCGCCGACGGCGCCGGTTCGGTGAAACGGCGGCGGTACCGGCGTAGCGTCGGGAGGTACCGTGCCGGCCGGCGCGGCGCGTCGACCGACGAGAGAGACCTGATGTCCCCGACGATCCGCAGGGCCGTGATCCCCGCCGCCGGACTCGGCTCCCGCCTGCTGCCCCTGACCAAAGCCATCCCCAAGGAGATGCTCCCGGTCGGCGACAAGCCGGTCATCGAGCACACGGTGCGGGAGCTGGTGGACTCCGGGATCACCGACATCACCATCGTCGTCTCCGGCGGAAAGTCCCTGATCCAGGACCACTTCCGGCCGAATCCGGCCCTGGTGCGGCAGCTGCGGGCCGACGGCAAGACGGCGTACGCCGACGCGGTCGAGGAGGTCGCCGAGCTGGCCCGCGACGGCCACATCACCTACCTCGACCAGCACGGCCCGTACGGCAACGGCACTCCCGTCCTCAACGCCGCCCGTGCTTTCGGTGACGAGCCGGCCCTCGTCCTGTGGCCCGACGACGTGTTCGTCGCCGAGGTGCCGCGCGCCCAGCAGCTGATCCGCGCCTACGAGCAGACCGGCTGTCCGGTCCTGGCGCTCATGCCCATGGCCCCCGCCGACTCCCAGCGCTACGGCGTGCCCATCGTCAAGGAGGACCTGGGCCAGGGCCAGTTGCGGATCACCGGCCTGGTGGAGAAGCCCGAGCCGGCCGACGCCCCCTCGGCGTTCGCGGCCATCGGCGGCTACGTCATCACCCCGGGCATCGTGGACGAGCTGCGCGAGCAGACCCGCCGCTGGTACGAGGCCCGCGACAGCGGCCGCCCGGTCGGCGAGGTCTACCTGACCGACGCGATCAACGCTTACGCCGCCGGCCGCGCCGTCTACGGGCAGGTCATCCAGGGCACCTGGTACGACACCGGGAACCCCGCCGACTACCTCGTGGCCCAGATGGCCCACGCACTGGCCCACCCCGAGTACGGCCCCGTCCTGCGCGACCTGGTCCAGCGGCTCGACGCGGTCACCCACACCGACCCCGGCACCACCACCTGACCTGCTCCCGCCCTGCGTGACGCCACTGCCCGGGCGGTTTTCCGTGCGTGCCGGGCAGTGGCGGAGCCGGGAAGTGGATCAGGTGTCCTAGGCTCTGCGCGGAATCGGAGCGTGCAGTCTGGGAAGGCGAGGTGCCGTGCTCGCCGTAGCGGTCATCGCGGGAATCCTGTTCGTCTGGTCGCTGCTCGCGCACCGACTCTCCCGGTGGAGCATCACCGCGCCCATCGCCATGATCGGCGCCGGCGTCGCGCTGACCGCGGGGTCGGACCCACCGCTGCACTTCGACTTCGACACGAAGGCGTTCGAGCACGCCGTCGAGGTCGTGCTCGCGCTGCTGCTCTTCGTCGACGCCGTCGAGGTCCCCCTGTCGGTCATCAGACGGGACAGGGGCCTGTTCGTACGGCTGCTGGGCGTGGCTCTGCCGCTCACCCTCGGCGCGGCCTTCGCGGTCGGATACCTCTTCTTCCCCGCTCAGCCTCTGTGGCTGCTCGCCGTCCTGGCGACCGTCGTCGTGCCGCTGGATCTCGCGCCCACCGCGTCCGTCGTCCGCGATCGCCGGATCCCGGGCCGGCTGCGGGAGGTGCTGAACGTGGAGGGAGGGCTCAACGACGGCATCCTCTCCCCGGTGTTCCTGCTGTGCATCACTCTGGGCGTCGAGGCACACGGAACGCACACCGACTATGTCGACGCGCTGCTGACGGCGGTCGTCGCGTCCGCGTGGGCCGTCGCCACCGGAGTCGTGGTGGGCTGGACGAGCGGATGGCTGCTGGGCAAGTCCTGGCTGCACGGATGGACCCGCCCGACCGCGGTGCGGCTGGGCGTGTTCGCCGTGCCCGTCGCCGCGTACACCCTGTCCGGTGCTGTGGGCGGCAACGGGTTCGTGGCCTCCTTCGTGGCCGGCGTCAGCTTCGCCCCGGCGATGCGCCACCTGCCCGAGACCGCGGTGGAGATGACCGACGACCTGGTCACCCTGCTGTCCCTTGCCTTGTGGTTCATCTTCGGGCAGATCGTCAACGAGGTGTTCGGGGGCGACGTTCCCGGCGCCGTGGTGCTCTACGGACTCGTCGCCGTGGTGCTGGTGCGTCTGGTGCCCGTGCTGCTCTCGCTCACGGGCACGGAGATCAGTCTCGCCGACAGGCTGTTCCTGGGGTGGATGGGGCCGCGCGGGGTGACCTCGATCGTGTTCGGGACGCTCGCGGTCGTCGAGCTCCCTGCGCGGCAGGCGGATTTCATCGCCCCGGCGATGGTGATGACCGTCCTCCTCAGCATCGTCCTCCACGGCCTGAGCGCCGAGCCGATCGCCCGTTTCTACGCTCGGCAGGGACGTTCAAGCGACCGTTGAGTTCTTCGAAACATTCGGACGCCTTCTACATCGCCCAGCTGTGTGAGGTCGCACGAGCGAACCGGAGGACCCTGATGCGGATCGACTCGTCACTGTAGAGCTGCGTTTTCCGTAGAGGCAAGGTGCCGGACAGCATTCGAACGTTCGAAGAAATTTCGGAAACCGAGTCATTGACCGGCGTCCTGAAGGGCGCCCATACTGTCCAGCGTTCGAGTTCTCCGTGGCAGGCGCGTCCTAGTGCATTGGCATGGGCATGCCGTGCGCGACGTGGTCCGCCGCTGCCACCCCCTCAGTCACGCCCGGCTTGTCCCGCCGGGCCAACCGACCATCCACGGAGGAGACATGAACATGGACGATGCTCTCGGGCACCCCCTCAGCCGGAGGGGCTTCCTCGGCCGGACCGGCGCGTTGGCCGTGGGCGCCACCGCGTCCGGGCTGCTGCTGCCCGGCACCGCTCACGCGGACACCACCATCACCACGAACCAGACCGGCACGAACAACGGTTTCTACTACTCGTTCTGGACGGACGGCGGCGGGTCGGTCTCGATGACCCTGCGATCCGGCGGTGGGTACAGCACTTCATGGCAGAACTGCGGAAACTTCGTGGCCGGCAAGGGCTGGAGCAACGGCGGGCGCCGGACCGTGAGCTACTCGGGCAGCTTCGCGCCGTCCGGCAACGGCTACCTGGCGCTGTACGGGTGGACGTCCAACCCGCTCGTCGAGTACTACATCGTCGACAACTGGGGCACCTACCGGCCCACGGGCACCTACAAGGGCACGGTCACCAGCGACGGCGGCACGTACGACATCTACCAGACCACCCGCTACAACGCCCCGTCCGTGGAAGGCGTCAAGACCTTCAACCAGTACTGGAGCGTGCGCCAGTCCAAGAGGACGGGTGGCACCATCACCACCGGCAACCACTTCGACGCCTGGTCCCGGTACGGCATGCGGCTGGGCAGCTTCACGTACTACATGATCCTCGCCACCGAGGGTTACCAGAGCAGCGGAAGCTCCTCGATCACGGTGAGCGGGTGACGGTCCGCATGCCTTCGAAGCCACGCTCCCTCGCGGTGCCCCTGGTTGTCGCGGCCACCGCCGTGGCGAGCACCGTGACTGCGACCGCCGACGCCGCCCCGGCGCGCGCCGCGGCCTGTACCGGTTACGTCGGACTCACCTTCGACGACGGGCCGTCCAACGACCGCACACCGGCCTTGCTCAGCGCCCTCAAGCAGTACGGACTGCGCGCGACGATGTTCAACGAGGGTCGGTTCGCCGCCGCCTACCCCGCCCAGGTCAGGGCCGAGATCGCCGCCGGCATGTGGGTCGGTGACCACAGCTACACGCATCCGCATCTGACGCAGTTGAGCCAGGCGCAGATCGACTCCGAGATCTCCCGCACCCAGCAGGCCATCGCGAACGCCGGTGGTGGCACGCCGCAGTTGTTCCGGCCGCCCTACGGCGAGACCAACGCCACCGTGCAGTCCGTGGCCGCCAAGTACGGCCTGCGACAGGTCATCTGGGACGTCGACTCGCAGGACTGGAACGGCGCCGGTGTCGACGCGATCGTGCAGGCCAGCGCCCGGCTCACCGACGGCCAGGTCATTCTCATGCACGAGTGGCCCGCCAACACCCTCGCGGCGATCCCGCGCATCGCGCAGACTCTGGCGAGCAGGGGCCTGTGCGCGGGCAGGATCTCCCCGCAGACGGGTCGTGCCGTGGCTCCCTGAGCGGGCCGACACGGACAGGCGCGGACCCGGGAGGGTCTGCGCCTGATCGCGTGTGTGCTGTCGCGTGGTCAGCCGCGGCCGGGTGTGAACGGTGCCGACAGGCCACGACGTGCGTTCTGCGACTCCGCCGCGCGGGCGGCCGCGCCGGCGGCGCACGCGAGCAGAAGGGCGAGCGCGCCCGTGACGACGTTGTTGACGATGGTCCTGGTCGTGCTGACATCACCCGCCACCGCCCACGGTGCGACGATCGTCCACAGGCCCAGCGCGCAGGCCCCCCACGCCATGCTGTGGGTGGGCTCGTGGGCCCGGCCGAGTCCGCCGCTCATGAACAGGGCGTAGGCGAGTCCGAGCAGGTTGTTGACGGTCAGGGTGGACAGCCCGTTGAACCCCGTGATCCACGGGGACGCCGCCAGATATGGCCAGACGGCGCCGGGTACCCCAGCGCTGCGGCGGAATCAGGTTTTTTCGGCCTGTTGTTTCCCTTTCGGATCATTTCTCTTCCGCCGCGCCACCCCGAGCCGCCCGCTCACCTGCGGCTCGTCCATGTCACCAGAGCGGCACATGCGTATTCGCCGGTCACCAGGGAACCCTGTGTTGGGTGGTCCGTAGCCGTGCGTTCTCGTGAGGTGAAGCAGTACATGTCGACCACCCAGGCCCAGGTACCGATCGCGCGCCGGGGAGGTGGTGCGTGATGTGCGGCCTGAGCGGAGAAATACGCTTCGACGGCGAACGGCCGGATCTCGCGGCCGTCCGGCGCATGAGTGACCGGCTCGTCGCCCGCGGTCCCGACGGCCACGGGGTGTGGTCGCACGGCCCCGTGGCGCTGGCCCACCGGCGATTGAAGATCATCGACCTGTCGGAGCTCGGCGCCCAGCCGATGACCGACGCCGAGCAGCAGGTCACCGGCGTCTTCAACGGATGCGTCTACAACTACCGGCAGCTGCGCGAGGAGCTGATCGGGCTGGGGCACCGTTTCGAGTCGACCTCCGACACCGAGGTCATCCTGAAGGCGTACCGGCAGTGGGGGACCGACTGCGTCGACCACTTCCACGGGATGTTCGCCTTCGCGCTCGCCGAGCACCGGACCGGCCGGCTGGTCCTGGGGCGTGACCGGCTGGGCATCAAGCCGCTCTATCTGGCTCAGACGCCCGGTCGCCTGCGGTTCGCCTCGTCGCTCCCGGCCCTGCTCGCGGCCGGCGACGTCGACACCTCGCTGGATCCCGTGGCCGTCCACCAGTACCTCAGCTGGCACGCGACGGTGGCCGCGCCCCACACCGTGCTGAACGGTGTGCGCAAGCTGCCGCCCGCCACCGTGCGGGTGGTCGAGCCGGACGGCAGCCACCGGGATCACCGCTACTGGCAGCCGTCGTACACCCGCCGTCCCGAGTACGCGGACATGGGGCCGGACGAATGGCGCGACGCGGTGCTCGACGCCCTGCGCACCGCCGTGCGCCGGCGGATGGTCGCCGACGTGCCCGTCGGGGTCCTGCTCTCCGGCGGCCTGGACTCGAGCCTGATCGTCGCGCTGCTGGCCGACGAGGGCCAGCGGGACCTGGCGACGTTCAGCGTGGGCTTCGACTCGGAGGGCGGCACCGACGGGGACGAGTTCCCCTACTCCGATCTCATCGCCCGGGAGTTCGCCACCGACCACCACCGGTTGCGGGTGCCTTCCGAGCGGGTCTCGACCGCCCTCGACGGAGCGATCGCGGCGATGAGCGAGCCGATGATCAGCCATGACGTGGTCGCGTTCCACCTGCTGTCGGAACAGGTCGCCAAGGAGGTGAAGGTCGTCCAGAGCGGGCAGGGTGCGGACGAGGTCTTCGCCGGCTACCACTGGTATCCGCAGCTGGCCGCCGCCGACCGGGCCGGGGCGGCCGACCGGTACGCGGAGACCTACTTCGACCGGCCCCACGCCGACCTCGCCCGTATCCTGCAGCCGGACATGCTCCCGCCGGACGACGTCTCCGGACGCTTCGTCCGGGACCACATGGCGGCGCCCGGGGCGGACACGGCGCTCGACGCCGCGCTGCGACTGGACACGCATGTGATGCTCGTCGACGATCCGGTGAAACGGGTCGACAACATGACCATGGACTGGGGCCTGGAGGCCCGCGTGCCCTTCCTGGACCATGAACTCGTGGAACTGGCGGCCGCCTGCCCGCCGGAGCTGAAACTGGCCGACGGCGGCAAGGGCGTGGTGAAGGAAGCGGGCCGCAAACTGCTGCCCCACGAGGTGATCGACCGGCCCAAGGGCTACTTCCCCGTCCCGGCGATCACCCATATGGCCGGACCCGTTCTGGAGCGGGTCCGCGAAACCCTCCAGGCGCCGGAGGCACGGCGGCGCGGACTCTTCCGGGACGCGTACGTCGCCGAACTGCTGGCGGCACCTGAAGAACACCGGACCAAGCGCGGGGCGAACGCCCTGTGGCAGGTGGCTCTGCTGGAGACATGGCTTCAGACGCACGGAATATGACCGGCGAACGCATCACCGACGGCGCGGACGACGCCCCGAGGCCGGCCCCCGATCCGCACGGGCGGGTCCTCCCGCAGGCCTTCACGGATCCGCAGGCCCACGCGGATCCGCAGGCCTACGCGGACCCGCAGACCTTCGGGGATCCGCAGACCTTCGGGGATCCGCAGACCTTCGGGGATCCGCGGGCCCACGCGGATCCGCAGGCCTTCAAGGGCCCGCAGGCCTTCACGGATGTGAACCGGCCTGGCCTCTCGTCCACCACCCTGGGCCCGGACGGGGGGCGTGATGTCCCGTATGCCGCCCCCACCCATGTCCCCCTCACGGACGCCTCGGGCCCGCGCGAGGGCACGACGCGGCTCACCGCACACGGTTGCTGGTACCCGTCGGCCGACCCCGCCGGGGTGCAGGTGGCCTTCATCTGCGACCGGGGAGGAGTACCGCAGCTGTGGGCGGGGCCCGTCGACGGCGGCGAGGTACGGCTCCTCGACGCCGGACCCGACCCCGTCCGTGAGGTGTCCTGGTCGCCCGACGGCCGCTGGATCGCCTACACCACCGCCCCCGGCGGCGGCGAGCACTCACGGGTGCTGTGCGTACGCCCCGACGGCACCGACCGCCGCATCCTGGCCGGAGCCGAACCCGGCACCACGGCCTACCTCGGCTGCTGGGCGCATGACGGATCGGCCGTCGCGGTCACGGTGGCCGTCCCGGCCGGCCCGCTCCTGGACGCGGCCGTCCAGGCACCGGCCGCACAGGGCGGCCCCGGCAGCGGCCTGCCGCACGGCTGGTCGGGCCGTGGCGGCGACGCCGTACTCCTCGGCCCGACTCCGCTCACCACCACGGAGCCGAGGACCAGGCCGCAGACCGAGGGCGCGGCGCCCGCCGAAAACCGCCACCCGCGCATCGCGGACCTGCTCACCCCCGCGTATCACGGCCGGGTCACTTCGGTCCGCGACGACCCACGGCACGGCCCGTTCACGCCGACGGCCGGATTCGGAGACGGGCTGTCGGCGTACCTGATCGACCCCGACGGCGCGGCCGCCCCCGTCCTGCTGGCCACCGAGCAGGACGCGGCGACGCTGCGCGTGTGCGACCTCAGCCCCGACGGCAAGCTGGCGCTGCTGCGCCGCGGACCGCGTGGACGGCGTGAGGCGGTCGTGGTCCGCACGACGGATCTCGCCACGACGTGCGTCGTGCCCGTGGCCGACGGCGATCCGTGGATCGGCCGGTTCTCGCCCCAGGCGGACACCCTGTGGCTGCGCAGCGACGCCGAGCGCGAGTTCGCCGCCCTGATCACCGCACGCCTGGACGACGAGGGCCGTCCCCGGGACTGGTCCGTGGCGGTCGAGCGGGAGGGCAGTGAGCTGGAGCTGCTGGCCTTCGCCGACGACGGTCGCACCGCGGTACTGGCCTGGAACGTCCGTGGCGCGAGCGAGACGGAGATCGTCGACCTGGCCGCCTCCGGTACGCCCGCCGGCGGTGTCGGCGTACCCCATCCCGTGCCGCTGCCGCACGAAGTCGTCACCCGCATCGTCGGTGCCGGCCGGGGACGGCTGCTGCTGGCCCTGTCCGGATCGCAGCGTCGCCCCGGCGTGTGGTGGCTGTCCTCCGGTGTCGAGCTTCTTCGCACGCCCTGGTCGTCGAGGGACGAGGACGCGGTGCCTCCGGGCCGCCCGCCCGTGCGGCCGGTGCCGGTGGGAGTGACCGCACGGGACGGGCTGGCGCTGCACGGCTGGTACTACCGCGCGCCGGGACGCGGCCCCGGCGAACCCGCACCCTGCGTGATCCACCTGCACGGCGGCCCCGAGGAACAGGAACGTCCCGTCTTCAACCCGCTGTACCACGAGATCCTCGGACGAGGGCTCGACATCTTCGCGCCCGACGTGCGCGGCTCCTCCGGACACGGACGCTCGTTCGTGGACGCCGACCTGGGCCGGGGCCGGTTCGCCGCACTCGACGACGTGGCCGACTGCGCCGCCCACGCCGTACTGGCGGGCCCCGCCGATCCCGCACGGCTGGCCGTGATGGGCCGCTCCTACGGGGGCTATCTCACCTTCGCCTCCCTCGTCTGGCACCCCGAGCTGTTCCGCACCGGGGTGGCGGTCTGCGGCATGTCCGACTTCGCGACGTTCTTCGAGGGCACCGAACCGTGGATCGCGCAGTCCGCGGCCCACAAGTACGGGCATCCGGAGCGCGACAACGAACTGCTGCGGGCGCTGTCACCCATGACCCGGATCGACGCCCTGCGCGTTCCCGTGCTCGCCGTCCACGGGGAGCACGACACCAACGTCCCGCCGCGGGAGTCGGAGCAGTTCGTGCGGGCGGCGCGGGAACGCGGCCAGGTGGCCGAGCTGCTCACGCTGCGCAACGAGGGCCACGACTTCCTGCGCGCCGACAACCGCCGCCTGTTCCGCCGCGCCGCAGCGGACTGGCTGCAGCGGCATCTCGTCGACCGGCCGGCGAGCGGCTGACCCCACGATCGTCCGCCGCTGCCCCCTTCGTCGTCCCGCAGCTGAGCCTGCACCTTCCCGCCGCGGTTCCCCTCCGAGGGCTCACGGGTGTCCGAATCTGTGGGATACATGGCTCTACGGACATGGCGCGTGCATCCGCCGACGACGAACACTGGGGGTGAGCCGGACCTCCCGGCACCGCACGCACCCGAACGACGAAGAGGTGACCCATGACCGCGGACACGACCCTCGCGGCCGGAATCCACGTGCCCGACACCAAGCCGGCCCGCGAGGCGACGGAACTGGTCCGCGACACCACTGGCGAGCTGATCTACCACCACTCCCGACGCGTGTACTTCTTCGGCAGCCTCCAGGGCCGCAACCGGGACCTCGGCTTCGACCCGGAGCTGCTGTACATCGCAGCGATGTTCCACGACCTCGGTCTGAACGAGGAGTTCCGCTCCAGCGGCCGCCGCTTCGAGGTCGACAGCGCCGACGAGGCGCGTCGTTTCCTGCGGTCGTACGGCGTCCCGGAGGACAGCGTGCGGCGGGTCTGGACGGCCATCGCCCTGCACACCACGCCGGGCATCCCCGAGTTCATGGAGCCGGAGGTCGCGCTGGTCACCGCGGGCGTGGAGTACGACGTCCTCGGCCTCGGCTACGCGGACATCTCCGACGCGGACCGCCAGGACATCGTCGCACTGCATCCCCGCCCCGACTTCAAGCGGCGCATCCTCACCGCCTTCACCGACGGCATCCGCCCCAGGCCGCAGACCACCTTCGGCAACGTCAAGGCCGACGTCCTCGAGCACTGCGTGCCCGGGTTCGAGCGGGGGGACTTCGTGCGCACCATCCTCGACTCGCCGTGGCCGGAGTGACGCACCCGGACGGCGCACACGTCGTCGTGATCGTGGCCTTCGACCAGGTGCAGCTCCTGGACGTGGCCGGACCGATGGAGGTCTTCACCACGGCGAACCGGTCCGGCGCCGGTTACGACGTCCGGGTCGTCTCCCCGGACGGCCGCGACGTCGTCACGTCCTGCGGGCTGCGGATCTGCGTCGACACCGTCCTGGAGGAATTGCCGGAGAGCCCGCACACCCTGGTCGTTCCCGGCCGCAGGGACTGGCAGCGGGCCACGGCGGACCCCGGCCTCGTACCGCTGGTGACCGCGCTCGCCGCCCGCACGCGCAGGGTGACCTCGGTCTGCGCGGGTGCCTTCGTGCTCGCGCACGCCGGGGTCCTGCACGGGCGGCGCGCCACCACCCACTGGGAACTGGCGCCCCAGCTGGCCGCCGCCTACCCGGCGGTGCTGGTGGAACACGACCTGGTCTTCGTGCGCGACGGGCACGTCGTCACCTCGGCCGGCGTCACCGCCGGAATCGACATGGCGCTCGCCCTGGTCGAGGAGGATCACGGCGCGGACGTCGCCCGGGACGTGGCACGTCAGCTGGTCGTCTTCATGGCACGCCCCGGCGGTCAGTCGCAGTTCAGCGTCCGCATGACTCCGCCGAGCCGGCATCCACTGGTGCGCCGGGTGATGGACGAGGTCACCGCGGACCCCTCCCTTCCGTCCGGCATCGACGCACTCGCCTCCGGCGTGGGCATCAGCACCCGGCACCTGACGCGCCTGTTCCGCCAGGAAACGGGCATGACGCCCGGGCAGTACGTCGACGCCGTCCGACTGGAAGCCGCCAAGGCCCTGCTGTCCGGTGGCACCGCCTCGATGGAGGAGGTCGCACAGCAAGCCGGCTTCGGGTCCTCGGAGACCATGCGGCGTCTGTTCCAGAACACCTTCGGGGTGTCTCCCACGGTGTACCGGGCCCGCTTCCGTTCCACCGCCGTGAGCGCTTGAAGGGTCCGTCCGGGGAGGGGCGTTCGGCGGACGGAGGCCGTCGTGCCCAGGGACACCGTCCGCGGCAGGGGGCGGGCGGGCCCGACGAGCGGAGGTGTTGCTCGTCGGGCACGCTCTCTCAGGCTCAGTCCTCGGTGACGCGGATGATCGTGCGGCCGCGGCCGCGGCCGCGTTCGCGCTCGGTGAAGGCGGCCACCGCCTCGGTCAGCGGCCGAACCGCTCCGACCCGTACCCGGAGCCTGCCGTCCCGTACTCGCTGGGCGAGGTCGGCGAGGCGTGCGCGGTCGGGTTCCACGACGAAGAAGACGGCCTGCCCGTCGTCGGGGCGCACGGTGGGCGGCTGGGCGATGGTGACCAGCGTGCCGCCGGGGCGCACGAGGGCGGCCGAGCGGTCGAGGATGTCGCCGCCGATCACGTCGAAGACGACGTCGACCTGGCCGGCCTCCTCGAACCGGTCGGCCTCCAGGTCGAGGAACGCATGGGCGCCCAGTTCGAGGACCGTCTCCCGATCGGCGGAGCGGCCCGCGCCGATCACCCGGGCGCCCGCTTCGACAGCGAGCTGGACGGCGATCGAGCCGACCGCGCCGGCTGCGCCGTGGATCAGGACGGACTGGCCGGTGGCGAGCCGGGCATGGTCGAACAGGCCCTGCCAGGCGGTCAGCCCGGAGATCGGCAGTGCTGCTGCCACCGTGTGGTCGACGTCGGCGGGGAGCGGGGCCAGATTGCGGGCTTCCACGGCGACGTACTCGGCGAGCGACCCGTTGCGGGCCCAGTCGGTCAGCCCGAAGACCCGCTGTCCGACGGTGAGGCCGGTCGTGCCGAAGCCGAGTTCCGCGACCACCCCCGAGACCTCGTGTCCGGGCACGCTCGGGGTGCGGTCGCGTCCCGCGCGGTCGGTCCAGGTGGCGGGCCAGTCGAGTTCTCCTCGGGTGAAGCCCGCGGCGTGCACGTGCACGATGACGTCGTTCTCGGCGGTGTGGGGGTGGGGGAGGTCCTCGAGGGCCAGCCCCGTGACCCCTGCCTCGCGATCGCGGACGGTGATGGCTTGCACGAGCATTCCCTTTCCGGGCCCGTTGGCCCTGGCACATGGATGACAGCTGGACACGGACGCGTGAGCGGCTCTGCAGAAGAATTCCTGCAGTCATTCACCGACGGCCTCTGGCGATGCGATGGGCCGCGAGTGGGCCGTGCGTCCTTTGTCCACGGTGCCGACCACGGGGGGTCCGGCGCCGCCTCGGGCGGGCCATGACCCACTCGAATCCGGTCACCTCAGGATGGGGCCGTGAGCTGCGGCACGCATCGCGTCGCGATCCTCGTCCCCGACGCAGTCAGGCTGCCGATGTCCGCGACGGGCGCCGACGTGGCCTTTTCCATCGGCCTGCGGATCGCTCCCGAGGGGGGACGTGACGCGGAGGGGTGCGCTACGCGGGCCGAGACGGGGTAGAGGCACGGCGAGCGGCCGAGGAGCCGTGAGGAGGAGCTGAACATGACCGATGACGCCTACCTGTTTCTCGTGGACGAGACGACCGCGCACCTGGGCGTGCCGCCGACCGCGCTCGGTGACCTGCCGTGCATGGACACCTCGGCGGTCAGCGCCTGGCTCGCGGCTCACGACGTGACCGCTACGTCGCCGCGGCTGCGGTTGCTGCCCCCGGAGGAGACGGGGGCGATCCCGCAGGACGCGGAACGGCTGCCCGTGCCGCTCACCGACGAGGAGCTGAGCCGGCTGCGCCACCGTGCGGCGCCCGAATCCGTGGCGGCGCTGGAGGACGAACTGCTCGCCTACCGAGACTGCACCGACGGCCGCGACAGGTTGCTCACCCGGGCCCTGGCCGCCGGCGTGCCTGCGCACCGTGTCGCCGAGCTGACCGGAGAGAATCCGTCCGTGGTGGACGCGGCCGCTCGGAAGTGACGACCGCGCGCCGCCCGGGCCGGCGAGCGACCCGGGACGCACCGGGGAGAGCGCCACCGTTTTGACGGCACCGGCCGCCCACAGTAGGTGACCGGCAGGGGAGGGGACCGGCCGACGTGACCGAGCTGCCGCAGGTCAGGCGGTGGCCGGGGCAGCAGCCGCCGTCATCACGGCGCCGTTCTCGACGCGCGAGGCGACAGGGACCTTTGCATACTGCAAGAGCGGGTACCCGCACTCCGCGACGGCGGAGGGCGGCCTCCGGCAGCGCCCGCCTCCGCGCGGCCCATGGTGCAGAAAGGCGGACACTCCCGATGACCGACACAACCCCCCTCGACGCCTCAGCCGTGGACGTGACCGGACTCGAGGCGGCGCTGCGGGAGACCGTGGACGCCGAGGTGCGGTTCGACGCCGGGAGCCGGGGCGCCTATGTCACGGACGGCTCCAACTACCGTCAGGTACCGATCGGCGTGGTCGTCCCCCGTACCGTCGAGGCGGGTGCGCAGGCGGTCGAGGTGTGCGCGCGCTTCGGCGCACCGGTGCTCTCCCGCGGCGGCGGCACCAGCCTGGCCGGGCAGACCACCAATACGGCGGTGGTCATCGACTGGACGAAGTACTGCCACCGCCTGATCTCGGTGGACCCCGACGCCCGCACCTGTGTGGTCGAACCGGGCATCGTCCTCGACGAACTCAACCGCCTCCTCTCCGATCACCGGCTGCAGTTCGGACCCAAGCCCTCCACGCACAGCCACTGCGCGCTCGGGGGCATGATCGGCAACAACTCGTGCGGGGCGTCCGCGCAGGCCTACGGCAAGACGGTGGACAACGTCCGCCGGCTGGAGATCCTGACCTACGACGGACTGCGCATGTGGGTGGGGCCGACCTCCGAGGCCGAGCGGGCGAGGATCGCCGCCGAGGGCGGGCGCAAGGCCGAGATCTACGCCGGCCTCGACCGGGTCGTCACCGAGTACCTGGCCGACATCCGGCGCGGCTTCCCGAAGATCCCGCGCCGCGTCTCCGGGTACAACCTCGACTCCCTGCTGCCCGAGAACGGCTTCGACCTGGCCAAGGCGCTCGTCGGCAGCGAGGGCACCCTGGTCACCGTCCTGCGCGCGGAACTGGACCTCGTGCCCGTGCCGCCGTACCAGTCGCTGCTGGTCCTCGGCTACGACGACATCTGCGCCGCCGCCGACGACGTGTCCCACCTGCTGGAGCACTGCTCGCCCAGTCAACTGGAGGCGCTGGACGGCCGGATGGCGCAGCTGATGCGGGAGGAGGGTGCCTACCTCGACTCCCTCAAGGTCCTCCCCGAGGGCGACAGCTGGCTGATGGTGCAGTTCAGCGGTGACAGCCAGGAAGACGTCGACGAGCAGGCGCACGCGCTGCTGCGCGCCGTCGGCCGCGACGAGAAGGACCCGCGGGTGGCGTTCTCCGACGACCCGGCCCGCGAGGACAAGATGCTCAAGGCCCGGGAGGCCGGTCTCGGCGTCACCGCGCGCCCGCCGGACGGACGGGAGACGTGGGAGGGCTGGGAGGATTCCGCCGTACCGCCGGAGCGGCTGGGCGACTATCTGCGGGACCTGAAGGCGCTGTTCGACGAGTTCGACTACGGCCACCCGTCGCTGTACGGGCACTTCGGGCAGGGGTGCGTGCACACCCGTATCCCGTTCGGGCTGAAGACCGCCGAAGGCGTCGCCCGCTTCCGCCGTTTCGTCGAGCGCGCAGCCGACCTCGTCTCCTCCTACGGAGGGTCCCTGTCGGGCGAGCACGGTGACGGCCAGTCCCGCGGCGAACTGCTGACCCGCATGTTCGGCGAACGGCTGGTGACCGCCTTCGGCGAGGTCAAGAGGGTGTTCGACCCGGGCAACCGGATGAACCCCGGCAAGGTCGTCGACCCCAACCCGGTCGACGGGCAGCTGCGCCTCGGCCCCAGCTGGCGGCCCGACAACCCCGCGACGCACTTCCAGTACCCGGAGGACGAGCACTCCTTCACCCGCGCGGTGATGCGCTGCGTCGGCATCGGCAACTGCCGCAGCCACTCCGGCGGCGTGATGTGTCCGTCGTACCGGGCCACGCTGGAGGAGGAGCACTCCACGCGCGGGCGGGCCCGGCTGCTGTTCGAGATGCTGGACGGCCACGACGACTCGCTGATCACCGACGGCTGGCGCTCGACCGAGGTGAAGGACGCCCTCGACCTGTGCCTGGCCTGCAAGGGCTGCAAGTCGGACTGCCCGGTGAACGTCGACATGGCCACCTACAAGGCCGAGTTCCTCTCGCACCACTACGAGGGGCGTCTGCGGCCCGCCGCCCACTACTCCCTGGGCTGGCTGCCGCTGTGGGCCCGGTTCTCGCGTCTGGCCCCCGGCCTGGTCAACACCGCGATGCAGGCGCCGGTGCTGTCCACGCTGGGCAAGCGGCTCGCCGGAGTGGCCGAGGAGCGGCAGCCGCCGATGTTCGCGCGCCAGTCGTTCCTGCAGTGGTGGCAGGAACGCGGGGCGCAGGAGCCCGACCCGGCCGATCCGCGCACGGTGGTGCTGTGGCCCGACACCTTCAGCACCTACTTCCACCCCTCCATCGCGATCTCGGCCGTGCGGGTCCTGGAGGACGCCGGATTCCGGGTCGCCGTGCCCACCGAGCCCGTCTGCTGCGGTCTGACCTGGATCTCCACCGGGCAGCTCGGCGTCGCCGAGAAGACCCTGCGGCGCACCCTGGCCGTGCTGCGGCCCTACATCGAGGCGGGCACCCCGGTCATCGGCCTCGAACCCTCCTGCACCGCGGTGTTCCGGGCCGACGCGGTCGAGCTGATGCCGGCCGACCAGGACGTCAAACGGCTCTCGGTGCAGGTCCGCACCTTCGCCGAGCAACTGGTGCACCACGCGCCGGACGGCTGGCGGCCACCCCAGCTCGGCCGGCAGGCGACCGTGCAGACGCACTGCCACCAGCACGCCGTCATGAAGTTCGACGCCGACCGGGAACTGATGCGCCGCGCGGGCCTCGACGCCGACGTCCTGGACGAGGGCTGCTGCGGCCTGGCCGGCAACTTCGGCTTCGAACGCGGCCATCACGAGGTCTCCATGGCCATCGCCGAGCAGGGCGTCCTGCCCGGGGTGCGGGCCGCGGCCCCCGGCAGCCTGGTCCTCGCCGACGGCTTCAGCTGCCGCACCCAGATCGAGCAGGGCGACACCGGCCGCCGGGCCCTGCACCTGGCCGAGGCGCTCGCCCTCGGCCTCGACGGGAACCTGCCGAGCCGGCAGCCCGAACGACTGGCGACGCGGCCCGCGCCACCCTCCCGCACCGCCCGGTGGGCGGTCACCGCGGGTGTCTCGGTCCTCGCCGCGTCGGCCGCCACCGCCACCGTACGCACCGCCTACAAGCGGCTGCGCGGCCGCTGACCGGTCCACCCGGCCAGGAACCCGCGCGCTGCGCGAACACTCTTCGGAAAGGTCCTCGAACATGTCGATGAAGGTCTCCGACCACATCCTCGAACGTCTGCGCGACTGGGGGGTGGAGCACGTCTTCGCCTACCCCGGCGACGGCATCAACGGCCTGCTCGCGGCGTGGGGCCGCGCCGACGACAACCCCCGTTTCATCCAGGCCCGCCACGAGGAGATGGCCGCCTTCGAGGCCGTCGGCTACGCCAAGTTCTCCGGCAAGGTCGGCGTCTGCGCGGCCACGTCCGGGCCCGGCGCGATCCACCTGCTCAACGGCCTGTACGACGCCAAGCTCGACCACGTCCCGGTCGTCGCGATCGTCGGCCAGACCAACCGCAGCGCCATGGGCGGCTCCTACCAGCAGGAGGTCGACCTGCTGAGCCTGTACAAGGACGTCGCCTCCGACTTCTGCGAGATGGTCACCGTCCCCGAGCAGCTGCCCAACGTGCTCGACCGCGCGATGCGCACCGCCATGGCACGACGGTCCGTCACGGCCGTCATCATCCCCGCCGACGTCCAGGAACTGGACTACTCGCCGCCCGGGCACGCCTTCAAGATGGTCCCCTCCAGCCTCGGCATGCCCCACTACGCGCCGGTCCCCAGCGACGAGGACATCACGCGTGCCGCCGAGGTGCTCAACGCGGGCGAGAAGGTCGCCATCCTGGTCGGCCAGGGCGCCCGCGGTGCCCGTGAGGAGGTCATGGCGGTCGCCGAACGCCTCGGCGCGGGCGTCGCCAAGGCACTGCTCGGCAAGGACGCCCTGGACGACGACCTGCCCTACGTCACCGGCTCCATCGGACTGCTCGGCACCCGGCCGTCGTACGAGCTGATGACGGAGTGCGACACCCTCCTGGTCATCGGCTCCTCCTTCCCCTACACGCAGTTCCTGCCGGAGTTCGGGCAGGCGCGGGCCGTGCAGATCGACATCGACCCGCACATGGTCGGCATGCGCTACCCCTTCGAGGTCAACGTCGTCGGTGACGCCCGGGCGGCGCTCACCCGGCTGCTGCCCCTGCTCAAGGCGGGCAAGAACAAGAGCTGGCGCAAGAAGATCGAGAAGGACACCTCCCGCTGGTGGGAGGTCATGGAGCGGCGGGCCGAGGTCGACGCCGACCCGGTCAACCCCGAGTACGTGGCGCACGCCCTCAACGACCTGCTGCCCGACAACGTCATCATCGCCTCCGACTCCGGCTCGGCCGCCAACTGGTACGCCCGCCACCTGAAGCTGCGCGGGGCCATGCGCGGCTCGCTCTCCGGAACCCTCGCCACGATGGGCCCGGGAGTGCCGTACGTCATCGGCGCCAAGTTCGCGCACGGCGACCGCCCGGCGATCGCGCTGGTGGGCGACGGCGCGATGCAGATGAACGGCATGGCCGAACTCATCACCATCGCCAAGTACTTCCGCGAATGGGACGACCCGCGGCTGGTCGTCGCCGTCCTCAACAACCAGGACCTCAACCAGGTCACCTGGGAGATGCGCGCCATGTCCGGCGCGCCGCAGTTCCTGCCCTCCCAGTCGATCCCCGACATCCCCTACGCCGATTTCGCCCGCATGATCGGCCTGCACGGCATCCGCGTCGACAAGCCCGAGGACGTCCGGGGCGCCTGGGAGACCGCGCTGGCCGCCGACAGGCCGTGCGTCCTGGACTTCGTCACCGACCCGGCCGTCCCGCCGATCCCGCCGCACGCCACCCTCGACCAGATCGAGGCGGCGGCGACCTCGATCCTCAAGGGCGACAGCGACCGGGCGGGCATGGTCCGCCAGGGCTTCAAGGCCAAGGTCCAGGAGTTCCTGCCCGGCGGCCGGCACCGCGAGGGCCGGCCCGGCACGGAGGGGGGCAAGTGAGCAGTGCCCCGGCCGCGGCGCGCGTCGGCCTCGCGGCCGGCGCCGTACACGGCCTCGCCACCACCCGCGCACCGGCCCGCGTGACAGCAGGAGACAGCGACCGATGAGCACCACCACGCCCTTCCCGCCGCACGCGCTGCACGACTACGCGCTGCTGGCCGACGGGGAGCGCGGCGCACTGATCGGGCCCGACGGAGCCGTGAACTGGCTGTGCGCGCCCACCTGGCACGACGACGCGGTCTTCGCCTCCCTCATCGGCGGCGCGGGGGTCTACGCGGTGACCCCGCGCAGCCGCTGGGTGCCCGGTGGCTACTACGAGGAAGGCACACTGATCTGGCGCAGCCGCTGGGTCACCACCGACGGCGTCGTCGAGTGCCGCGAGGCCCTGGCCTTCCCCGGCGACGCCGACCGGCTGGTCCTGCTGCGACGGCTGCGCGCCGTGCACGGCACCGCCCGCGTCAGGGTCGTCCTCGACCCGCGCGCCGACTACGGCCGCGCACCCGTCGCGTCCACCCACCGCTCCGACGACGGCGTCTGGCACCTCACCACCGGCCGCTACCGTCTGCGCTGGCAGGGCGCCGCGTCGGCGGTCGCCGGCGCCGACGGTCTGCGCGCCGACCTGGAGCTCGAGCCCGGCGAGAGCCACGACCTGGTGCTGGAGTGCTCCGCCGCGCCGCTGCCGCACGACCCGCCGGTGGCGGAGCGGGCCTGGGCCGACACCGAGCGGGCCTGGCGGCGGACCGTGCCCGGGCTCGAGCACACCGCCGCTCCCGGCGACGCGCGCCGCTCCTACGCCGTCCTGCGCGGCCTGACCGCCCACGGCGGCGGCATGGTCGCCGCCGCCACCACCAGCCTGCCCGAACGCGCCGAGGCCGGCCGCAACTACGACTACCGGTACGTCTGGATCCGCGACCAGAGCTATGCCGGGCAGGCGGCGGCCGCCGTCGGCGCCCCCGAACTCCTGGACCCCGCCGTCCGGTTCGTCGGCGCCCGCCTGCTCGCCGACGGCCCGCGCCTGACGCCCGCCTACACCGTGCACGGCGCCCCGGTCCCCGACCAGCGCGAGCTCGACCTGCCGGGCTACCCGGGCGGCTCCAGCCGGATCGGCAACCGCGTCGAGAAGCAGTTCCAGCTCGACTGCTTCGGCGAGGCGCTCCTGCTGTTCGCCGCCGCCGAACGCAGCGGCCGGCTCGACGGCGACGGCTGGAAAGCCGCCGAGACCGCCGTCCGGGCCATCGCCGAGAGGTGGCGCGAACCCGACGCCGGCATCTGGGAACTGGACGACCGGCCCTGGACGCACAGCCGCCTCACCTGCGTCGCCGGGCTGCGCGCCCTGGCCGACGCCGCGCCCCGCCGGCCCCTCGCCCGCACCTGCACCGACCTCGCCGACACGCTGTTCGCCGACACCGCGCGAAGCAGCGTGCATCCCGACGGGCACTGGCAGCGCACCCCCGACGACCCCGCCGTCGACGCGGCCCTGCTGCTCCCCGCCCTGCGCGGGGCTCTGCCCGCCGACGACCCGCGCACCCGCGCCACCCTGGCCGCCTGCCGCGAGCACCTGACCCAGGACCACTTCATCTACCGGTTCCGCCACGACGACAGGCCGCTGGAGGAGGCCGAGGGCGCCTTCCTGCTGTGCGGCTTCCTCATGGCGCTGGCCGAACAGGAGCAGGGCGACGCCGTCGAGGCGCACCGCTGGTTCGAACGCAACCGGGCTGCCTGCGGAGCCTCCGGACTCTACGCGGAGGAGTTCGACATCGCCCAGCGGCAGTTGCGCGGCAACGTACCCCAGGCGTTCGTCCACGCCCTGCTGCTGGAGACCGCCGCCCGCCTCACCCACGACCCCGCACCCCGCCAAGGAGGGAGCTGAACCCATGACCGAGACCGTCGTCATCACCGGCGCCAGCGCCGGCATCGGACGGGCCACCGCACGCCTGTACGCAGGCCGAGGCGCCGACATCGTCCTCATGGCCCGCGGCCGGGCCGGACTGGACGCGGCCGCCGAGGAAGTCGAGTCCCTGGGTGGACGGGCCCTGGTGCAGGAGACCGACGTGGCCGACCCGGACCAGGTGGAGGCCGCCGCCGCGGCCGCCGAGGAGCGGTTCGGCCCCATCGACGTCTGGATCAACTGCGCGTTCAGCACCGTCTTCGCCCCCTTCGACGAGATCACCGCCGAGGAGTACCGACGGGCCACCGAGGTGACCTACCTGGGCTTCGTCAACGGCACCCGGACCGCGCTGAAGCGGATGCTGCCCCGCGACCGCGGCACGATCGTGCAGGTCGGTTCCGCGCTGGGGGAGCGGTCCGTGCCACTGCAGTCGGTGTACTGCGGAGCCAAGCACGCCATCAACGGCTTCACCTCCTCGCTGCGCACCGAACTGCTGCACCGCGGCAGCAACGTGCACGTCACGATCGCGCAGATGCCGGCCGTCAACACCCCGCAGTTCTCCTGGGTGACCAGCAAGCTGTCCAAGCACCCCCAGCCCGTCCCGCCGATCTACCAGCCGGAGGTCGCCGCGCGCGGTGTCGTCTACGCCGCCGACCATCCGCGCCGCAAGCAGTACTACGTCGGAGCCACCACGCTGGCCACCATCTGGGCCAACCGCTTCTTCCCGGCTCTGCTGGACCGCTACCTGGCCCGCACCGGCTTCGACTCCCAGCAGACGGACGCGCGCCCGCCGACCGGCGTCAGCAACCTCTTCGAACCGGCGGACGCCGCGCCCGGCACCGACCACGGCGCGCACGGCATGTTCGACGACGAGTCGCACGGCCGTTCCTTCGAGGCCGCGCTGACCCGCCATCCGGCCGCGGTGGTGTCCGTGCTCGCAGTCGGCGCCGCGGTCACCGCGAAGGCCGCACTCGGCCGACGCGGCAGGTGAACGCCCTGTCTCGTTCCCGAGCCCCGAAGGAGGAGTGAGAGGCGATGTCCGAGGAGCGGCAGGGGACGGAGACGGACATTCCCTCGGCGTCCGGGGCAGGCGAGGGGGGCCTGGACCGGGAGGCGGAAGACGTCACCCTGGCCTTGATGGCCGCGTCGCGACTCATCGTCGCGCTCTCGGCACGAGCCCTCGCCTCGGTCGACGTGCCGCTCACGCTGCCGCAGCTGCGCTCGCTGGTGACGCTGCGCACCCGTGGCCCGATCACCCTGACCACCCTCGCGGCCGACCTGGAGGTCAACCCCTCCACGGCCCTGCGAATGGTCGAGCGTCTCGAGGCCCAGGAACTCATCGACCGACGAGCCAACCCGGACAACCGCCGGGAGACCCTGCTCCAGCTGACCCCGAAGGCGCGAGAGCTGGTCGACCGGGTCCTGCACCACCGGCGCACGGCGATCCGCGCCCTGGTCGAGCGGCTCCCCGGGCGGGAACGCGCCGTCCTCGTCCCCGCGCTCACGGCCCTCACCGCCGCCGCCGACGAACTCGCTCTCGCCCGGGTTGCCGACCCGTCGTCGCAGGACGCCGACCTGCCCGCTGGTGAGAGTGCTCCGGACGGCCGGTGACGCGGACTGCTCACCGCGTCCGCGCGGAGCGGTCTGTGAGCGCACGGCGGAGGAATGTTCACCGACGTCAGGGGCACACGCAACGCACGGGTGCGCGGCTGCCGACCGGCCGCGTCGGGGAGGGGCGTGGCCGTGCGTATATGGCAGGAGAGTACGGAGGTAGGCCCGCGACCGGGCCACATGTCGCCGCTGGGCGCCACCTTCGACGGCGCGGGGACGAACTTCGCCGTGTTCTCGGAAGTGGCGGACCGGGTCGAGCTGTGTCTCTTCGACGAGGACGGCACCGAGGAGCGCATCCCACTCAGGGAGGTGGACGGGTTCGTCCACCACATCTACCTGCCGGACATCGGCCCGGGCCGGCGTTACGGATTCCGGGTGCACGGCCCGTACCGGCCGGAGCGTGGGGAGCGCTGCAACCCGAGCAAGCTGCTGCTCGACCCCTACGCCAAGGCGATCGAGGGCGAAGTGGAGTGGAACGAGGCGCTCTTCCCCTACCACTTCGGCGACGCCGGCCGGCGCAACGACCTGGACTCCGCGCCGTACGTCCCGAAGTCGGTGGTGGTGAACCCGTACTTCGACTGGGGCAGCGACCATCCGCCGCGGACGCCGTACCACGAGACCGTCGTCTACGAGGCCCATGTGAAGGGCATGACCCGGACGCACCCGGCGATACCGGACGCGATGCGCGGCACGTACGCAGCGCTGGCGCACCCGGCGATGGTCGACTACTTCGTCAAGCTGGGCGTCACCGCGGTGGAACTGATGCCGGTCCACCAGTTCGTCCAGGACCACGCGCTGGTCGAGAAGGGCCTGTCGAACTACTGGGGTTACAACACCCTCGGCTTCTTCGCCCCGCACAACGCCTACTGCTCCTCCGGGCAGCGGGGCGAGCAGGTGCAGGAGTTCCGCGCGATGGTCAAGACGCTGCACGAGGCCGGCATCGAGGTGATCCTCGACGTCGTCTACAACCACACCGCCGAGGGCAACCACCTCGGTCCTGTGCTGTCGCTGCGGGGCCTGGACAACGCGGCGTACTACCGCCTGTCCGAGCAGGACCCGCGCTACTACTGGGACACCACCGGCACGGGCAACAGCCTGCGGATGAACCACCCGCACACCCTCCAACTGATCATGGACTCGCTGCGGTACTGGGTCACCGAGATGCACGTCGACGGCTTCCGCTTCGACCTGGCCGCCACCCTCGCCCGGCAGTTCCACGAGGTGGACCGGCTGTCGTCGTTCTTCGACCTGGTCCAGCAGGATCCGGTCATCTCGCAGGTGAAGCTCATCGCCGAGCCGTGGGACGTGGGCGACGGCGGCTACCAGGTCGGCAACTTCCCGCCGCTGTGGACAGAGTGGAACGGCAAGTACCGTGACACGGTCCGCGACTTCTGGCGGGGCGAGGGCGGCACACTCGGCGAGTTCGCCTCCCGTCTGACGGGCTCCTCCGACCTGTACCAGAGCGACGGCCGCCGCCCCTACGCCTCGGTCAACTTCGTCACCGCCCATGACGGCTTCACCCTGCGCGACCTGGTGTCGTACGACGGCAAGCACAACGAGGCCAACGGTGAGGGCAACCGCGACGGGGAGAGCCACAACCGCTCCTGGAACTGCGGCGTGGAAGGACCCACCCGCGACCGGGACGTCCTCGCCCTGCGCGCCCGCCAGCAGCGCAACCTCCTCGCCACCCTGCTGCTCTCCCAGGGCGTGCCCATGCTGCTGCACGGTGACGAACTCGGCCGCACCCAGCACGGCAACAACAACGCCTACTGCCAGGACAACGAACTGACCTGGATCGACTGGTCGGACGCCATCGAGGGAAGCGAGCTGCTGGACTTCACCCGCAGGCTGATCACCCTGCGTCGCGAGCACCCTGTCTTCCGCCGCCGGCGGTTCTTCAAGGGGCGGGCTCCTCGGGGAACGCTTACCGAGGCGAAGGACATCGCCTGGTTCACCCCGGCCGGGCAGGAGATGACGGACGGGGACTGGGAGACCGGGTTCGCCAGGTCCCTGATGGTCCACCTCAACGGCAAGGCCATCACGGAACCCGACCTGCGGGGCCTGCGGGTGGAGGACGACTCGTTCCTTCTGCTGTTCAACGCCCACAGCCAGGCCCTCACCTTCACGCTGCCGGAGGACCTCGGCCCCTGGTGGGCGGTGGAGGTGGACACGGCCATTCCCTACGTGGAGTACCGGCCGTTGATCAAGGGCGGCAGCGACGTCGAGGTCGAGGCCCGCGCCATGTTCGTCCTGCGTGGCCACGAGCACGGCTGATCACCCTGCCGCAACCCGGGTCCGGCCCGTCGCCCAAGAGAGGGCGTCGGGCCGGACAGTGGTTCGGGGGTGGGGTCAGGCGGCCAGCACCTGCGTCGTGCCGGTGGCCGCACCCCGGTCGGCTCGCAGGCGTTCCAGCAGGGCGTCGGCGGCGGCGAGGGCCTCGTCCACCGACCGTGTGCCGGTCATGACGCACAGGGTGTAGCCGCTGTCCTCGAGTTCCCGGCTGGAGCGGCCGGTGGGCTGCAGATCATGACGGAACCGGGCCTCGGCGAAACGGGCCAGCACCGCACGCAGTTCCTTCTCCGCAGGCAGCAACACAGCGACACCCTCTCTGCACAGGCGAGCCGTCACCGGTCCTCGCGACATGTGAGCGCGCGCACCCGACCGCACGTACGGCAGTTGACGGGAAGCACACGCTTGATCCGGTGAGTCGTGTGCCCCGCCGGCCTCACGGTATGCACGGCGCTTTGCGCGCTCCGCCGACCTGACAGGTCCCCGCTGCTCCGATGTCGCCGCTCCGATGTCACGGGGGGCCCTTGTCGCCCATGGTCGGTGGCGGGGGAGTGTCGAAGCGGACGGAGATCTTCTCGAACCCCTTGAAGGACTCCGTCGTCGCGTAGGAGCGGTAGGCGCGCAGGTCACCCGTGGCGAGATGGACCCGGTCGGTGAACGGTGTGAGCAGGCTGCGCGGCCACAGCCGCAGGCAGCGCACGGCGATGACCTCGGCTGCGATGAGGTACACGACGGCGGCGAGGTAGATCCAGGCGAGCAGGCCGAGCACGATGCCGAACATGCCGTACGTCGCCGTGGTACCCCGCAGCACGTGCCCGACGTAGTACGAGCCGCCCCACTGCAACGCCTGCCAGGCGCACGCGGCGCCCAGAGCCGGTCCGTACGTCGTCCGCCGCGGCAGATGGCGATGGGTCATGAGCCGGTAACTGACGAGCAGGAGAGCCGCGTTGATGACGACTCCCGCCGCGCCGATGGCGATCCGCAGGCCCAGCGCCAGGCGGGTGCCGAAGATGCCGGTGGCGGACTCCGCGGTGGACAGCGCCGTCGTCAGCACGAGGCCGAGGGCGAGCAGGAGCAGGAAGGAGAGGCTGTTCATGCGTGAGCGCAGCGGGTCGGGCCGGGCATGTCGCGGTACGGCGAAGATCTTGTCCAGGGCGTGCTGCACGGCCTGCGCCACCCCGAGGGCGCCGTAGATGCTGCCGGTGACACCCACCGCGACGGCAGCGCCGCTGCCGTGGAAGGAGTGGATGTTCTGGCCCAACTGGTCGCCGATCACCGGGAACTCGCCGAGCGCCGAATGGAGCACCGAGTGCTGCAGGTCCGGGTTGCCGTGCAGGGCGGCGCTGAGGACGGCCACCAGGAACAGCAGGAGAGGAAAGAGCGAGACGAAGCCGTAGTACGCCAGCAGCGCGGCGAGGTAGGTGGCCTGGTCGTCGAAGAACTTGTACGCCACGGCCAGCGGCATGCCCGCCCACCGGTGCCGTCGCTGATATCTGTCCAGCCGGGTCAGCACGTCCATGTGCGCTCCCACAACACTCGGGGGCGAGTTCCGCCCCTCGGCGGACGCCCGCAGCATTCCGGTGCCCTACGGGACCGATCCCACACTGCCCGCAGAGGAGCCTTTCGGATCATCGGCCGATGGCCCGCACGCTCGATGCCGTCAGCGCCGGCGCGGCGGGCGGCGCGGCGGCATCTCCAGGGCCAGACGCAGCTGCGGCTCGAAGAGGCGGATCACCTCGTCGCGGCTCATCGAACCGACAGGCTCGAGCCGCAGCAGGTAGCGGGTGGTGATCAGACCCGCCAGCACGCTGGAGAACGCGGCCGCGCGTCGGCGCGCGTGCGGCCCGCCGGCGAGTTCGGCGAGCCGCTCCACGATCTCGCCCTCCAGCGCCTCCCTGACCAGCGCCGCGACCGCGTCGTCCTGCAGGGCGCTCTTGACCATGGTGACCAGAGCCGGCCCGGACTCCGGGGCCTCCCATACGGCGGTGACCTGCCGCAGGACCCGTTCGGGGAAGGAGTCCCGGTCGCCCTCACGTACCAGCCGGGCCACGAGCTCCGCCGGGTTGGCCGACAGCGCGAGGGCGGCGCCGAACAGGCCCTTCTTGGAACCGAAGTAGTAGCTGAGCAGGGCCAGGTCGACGTCCGCCTCGGCGGCGATCGACCGCATGGTGACCGAACGGTATCCGTGCTCGAGGAACCGCCGGCGGGCGACGGCCGCGATCTTCCGGCGCGTGTCCGGTCGTCCTGGCCTGCGCCCGCGCCTGGGCCCTTCGTCGCTCATGGTCGAGATGCTAATCCCGCTCTCGTCGGGCGAGCCGGGTCCCGCTCGGCCGGCCGTACGAATTCATCAAGCGGGCGGTCCCGGGACAGCTTCCCGGGGTGACGACGGCAGGCAGAGGCGACCCGCACGGCATCGTAGACCTCACACCGCAGATCAGCGCGCTGCCGGTGCGGGGACGACAGGTGGCAGACGCTCCGATCTCGGGCGCAGCGATTTCATCAGCGTGGCGGCCGTCGGCGCCGCGCGCCGAACCTGGTGGTGGTCACCCGTACAGACGGGTCCGGCCCGGTCCGGCCCCGAGGAAAGCAGGAACAACATGTCCTCGCCCACCGCCCCCGCCACCCCACCGGCGGTCCGTCATCGTCCGGTGCTGGTCGTCACCTGCCTGGCCCTGGGCACCGTGGTCGCGGCCATGGCGTCCCTGAACGTGGCACTGCCCGACCTCGCACGGGACACACACGCCACGCAGACCCAGCTGTCCTGGGTCATCGACGCCTACAGTCTCGTCTTCGCCTCGCTGCTGCTGCCGGCCGGTGCCCTCGGCGACCGGTTCGGCCGGCGCAGGGCGCTGCTCGCCGGGCTCGCCGTCTTCGGCGCCGGATCAGCGGCGGCCGTCCTCACCACCGCCCCCACGGCGCTCATCGGGCTGCGCGGCGTACTGGGCCTGGGCGCCGCGCTGGTCATGCCGGCCACCCTGTCCACCATCACCAGCACCTTCCCGCGCGCCCAGCGGGCACGCGCGGTGAGCGTGTGGGCCGCCGTCGCCGGAGCCTCCGCCCTGCTCGGGGTCTTCACCACCGGAGCGCTGCTCGAACAGTGGTCGTGGCGCTCGGTGTTCTGGCTGAACGTGGCCCTGGCCGTCATCGCACTCGTGGGCACGCTGGTCTTCGTACCGGAGTCGGCCGAGTCCGATCAGCCCCGGCTGGACGTCATCGGCGCCGTGCTGACGGTCGTCGCCCTGGTCGCGCTCGTCTATTCGGTCATCGAGGCTCCCACGCGGGGCTGGGGCGACCCGCTGACCGTCGGTGGCATCGGGCTGGGCCTGCTGATCCTGGCCGGCTTCGTGCTCTACGAACTGCGCCGCGAGCACCCGCTGCTCGACCCGCGTCTGTTCCGCAACCGGCCCTTCGCCGCGGGCTCGCTGTCGATCACGCTGCAGTTCTTCGTGTTCTTCGGCTTCATCTTCGTGATGATGCAGTACCTGCAACTGGTGCGGGGCGACAGCGCCCTAGTGGCCGCGACGTCGATGATCCCGATGGCACTGGCCATGGTGCCGGTCTCGCGCCTCACCCCGCGCCTGGTGACCAGGTTCGGCTTCCGCGCACCGTGGACCCTGGGCCTGGTGGCCGTCGCCGTGGGCATGGGCGTGCTGTGCCAGGTCGACGCGGACAGCTCCTACTGGCTGATCGCCACCGGCCTCGTCCCCCTCGGTGCCGGAATGGGCCTCGCCATGACGCCGGCCACCACCGCCATCACCGACGCCCTGCCGCGGTCCCTGCAGAGCGTGGGGTCGGCCATGAACGATCTCTCCCGCGAACTCGGTGGCGCGCTCGGCATCGCCGTCCTCGGCAGCATGCTCAGTGCCTCCTACCGCAGCCATCTCGATCTCACCGGCGCTCCGGAACCCGTGGCCGAGGCCGCCCGGTCCTCACTGGCCGCCGCCCACGCCGTCGGCGGCCCCGTCGCCGCGCAGGCCCCCGGCGCCTTCGTCGACGGCATGCACGTCGCTCTGCTGGGCGCCGCTGTAACAGCGGTTCTGGCCGCCGTCGCCGTCGCGGTGCTCATGCGGCGAGCAGAGCACCCCGACCGTTCCGGTCCCGCTCCCGCCTCCGACGGCACGCCCGTCAGTCACGGCGAAGCCTCCCGGAGCCTTTCGCCCCGCGGGTGACCGCCCTGGAGGCAGGCATCGAAGACGCGGCCCCGGCCGGCCGGAGAGCCGGCCGGGGCCGCGTCGAGCTCGGCACGGGAGCGGCGGCCGTCAGGCGTAGAACCGCGAGAGGCTCTGCAGCACGGCGGCCGGCTTGGTGCCGCCGTCGATCTCGATGGTGCCGTCGACCTGGATCTGCACTCCGCCGGGCACGTCCTCGACCGACGCCAGCCGCGCGGCCAGCCGGATCCGGGAGCCCGCCGTCACGGGTGCGGGGAAACGCACCTTGTTCAGGCCGTAGTTGACCTTCGTGGTCACGCCCTCGACCTGGAGCAGGTCCGTGAAGAGCGGGATGAAGAGGGCCAGGGTCAGATATCCGTGCGCGATCGTCGCACCGAAGGGGCCGTCCTTCGCCCGGACCGGGTCGACGTGGATCCACTGGTGATCATCCGTGGCGTCGGCGAAGGTGTCGATGCGCTCCTGGGTGGCGTCGATCCATGCACTGGTGCCGAGGTCGCTGCCGGCCAGCTTCCTGAGGGCGTCCAGGCCGTTGACGGTGATGCTCATGAGCCGTTCCTTTCGGGGCGGAGCACGGTGGGGAGTTCGCTGTGGACTCCGGGGAGGGATGCGGGGAAGGGCCCGGGAAGAGGGGTGCCGTACCGGGCGCGCACCCGGGACTTGAGGAGCTTTCCGGACGCGGTGCGGGGCAGTTCGCCCACGACGACGACCGACTTGGGGATCTTGTACTTGGCGAGACGGCCGGCCAGAGAGGCGAGCACGTCGCCGGGATCGAGCGGGACGCCTTCCCGGGGCACCACGACCGCGCGGGGCACCTCGCCCCAGGTGGCGTCGGGGACACCGATGACGGCTGCCTCGGCCACGCCAGGGTGGGCGAGGAGCAGGTCCTCGACCTCGGCGGGGTACACGTTCTCCCCACCGGAGATGATCATGTCCTTGATGCGGTCGACGACGTAGACGTAACCGTCCTCGTCGACGTGGGCGGCGTCCCCGCTGCGGAACCAGCCCTCGGTGAAGGAGGCCGCCGTCTCCTCGGGCAGACCCCAGTAACCGGCCATGACGTGGGGACCGCTCACCAGGACCTCGCCCGTCTCGCCGGTGCCGGCCGGGGTGAGATCGGGCCGGACGACGCGGACGTCGCAGAAGAAGTGCGGCACCCCGGCGGAACCCGTCTTGCTCGGCGCGTGCTCGGCGTCCAGCGAGAGCACGCCGGGGGAGGCCTCGGTCATCCCGTAGCCCTGGAGGAAGGTCAGGCCGCGTTCCTGGTAGGCGGTGAGGAGCGAGGTGGGGGCCGGGGCGCCGCCGCACGTCAGCAGGCGCACGGTGGACAGGTCTGCGTCGGGCCAGCGCGGATGACGGGCCAGCTGCTCGAACATCGTGGGCACCCCGAACATGAAGGTGATGCCCTCTTCCTCGATCAGGTCCAGGGTCGCCGTCGGTTCGAAGCCCTCGGCCAGGACGCAGGCGCCGCCCTTCAGCAGCACCGGCAGGGCGAGCATGTTCAGCGCAGCCGTGTGGAACAACGGCGCCGAGACCAGGGCCCGTTCGTCGGCGGTCAGGTCGAAGTCGACGAGCACGTCGAAGGCGTTCCAGGTGAGGTTTCCGTGCGTGAGCATGGCACCCTTGGGGCGCCCCGTCGTGCCGGAGGTGTACATGATGATGCAGGTGTCATCGAGGGCGACGGGCTGGTCGATCGGCTCGTCGTCGCCGGATGCCAGCAACTCCTCGTACTCCTGGCCCACCTGGACGCGGGCGCGTACTGCGGTGGTGTCCGGCAGTGCCGCGACCAGGGCGGCCGACGACGGCGCGTGGACGAGGAGCCCGGCTCCGGAGTCGGTGAGCTGGTAGGCGATCTCCGGCCCGGCGAGGCGGGTGTTGAGCGGCACGAAGACGGCACCGAGGGCACCGGCGGCGAACAGGGTCTCCAGATAGGCGGGATGGTTGGGGCCGAGGTAGGCGATCCGGTCACCGCGCCGCACGCCCTGCGCGCGCAGGGCATGTGCCAGCCGGGTGGCACGCCGGTGCAGTTCGGCGTAGCTGATCCGGGCGCCGCCGTGGATCAGCGCGGTGCGGTGCGGGGTCTTGCGCGCCCGGCGTGCGGGCCAGGAACCGAGTCCGGTGTTGCGCATCGTCGCGCCCCTTACGGTGTCGTCAGCCCGAGCAGGCGGGCGGCGTTCTCCTTGAGGATCTTCGGCCGGACCTCGTCCTTGACCGGCAGCTTCGCGAAGTCGGCAAGCCAGCGGTCGGGGGTCAGGACGGGGAAGTCGGAGCCGAAGAGCACCTTGTCCTGCAGCAGCGTGTTGGCGTACTGCACGAGCTGCGGCGGGAAGTACTTCGGTGACCAGCCGGACAGGTCGATGTGCACGCCAGGTTTGTGCGTGGCGACGGCGAGCGCCTCGTCCTGCCAGGGGAAGGACGGATGGGCCAGGATGATCTTCAGATGAGGGAAGTCCGCGGCCACGTCGTCGACATGAAGGGGGTTGGAGTACTTGAGCCGGATCCCTCCGCCGCCCGGCACGCCGGCGCCGATGCCGGTCTGCCCGGTGTGGAACAGCGCGATCGTCCCCGTCTCCTCCATCACCTCGTACAGGCCGTACGCCACCGGGCGGTCGTCGGGGAAGAAGCCCTGGATGCTGGGGTGGAACTTGAAGCCCTTGACCCCGTACTCCTCGACCAGTCGCCGGGCCTGCTTCACGCCCGCCCTGCCGCGGAAGGGGTCGACGGAGGCGAACGGGATGAGCACGTCGGCGTTTTCGGCGGCGGCCTCGGCGACCTCCTCGTTGGGCACCGGCGGCGTGCCGGTGGCGGACTCGGCGTCCACCGTGAAGATGACGGCGGCCATCCGGCGCTCGCGGTAATAGGCGGCCGTCTCCTGAAGGGTGGGCTTCCGCTCGCCCGCCACCTTGAAGTAGGCGGCGGAGGCGGCGTGCAGGTCCTCGTCCAGGGAGGCGTGGCCCTTCGAGGAGACCTCGGCGTGGGTGTGGACATCGATCGCGGTGAGCTGTTCGAGGTCCATCAGGCCTCCGGCAGCCGGGGTGCGGGGATGCCGACCGTCTGGAGTTCGGCGCCGACGGAGGTGGGCCAGGCGTCGGCCAGGGCCTCGGGGCTCCAGCCGCCGTCGGCGTAGGCGGCGCGGATCTCCTGCGGGTGCGACCACAGGGCGACCTTGTCGCCGCCGATGCCGATGCACTGGCCGGTCACGGAGCGGGCGTGCTCGGAGGCGAGGAAGGGGACCAGCGCCGCACAGTCCTCGGGGGTGCCGAACCCCTCGCCTGCGCGCAGGAAGGAGGGCAGCGCCTCGCCCTGTTTCAGGGCCTCGACGTAGGGGGCGAAGGCGGGGATGGTCTCGGTCATGGCGGTGGCGGCGACCGGCACGATCGCGTTGACGGTGATCTGCGCGCGGGCCAGCTCCATCGACCAGGTACGCGCCATGGCGGCGATGCCCGCCTTGGCGGCGGCGTAGTTGGTCTGCCCGAAGTTGCCGCGCTGCCCGGCCGGGGAGCCGACCAGGATCAGGCTGCCGCCCTCGCCCTGCTCCCGCATGCGGACGGCGGCGGCTCGGGCGCAGGTGAAGGTGCCCTTGAGATGCGTGGTGACGACGGCGTCGAAGTCGTCGTCGGTCATCTTCCACAGCACCTTGTCGCGCAGGATGCCGGCGTTGGTGACCAGCACGTCGAGTCGGCCGAACTCCTCGACGGCACGGTTCACCAGGCGGTCGGCGGCCTCGGTCGTGCCGACGGCGGAGACCTCGGCGACGGCGGTACCGCCGGCCTCGGTGAGGGACTTCACGGCCTGGTCGGCGACGGCTTCGTCGATGTCGTTGACGACGACGGCGGCGCCTCGGGCGGCCAGCGCCCGGGCGTAGGCGAGGCCGAGACCACGGCCGCTGCCGGTGACGACGGCGACCTTGCCGGTGAGATCGATGGGGGGCATGAGCGGGTGCCTTTCGGTCGGAACGGCGGCCACCGGCTCGCCGCAGCAGCGCGGCGCAGCAGGGTGCCGCAACACATGCGCCGCAGCGGTGCGGTGCGGATGACGGTGGCGAGCGGCGTCGTATTCGAAGCTATGGACAATCATTGTGCTCGTCAATAGTTGTGATCGACATCTTTTCCGCGCCTGCCGAGACGCGCGCCGCCGCCGGTGAAGGCGGGAGCCTGCCGAAGAACGCCTTGGCGGCGCGGCGCGCCTCGATCGTGGGGGCGGCTGCTGGTGGAGGATCGGTGGCGGGCGGTCTCGGGACGGGCCGTCCGCTCCCGTCTCACCGCGTATGGAGGTCCGGTGACGAACTCGTACGGCGGGGACCCGCTCGCTGATCCGGCTCGGTCCCTGTCCGCCGGGCTGAACGGTCCGACGGTGCCCGCGTCCGGCCGGCTGATCCGTCCGACGGTGCCCGCGTCCGGCCTGCGCCCCGGGTGCGACCGGCTCGACGGCCCCCTCGGTGTGATGGCGGCGGCGCTGTGATCGCCGCCGGGGACGCGGGCGCGCCGGGCGGTGGACGTTACGGCGAGGCCGTCTTCCGCCCGGATCAGGTGGGTGAGGGCGAGCGCATCGACTACGGCGCGCTCGCCTACGACGACATCACCCTGGCCCGGCTGAGGTCCCTCGGGGTCGGCCCGGGATGGCGCTGCCTGGATGTGGGTGCGGGCACCGGCACCGTGTCGCGCCGGCTGCTGGGGGAGTGCGAGGTGGCGAGCGTGGTCGCCGTGGACCGTGACGCACGCTTTCTCACCGAGCGGCCCGTGCCCGGTCTCGATGTGCGCGAGGCCGACGTCACCGCTGCTGGTTTCGTCTCCGAGCGGTTCCGGCTCGTCCATGCCCGCTTCGTGCTGATGCACCTGCCCGAGCACCGCCGCCTCGTCACGGCCCTGGCCGAACTCGTCGAACCGGGCGGCGTCCTGGTCCTCAGCGACGCGGTCGACCTGACGAGCGACCGGACCCCGAGTACGCCGTACACCGCGGTGATGCGGGCCATGTGGCAGGGGCTGCGGGCCACCATCGGCACGGATGTCTCCTGGGTGCCGTCCTATCCCCACCTGTTGCATGAGGCTGGACTCAGGCCCGTCGCCGCCGAGATGCATGTGCCTGCGCTGCTGCCGGGCAGTCCCATCAGCCGGTTCTGGGCGGACACCTGGGAGCGGAGCCGAGCGGCGATGCTCGACACCGGACTGGTCGACGCGGCCGCTGTCGATGAGGCGGTCCGCTACCTGGACTCCGAGGACTGCGCCGCGCTGTCGGCCGGCATGCTCACGGTGTGGGGTTGGAAACCCGGGGAGGCCCAGCCCTGACCAGCCGGGCCGCCCGATCACCGACGACCGGAATCAGGGCCGGCTCGTTGGCCAACGGCACCGCCGTTCCGCGCTGTCCCTGGGCAGACACGGCACCTTCACCTCCCGGTCCTGGACCCGGGCGCCACGCGAGGGTGAGGGATACGCCCATCTCACCGTCGGTCGTGCGGCAGCGGCCCTGACCACGGACGCCCCCCGTCGCACACGTTCACCGTCACAGCGCCACCTCCGCCTCCGGGAGCTCCGCTTCGGCCGCGCCCCCGTACGCCGCTGGATAAGGTCGTGGCGTGGAGCGCAGCAGTGAGCAGCGGCACGACGCGTCCGGCGCGGACGCGCGGGGTGAGCTGTCGCCCCGGACGGCCCGGGCGCTGTGGTGGGGGTCGGCCGGTCTGGTGCTCGCCGTGCTCGGCACCCCGGTGCTCGTCGCCGGTGCGGAGGACGCCAGTCGACTGCACGTGGCCATGGCTCTGGTCCTCGCACAGGTCTGCGCCCTGAGGTGGCAGACGCGCGCCCCGCTGACCGTACTGGCCGCCGACACGGTGACGGGGATCGCGGTGTGGGCACTGCTGCCCGCGGTGACCTTGACGGGGGCGCTGCTCGCGGCGCAGATCACGTTGTGCGTGCTGTCGGCCACCAGCCCGCGGCGGGTGGCGGCGCGGGCGCTCGCGGCGATGTGCCTGCCTGCGCCGGTGGCGTTCGAGGCAGGCGGCCCCGCGGGTCTGGCGGTGTATCTGCTGACGGTGGTCCTGGCGTGGACGGCGGGGCAATGGCGCAGGGCGCAGCAGGAGCGGACGAGGGCGGAGATGCGCCGAGCCGTGGTGGAGGAGCGTGCGCGCATCGCGCGCGAGGTGCACGACGTGGTGGCGCACACGCTGTCGGTGATGGTCATTCAGGCGGGCGCCGCCGACGATGTGTTCACGACCGGCCGGATCAGGCACGCGAGGCGCTGCGGGCCATCGAGACGGGCGCCCGGTCCGCGCTGGGCGAGCTGCGCCTGATGCTGCGGGCGTTCCGGCCGGACGCGGAGGAGGACGCCGCGCGGGAGGAGGTCGCGGGGCAGCAGCGGGCGCCGGGGCCCTCGCTCACGCGCCTGGACGAGTGCCTTCGGCGGCGATGCGCGCAATGTGACGCTGGCCGGCGAGTCGGCGGGCGGCTACAGCGTCTGCGCCCAGCTCGCCTCGCCCGCCGCCGCGGGGCTCTTCGACCGGGCGATCATCCAGAGCGGCCCGTGCACAGGCCGCCCCGACCGGCCCTTCGCCCCGTCGTCCGTCCTTCTGGCCACGGCGCGTACCGCGGGTGCGGACTTCGCGGCCAGGGTCGGCTGCGGCTCGGCCCGTGACGTCCTGGCCTGCCTGCGGCGCGTGCACGTCTCCCGTCTGCTCAGGGCCCAGGACGCGGATCAACAGCCCGCTCGTGCCACCCCGTTGCTGCCGAGCGACCCCGCGGTGGCCGTCGCCACCGGCCACTTCCACCGAGTCCCGGTGCTGATCGGGCACGATCACGACGAGGGCAACGGCTGGGCCGCCGGGATCGTCCAGGCCGGTCATCGCGTCACTGCGGACAGCTGGCCCGGCGGCGGTGCCGGCTTCTTCCCCCCCGCCGGGGCAGGTGAGGGCGATCGTCCGCGAGTACCCGGTGCACCGCACCGACGGCGGCCCGGTGTTCGGCGCGGTCATCGGCGACGCGGACTTCGCCTGCCCGACGGCACGCACCGGCGGTCTGCTCGCCGCCCATGTGCCCGTCTGGTGCTACGAGTTCGCCGACGAGCACGCCCCGCCGCTCACTCCGGGCACGCCGCCGTTCCCGCTCGGCGCGCCGCACGCGAGCGAACTGCCGTACCTCTTCGACCCGGGCGGCCGTCCTCGCGACCTGACCGCGGCACAGCACCGGCTGGCCGACACCATGATCGACTACTGGACCCGTTTCGCCCGCACCGCCGACCCGAACGGCCCGTCGTCGCCGCACTGGCCCCGGCAGACGGTGCTGTCCCTGGCGCCGGACCACATCGTCCCCACGCGGGCGGTGGCGACGCGCCATCACTGCACGTTCTGGAACACCCTCGGGTGATCCCGGTTGCGGGCGGGCGACCGCACCCGTGCCATGGACACGACCGCCGTGAGCGCAGGCAGGCTCGACCGGCGGACCGTACGCCGTAGGCGACGAACCGACGGGGAACCCACACGAACCCCAGGGGGACAGCCACGAACGAAACCATCGCCAGGCGCCTGACAGGCCTGGCCGGCATCGCCACCGCAGCCGCCTTCATCGTCGAAGTGCCCCTGTACTTCCTCTACTCGGGCCCGCCGCCGGACTCCAACGTCCTGGCCAGGCTTCTGATCGGCATCTTCGCGCCGGCCTTCCTGATCGTGTTCGTGACGGCCTTCCGCGAACTGGTCAGGAGGGTGGATCCCACCCGCGAATGGGTCGGCACCCTGGCCTTCGCCATCGGCCCGGTCTACACGACGCTCACCCTGGTCTCCAGCGGGCTGGAAGCGGGCGCGGTCATCGCCGCCGACCACCCGATCGACCCGACCATCACGGTCAGCGGCACCTACATCCTCTACGGGACGATCGGCCGCCTCCTGCTCGCGCTCTTCCTGACCACCGTGGGCTACGGAATCTCCCGTACGAAGCTGCTGCCACGCTGGACCGCGCGCTCCGCCGTCGTCCTGGCCGGGGTCGACCTGGCCTTCGTGCCGTCCCTGTTCTTCGGCAACACGCCCGCGCATTTCTACGCGGCGAACGGCTGGGGTACGACCGCCCTCATGGGCGCGCTGTTCAGCTAGTGGATGCTCGCCCTGGGCATCTCCACCTACCGCAGCGCCCCCCGACGCCTGCCCGCCGGCTCACCGGCCGTGCACCAGACAGTGAGGGACTCCGGCCCGTTGAGGTGACCGGGGTCACATGCATCCGTGTCACAGGGCGTCGGGCCATCTCGTCTCAGGGGTGTAGCCACTGACGACCCCGGAGGAACACGATGGACGCGCGACTGAACTACTTCGCCAGCCCGACCGCCGGCAAGGCCCTCAAGTACTTCATGTCGGCGGGCAAGGCTCTGAAGGACTCGCCGCTGCCCGCCGCGACCCAGGAGCTGGTGGCGCTGCGCGTGAGCCAGATCAACGGCTGCGCGGTCTGCATCGACATGCACACTAAGGAGGCCGCCGCCGCGGGGGAGACCTCCGTGCGGCTGCACCTGGTCGCGGCGTGGCGGGAGGCCACGGTCTTCACCGAGGCCGAGCGCGTCGCGCTGGAGCTGGCGGAGCAGGGGACCCGGGTCGCGGACGCGGCCACCGGTGTCAGCGACGAGCTGTGGGCGCGAGCCGCCGAGCACTACGACGAGGAACAGCTCACCGCACTGGTGTTCCTGGTGTCCTTCATGAACTCGGTGAACCGGTTGAACATCATCGCCCAGCAGCCGGCGGGCGACTATGAGGTCGGGCAGTTCCACTGACCGGCGACCGGGGTCCGGCCCGGGGCGCCTCCGCGGGCCCCGGGGCCTTGCCGCGCACCGCCGGCCGACCGGATGATCATGACCAGAAGATGCCCGCGCCGACGAGCCGGCCGGGCGGAAGAACCGCAGGGGGTCGGCGTGAGCAAAGTCGAGGAGTTCGAGGAGCTGCGGCCGCTGCTGTTCTCGATCGCCTACCGGATTCTGGGCAGCGTGGGTGAGGCCGAGGACGCCGTACAGGAGACCTGGCTGCGCTTCGACGGCTCGGCGACCCGGCCGACGTCGACCAAGGCCTTCCTCTCCGCCACGGTGACGCGGATCTCGATCGACGTACTGCGGTCCGCACGGATGAGGCGGGAGGAGTACGTGGGGCCGTGGTTCCCCGAGCCGCTGCTCGCCGATCCCTATCAGGACCCGGCGCGTTCGGCGGAGCTGGCCGACTCGGTGTCGATGGCGGCACTGCTGCTTCTTGAGCGGCTCAGCCCGCTGGAGCGGTCGGTGTTCGTGCTGCGGGAGGTGTTCGGCTTCGGCTTCGACGAGGTCGCCGCGGCGGTCGGGCGGTCGGAGTCGGCCTGCCGGCAGCTGCTGGTACGGGCGCGGCGGCACATGCAGGACGGACGGCCCCGGTTCGAAGCGGACCGTCAGGAACGGCAGGAGCTGGCGTCGCGGTTCTTCCACGCCCTCCGCGAAGGTGATGTCGTCGGCCTGCGGGATCTTCTCGCCGCCGACGTGTCGATGGTCGGGGACGGCGGCGGCAAGGCGCCCCAGCTGGCCCGTGCCGTCGTCGGTGCCGAGAACGTGGCCCGGCTGCTCGCCGCCGTCTTCCCCCTCCTGGCCCGGGTCGACGTGCGTTTCGAGCTGCACGAGGTCAACGGCCAGCCGGGAGCGATCTTCCGCGACCGGGACGGCAAGGTGCTCCACGTCCTGGCCCTCGAGGTGCTCGACGGGCAGATCCAGACCATCCGCACCGTGATCAACCCCGACAAGCTCGGCCACCTCGGGCCGGTCGCCGACGCCTGGGCCATCGACCGAGAGGTGAGACAGACCCGCCACCGGACGACCCGCGACCGGACGAAGTAGCCCGAGGTTCGGGTGCGTCCGCGATGCGGCTCCTGCCTGGCCCGATGACCCGCAACGCTGCACAGGGTGAGCGGCTGACACGACGAGCGAGGTGACATTTGCACAGAAATATCCCTTGATGTCCGGATTGTCCCGGTGGGTGTGCCGGGTGACAGGAGCGGGTACGCGCGCCGTCTGACCGCGCCCGGACCATCACCGGGGTCCGCGTCATCCGGTGTCCCGCCGGGACGGACAGGGCGACGCGGGCATGGCAAGGAGGAGAAGATCATGCAGATGACCGGACGGACAGCGATCGTCGGCGCTTCCACGGCGCTCGCCGCGGCCGCCATGGCGATCGGCGGCGGTCCCGCGACAGCCACCACCTCTCAGACGCCCGCCCACCACGCGGCCGCCGCTCCGGGCGGCGCTGAGCACTCGGCCGACCGCAGCCATGCCGGCCGCCGGCCCACAGACCCGTGGATCGAGGACCAGCTGGCGGCCTTCTACCCGTCGTCCACCCAGCGGCTCGCCGTCTTCGACCCCTGGGTCAAGGACCAGCTCGCGCTGTTCGGGAAGGGCAGCCGGTGACCGGTGCGACGGCCGTTCGCCCAGCCCCGTGACGGCGGCGGGCGTCGCCCCTACACCTCTCCCGTGGCGAACAGCTCAAGGTGCCCGCACTTGGGGCAGCGATACGCCTCTATCTGCCGCCTGGGCCGCCCCATCCGCTTGGCACCCCCCAGGATTCCCCGTTCCAACGCGCCCTCGATCCACCGCGCGTAGCCGCGTGAATGCTCGCCGGCGTCCTCGATGAAACCGTCCATCAGGCCGACGGTTCCGCACTGGGTGCATGTGTAGTTGTTCATCCGGCGAGTGTAGGAAAAGTTGCGGAGAACGGTCGCCTCACCTGATGTCGTCCGGCTGTCGCGTGCCGCGTCGCTCGAGGAGGTAGGTCGCGGTGAGCGCGACCGCGCGGTCGGGGTCATGGGAGAGTTCCGCGAGGGCACGGGATGTCGTGGCCCCCGGGATGTCCGCCAGCGCTTGTGTCAGCCGTCCGCGTGCGGATGCTGCCGTGGTGTCGTCGGCGAGGCGGTCGAGGAGCCCGGTAGCGATGTGATCCGCCGCCGCGGGGTCACTCGCCAGCGTGCTCAACATGTCGGCTGCCTCGGTGTCGTTGCTCCCGTCGACGATCATGCCGATGAGTGTCGGGACCGCGTCGGCCAGGCCGCGTGCCCCTAGCGCCAGGGCCGCGTTCCTGCGCACCACGATGTCGGGGTTGTCGAGGGCGTGCCGCAGCAGTGCGGTCGCCTCGCCGTCCGCCATCTCGGCGATGGACCGGACGGCACGCTCACGCACCTCGGCAAGGGGTGAGGAGAGACCTCGCGCCAGCAGGTCGAGCCCGTCCGCGCCCGATTGCGCCAGCGCCCATCGCAGGGCTCCGGCGACGTTCGGGTCCGACTCGCGCAGCACCGCCTCGACCAGTGCTTCCACCGGCACGGGAGCCTCCGCGCCCGCGGCCAGCGCCGCCCGCTGCCGCGCCCCCGCGCTCTTCGACCCCAACGCCTGGAGGAGCGCCACTGTTTGAAGGACGTCCTCCCAGTCTCCGGGCTCCGCCGCGCCGATCCGGCGCAGTCGCGTGAGCAGTTCCCTCTCCGCCGCGATGCGGTCCTGCGTCTGCCGGATGAGGTCGTCGACGAGCTCCCCCGGCGCGAAGCCCGGATCGTCGAGCGCACGCCCGACGTCGCGCAGCGACAGCCCCAGTGACCGCAGGCTCTCGATGTGGAAGATGCGGCGGATGTCGTCGCTGGAGTACTCCCGGTAGCCGGAGCCGGTACGACCCGTCGGCCGCACCAGGCCGAGCGATTCGTAATGCCTGAGCATGCGGGCGCTGACCCCGGACCGCCGCGCGACATCGCCGATCAGCACTGCCTACCGCCCTCCGTGTCCGGCCCCGCCGAGCGCCACGACGCGCTTCGCCTCCTCGATCGCGAACCCGAAACCGGCATCCGGGTCGTGCCACAGCCGTTCCGTGGCCATCGCGTGTGCGCGCACGCCCGGGTCGGGATCCGTCGTCGCGGCGCCCAGTACCGGCAGCATCACCTCTCCGAGCGCGATCAGCGCCCGGCTGAGGCTCAGCTGCGTCTCGCGTTCGCCGCGCCCGAGCTGTGCCGCCAACAGTACGGCCAACCCGTGCTCCTCCCCGTCGGGCACGAGTACGACCGCTGCCCGCCAGGCGCTCCGGGCCACCTCGTCGTCGGCGTCGGACAGCAGCGCCGGTGTGACCACGGGCCACGCCTGCCGGTCCCCGATCTTGGACAGCGTGTGCAGCGCCTGGCTCCGTGCCTGCCCACGCCCCGAGCGGACTTCGTCGACCAGCACCGGGACCGTCAGCGATGCCGGGTGCCGGGTCAGTGCCCACGTCAGCATCTCGCGTACGTAGAACTCGGGCTCGATCGCGCACCGTTCGACGAGCCTGCCGATGAACGCCGGGTCAGGGGCCGTGCCGACCGCCAGCGCCGACTGCAGCCGGATCGACGAGCTGTTGTTCTCAAGGCCCTGGAGGACCCGCCGCACGGTGTCCTGTTTCGGCATGGTCATGGGACCACCTCCTCGGCCACAGTGAAGGGCTTGTCACTGTGTCAAGGTCAAGCGGCGCCGGGCCGAGAGGGCTCGCCTCGTGTGCGGTCGGTCGGCCCTTCCGGGCCCGGGTGGGCGGTCAGCGGCTCGCCGCGATCGCCTCCAGCAGGATGTCGGCGACCCGTGCGGGCTGCTCGACGGGGAAGAGGTGACCCGCCTCGGGCACGGTCACGTACCTCACGTGCGGGCAGGCGTCCAGACCCCGCTGCTCGCCTTCGGTGAGGCCGATCTCGTCGTGCTCACCGCGCACCACCCAGGTCGGAACGCGGGCCTCGCACAACCGGGGCACCAAAGAGGGATACCGGTCCAGATACCTGTAGTACTCGCGCACCATCCGTCGGCAGACGGCCGCGTCGTTGTGGGCCATCGCCCGCTCCACGATCGCTCCTTGGCGGGGCGGCAGGCTGCCGCGCATGGCCCGGGGCACCATCTTGAGCATGCCGCTCCACGCGAGAGGGCCGAGTCCCGGCACCCGCCCGAGCGTGTTCAGCACGGTCAGCGCCTTCGCCTCGTCGCCGCGGGAGAAGGTGGGGGAGAGCAGTACCAAGGGGCCCTTGAACAGGCCGGCGGCCGCCATTTCCAGGGCCACGTTCGCGCCCAGGCTGTGGCCCGCGACGACGTCGCAGCGTTCGCGGGCCGTGACGTCGGCGAGGAGGCGGGCGTAGTTCTCCATGCTGACGTCGTCGGGCGGTCGCGTGGGCCCGAAACCGGGCTGGGTCACGGCCACCAGGCGGATGCCCGCCAGGGCCTTCTCGGCCATGAGGTCCGCATAGGCCTCGGCGGTGCACATGCCGCCGGGAATCAGCAGGACGCTGTGGGCGGACTCCGCCGGCCCCGCCCGGCGTATGTCCCAGGTGACGCTCACATCTCCCAGGCTGCCAGAGGTACACCGACCGCGCATGCAGGGCCCGCCGCCGCGCGGACTGCGGTGGCTGGTCCCCGGGGCGGTGAGGCGGCACCGCCGGCCCCTGGGCGTGGTCCGGGGGACGCCCGCCAGGCGGTGGCGCAGTGGGGCAGGGCGGGTTCCAACAGGACGACCAGGCTGGCGAAGACGGCGTCAAGGGTGAGGGGCTTGCGCGGCTCGGGGGAGTGCTGCCCGGGGGTGCACGGCGATCGCCCTGCTCGATCGAGAGGGACACGCGGCACTGTGTTGGGCGTCACAATAATGCGTTATTATTGGACGGCAGGAGGGCGGCGAGACCGCGGCGAGTGGGGGGAGCGACAGTGGACGAGCAGAGGGACCGCATCCTGCGGGCCGCGGCCGAGGTCCTGGCCGAACGCGGCTTCGACGCGGGCCGGTTGAGGGACGTCGCGACGACGTCCGGTGTGTCCATCGGGGCGCTGCAGCACCACTTCGAAACCCGTGACGCCCTCTTCCGCAAAGCCTTCGCCTGGTCGATCGACGATCTGATCGGGCGCTGGCGGACGGCGGCCGCGGACGCGACCAGTGCATGGCGCCGCTTCGAACTGCTCGTCACCGCGCTCACCAGCGATCCCACCCTCGCTCGGCGCTGCGCCACCTGGACCGAGTTCTGCGCGAGCGCTTCCCGCCGCGAGGAACTGCGCGACGGGGTGCGCCGGGTCCATGCCGAGTGGCAGGCGCTGATCCGCGAGATCGTCCAACAAGGCCTGGCAAGCGGGGAGTTCGAACCCGCCGTCCCGGCCGACCTCGCCATCGGGTCGCTGATGGCCCTGGTCGACGGCTGCGAGATGGCGGTGGCGTCGGGGTCCGGGCTCACCGCCGGACGTTATGCCGAGGTGATGCTCGGCACCGCGCGCGTCCTGCTCGGCGTGCGCGCCTAGGCCCACAGGGAGGGCATTCCATGGGAGTACGGTTCCCGCACCTGTTCAGCCCCTTGCGGATAGGCGGGGCGACCCTGCGCAACCGGATCCTGTCCTCGGGCCACGACACGGTCCTGGTCAGGGACGGAAAGGTCACCGATGAGCTGATCGCCTACCACGAGGCCCGCGCGAAGGGCGGTGCCGGCCTGATCGTGCTCCAGGTCTCGGGCGTGCACGAATCAGCGCGTTACACGACCCATGTGCTCATGGCCACGGACGACGCATGTGTCCCCGGCTACGCCGGGCTCGCGCAATCGGTACAGCGGCACGGAGCGAAGGTCTTCGGCCAGCTCTTCCACCCCGGCAGGGAGATCCTGGAGTCCGCGGACGGCAGCGCCCCGGTCGCCTGGGCGCCCTCGGCCACACCGAGCGAACGCTTCCACGTCATGCCGCGCGCCATGACCGAGGCGGAGATCCGCGAAGTCCTCGACGGCTACGGCCGGGCAGCCCACCGGCTGCGCCGGGCCGGGCTCGACGGAGTGGAGATCGTCGCCAGCCACGGCTACCTGCCGGCGCAGTTCCTCAACCCCGAGGTCAACGTCCGCACCGACCGTTGGGGCGGCGACGAGCAGGGCCGGCTGCGTTTCCTGCGCGAGGCACTGCTGAGCGCCCGGACGGCGGGAGGAGACGGCTTTGTGGTCGGCCTGCGCATCTCCGGCGACGAACTGAACCACGACGGCCTCAGCGGCGAGCTGGTCCTGAAGTCCGTTTCCGCCCTCGACGCCGAGGGACTCGTCGACTACGTCTCGGTGTGTGCGGGCAGTTCCTCCAGCCTGTCCGGGGCCCAGCACATCGCGCCGCCCATGTTCCAGCCCGCCGGCTACACCGCCCCGCTCGCCGCCAGGGTGCGCGCCGTCGTCGGTGTCCCCGTGATGGTGGCCGGGCGGATCAACCAGCCGCAGGAAGCCGAGCAGATCGTCGCGAGCGGTCAGGCGGACGCCTGCGCGATGACCAGGGCCCTCATCTGTGATCCGGACCTGCCGGCCAAGGCCGCGGACGGCCGCACCGAGGAGATCCGCGCCTGCATCGGCTGCAACCAGGCCTGCATCGGCCACTTCCAGCTCGGCTACCCGATCTCCTGCATCCAGCACCCGGAGACCGGCCGCGAGCGCCGCTTCGGAGTCCTGCCGACCGTCGGACGGCGCAAGAAGGTGCTCGTCGTCGGCGGCGGACCCGCCGGCCTGAAGGCAGCGGCCGTGGCCGCGGCGCGCGGTCACGAAGTGGAACTGCACGAGGCCGGGCGACGCGTCGGCGGACAGGCGCTCCTCGCCCAACTGCTTCCTGGGCGCGCCGAGTTCGGAGGTGTGGTCACCAATCTGGAGGGTGAGGCCCGACGCGCCGGGGCCCGCATCCTCGTCGGCTCCTCGGTGGACGGCGCGGCCCTCGCCGCCGCGTCGCCGGACACCGTGGTGCTCGCGACCGGCGCACGCCCCCGCCGCCCCCGGCTGGAGTTGATCGACGACCCCGTGGTGCTCGACGCGTGGACGGTGATCCGCGGCGGAGAGGTGCCACGCGGACGGATCGTGGTGGCGGACTGGCGCGGCGACTGGATCGGCCTGGGCGTCGCCCTCCAACTGGCGGGCCGGGGCAGGAAGGTGACGCTGTGCGTCACGGGTTTCGCGGCCGGTGAGCACCTGCAGCAGTACGTACGCACCGCCATGCTGGCCCAGGCGGCACGGGCACGCGTCGACATCGTGCCCAACGTGCGGCTCTACGGCGCCGACACCGACACCGTGTACCTCCAGCACACCCTCACCGAGGAGCCGGTGCTGCTCGAAGGCATCGCCGGCACCGTCCTCGCACAGGGGCACGACCCGGTCAACGACCTCGACCCCGCCGCCCTCGGCGTCCCGGCCGACCGCGTCTTCACCGTCGGCGACTGCGTCGCTCCTCGCACGGTGGAGGAAGCGGTTCTGGAGGGGCTGACCGTGGCGGCCGAGCTCTGACGTCCCGCCGAGGGGCCCAGGGGCCACGGAACAGGATGGTGCGTGGAGGGAACTGGCAAGCGGGGAGGCGGCGTCCATGGAAGCACAAGATCACCAGTGGGCGCAGAGGAGTCCGAGATGACCGGCACGGCCACAACGTCTTCCGGGACCACGCCGAGCGGGCCCTCGGCCACCCGTTACCTCTATCTCGTCCGGCACGGCGAGGCATCGCCCGACGAGACCACGCTGACCGAGGCCGGCCGACGCCAGGCCACACTGCTCGGCCGACGCCTCCGGGACATCCCCCTCACGGCTGTGCACCACGGTCCGCTGCCGCGCGCGGAACAGACGGCGCGCCTCATCGCCGGGCACCTCCCGAACGTACCCCTCAACCGCACGGACGTGGCCGGTGACTACGTTCCCCACGTGCCGGAAGCAGACGAACTCCCCGACGATGCAGCAGACTTCTACCTCGGCTTCCTAGCCGGCGCCACCGCCGAGGAACGCACGCACGGCCCACTCCTGGCCCGCCGGGCGCTGGAGCTGTTCACCGGGCCGGTGGCCGGGGAAGAGGACCGGCACGAACTGGTCGTCACCCACAACTTCCTCGTCGCCTGGCTCGTCCGCGACGCCATGCATGCCCCGAAGTGGCGCTGGCTCGGCCTCAACCACGGCAACGCCGCACTCACCGTGATCCGCTACGCACCCGGTCGTCCCGCGTCGGTCCTCCTCTCCAACGACATGCGCCATCTGCCCGACGAACTGCGCTGGACCGGATTTCCGCCCGAGCTGCACATCTGAAGGCACTTCCTTCGACGGTGCGGCCAGGGCGCCGGCCACGGTCGTGACCATGCTCTCCGCTCACCGCTGAACCCGGCGGCCGCTCGACGGCGGGCTGCCGGTCGGGGGAGCCCGGCCGCGGTGAGCCGGTCCGCCATGCGGATCGCGACCGATGGAGTGACCTGCGGGAGGTCGCAAAGGGTGACCGGCGCCGAGGCATCGTCCAGAGCCCCGACCGACGTGGCACCACGACTGGAGATCACCGTCGGGGCGCGGGGCCCGCCGGTGGCACCGCCGGGACGACCCGGACGCCGCAGTCGGCGCGCGTACGCGATCGCCGGGCCGGGAATGGGCAACCATCGATGTCATGGTGTACGTGTTCGGCCTGTCCGCGGCCTGCCTGCTCGGTATCGGCTTCGTGCTGCAGCAGCACGCTGCCGAGCGAGCGCCCGCCGGTGACGTCCTGCGCTTCCGGATCCTGTGGGACCTCGCACGCAACGGTCTCTGGCTCGGCGGGATCGGCTGCATGGTGGCGGGCCAGGTGCTCGGCGCCCTCGCCCTCGCCGCGGGCGATCTGTCCCAGGTCGAACCCCTGCTGGCGACCAACCTGCTGTTCGCCTTCGCGCTGGCACGCCGCCTGAGCGGCCAGCGCATCGGAGTGTCCGGCTGGGCGGGCGTGCTCCTGCTGGGTGGCGGTGTCGCGGCGTTCACGCTCGCGGGCCGCCCCCGTGCCGGGACGGCGGACACGGGCGTCTTCCGCCAATGGGTGGTCATCGGCCTGATCGTCGGCCTGTCGCTGGTCCTGATCGCCTTCGCCCGCCATCTGCCGCTGTTCGAGGAGCCGCCGCTGCTGGCCACCGCCGCCGGGATGCTCTACGGCCTGCAGGACGCCCTGACCCGGGTGTCCACCGGGATCATCGGCGACGGCGGGGTCGGCGCACTGCTGGTCCGCTGGGAGCCGTACGGGGTGGTCGCCCTGGCCGTGACCGGTCTGATGCTGGTGCAGAGCGCCTTCGAGGAGGGGCCGCTGCGCATGTCCCTGCCGGCCCTGACGGCTGCCGAACCCCTCGCGGGCATTCTGTGCGGCGTCGGCTTCCTCGGCGACCGCCTCCGCACGGACGTCGCCGCCCTCACCTGGCAGGCGTCGGGACTGGCGGCGGTCGTCGCGGGCGTCTTCGTCCTGGCCCGCCACCCGGTGATGCCCGGCCACCCCGGCGGCGACAGCGAGTGACGAGACGGCCGATCCCTGTTCCGAAAAGTGGACGGCCTCTTGGTCGGCGGCCGCGCCTGCTGTACAAATGGGCCTCATGATCTCCGAGCTCCTGGTGCGACGCCTGGTCATCGACCTGTGCCGACGCGCGGGCTCGTGTTGTTGCTGATCCGACCTGTTCCCGCACCCTTCGCCGTCCGGTGACATCACCCGGACGAGGGTCGTCGCCGCGCCCTGCCCCGGGCGCGGAGTCCGCATCGTTCAGCATCACATGCGCCGGGGACGGCTGCTGCCGTCGGTAGACGGACGGCCGTACCCCACCCGGCGCCACATGGAGACGCCCATGTCCACGCCTTCCCGCCTGTCCACGCCCGAACACGCCGAGCCGCGGCTCGACGCGCCGTCCGACCGGCACCCGTTCCCACTGCGGCACATATGGGCACGAGTGCGCCCCGTCCTGCTGCCGTCCGCTTCCCTGCTCGTATTCCTCGGGCTGTGGCAGCTGCTGGCGGCCGGCGGCACATGGAGCGAGACACTGGTGCCGCCGCCGGCCAAGGTGTGGGACGCGTTCGTCACCGTGTCCACGACGCACGACGGCGTACGCGGCTACAACGGCACCTTCCTCCTCGAACACCTCGGCATCAGCCTGCGCCGCATTGCGATCGGCGCCGGCCTGGGCATCGCCGTCGGAGTGCTGTTCGGGCTGCTCATGGGCACCGTCGGCTGGCTGCGCGCGCTGTTCGAGCCCTGGATCACCTTCCTGCGGACGCTGCCGCCCCTGGCGTACTTCTCCCTGCTCGTCATCTGGCTGGGCATCAACGAGGAGCCGAAGATCACGCTGCTGGCGGTGGCCGCGTTCCCGCCCGTGGCGGTGTCGACCACCACGGCCGTCGCGGCCGTGCCGAGGAGTCTGATCGAGGCCGCCCGTGCCCTCGGAGCCTCGCGGTGGGACGTGGTCAAGGACGTCGTCGTCCCGTCCGCCCTGCCGGAGACACTCACCGGCGTCCGGCTCGCCGTGGGCGTGGCCTACTCCTCCCTCGTGGCCGCCGAGTTGGTCAACGGGCTGCCCGGCATCGGCGGCATGGTCAAAGACGCCGCCAACTACAACAACACGCCGGTCGTGCTGGTCGGCATCATCGCCATCGGGCTCTCCGGCCTGATCATCGACGGCCTGCTGCTGCGACTGGAGCGCACCGTCGTGCCATGGCGCGGCCGCGCGTAGAGCCCCGGCCGTGGAGCGCCCGCCCGGACCACGCGGGCCGCCCCACGCACCCCATCCGTACACCGAACCCCGCACAGAACGGCTTCGCCATGTCCCGTGTGCCCGAAAACCCCTCCCGCCGCCTCCTGTTGGCGGGCGCCTTCGCCGCGGTCACCGCCGCTGTCACCGGATGCTCCGCTGCCGACGAGGCGGCGACGTCCGGCGGCTCCAAGCGGCTGCGCATCGGCTACTTCGCCTTCCCCAGCGGCGACTTGCTCGTGAAGAACAGAAAGCTGCTGGAGAAGGCGCTCCCCGACCACAGCATCACCTGGATCAAGTTCGACTCGGGGGCCGCCGTGAACCAGGCCTTCCTCGGCCGCTCCCTCGACATCGCAGCGCTGGGCTCCAGCCCGTTCGCCCGCGGCGTGTCGGGCAGCTCACCGATCCCGTACAAGGTCGCGTGGGTTCTGGACGTCGCGGGGGAGAACGAGGCCCTCGTCGCCCGTAGAAGCACCGGCATCCGCGACGTCGCCGGGCTCAAGGGAAAGACCGTCGCCACCCCCTTCGCCTCCACCTCCCACTACAGCCTGCTGGCGGCCCTGGACGCGGTCGGACTGAAGACCTCCGACGTCAAGCTCGTCGACCTCCAGCCGCAGGCCATCCTCGCCGCCTGGCAGCGGGGCGACATCGACGCGGCCTACGTGTGGCTGCCCACCCTGGACGAACTGCGCCGCACCGGCACCCAGCTCACCAGCAGCAAGGAGATCGGAGCCAGCAAGCCCACGCTGGACCTGGCCGTCGTGTCGGACGATCTCATCGCCCGGGACGCGCAGGCGATCGACGCCTGGCGCAAGGCGCAGGCCCAGGCCCTGCGCCTGCTCACGTCCGACCCCGACGGCTCGGTCGCGGCGGTCGCCGCCGAACTCGGCATCAGCGCGGCGGACGCCAGGGCCCAGCTCAGGCAGGGGGTGTTCCTCACCCCGGAGCAGGTGGCCTCCGCCGACTGGCTGGGCACCGACGGCCGGCCCGGCAAGCTGCTCACCTACGTCACCGACACCGCGCACTTCCTCGCCGACCAGAGGCAGATCGACACCGCACCGTCCGCGGACGTCGTCCGCAAGGCGTTCTATCTCAAGGGGCTGCCCGATGTCCTCAAGTGAAGCCACCCGCACGGCGCCCACGCCCGCGGCCCGGCCCGAGCCGGACGCCGGGCAGGCCGGAAGCATCCGCCTGGACCAGGTCGTCCACCGGTACGGCCGGGGCGGCGAGGCGGTCACCGCCGTGGGGCCCGTCGATCTGACCGTCCCTGCCGGGGAGTTCCTGGTGCTGGTCGGTGCCTCCGGCTGCGGCAAGAGCACACTGCTGCGGCTCATCGCCGGATTCGAGCAGCCCACGGGCGGCTCGGTCCGTGTCTCCGGTGCCGAACCCCGGCCGGGCGCGGCGGCCGGTGTCGTCTTCCAGACGCCGCGGCTGTTCCCCTGGCGGACCGTACGGGGCAACATCGATCTGGCGCTGCGGTACGCGGGCGTGGAACGGACCCAACGAGCGGCACGACGGGCCGAGTTGCTGGCCCGCGTCGGGCTGGAGGGCACCGAGAGGCGTCGCGTCTGGGAGATCTCCGGCGGCCAGCAGCAACGCGTCGCCATCGCCCGGGCCCTCGCCGCCGAGAACCCGCTCCTGCTGCTCGACGAACCCTTCGCGGCGCTCGACGCGCTGACCCGGGAACGGCTCCAGGAGGACGTCCGCCGGATGAGCGAACGGACCGGCCGGACCACGGTGTTCGTGACGCACTCCGCTGACGAGGCGGTGTTCCTGGGTTCCCGCATCATCGTGCTGACCCGGAGCCCGGGCACCGTGGCCCTGGACCTCCCGATCTCCCTGCCTCGCGGTGACGTCGACGCCGAAGCGTTGCGGGACTCCGCCGAGTTCGCCGAGCTGCGCGCCCAGGTGTCCCACGTCGTCAAGGCCGCCGCCGGCTGAGCCTCCGTACTCGAACAGCCCACGTCCCGTGCCCAGGAAGGACACACAGATGAGCATCCTCAGCGAACGGCCCGCCGCGACCCGGCTGCCGATCACCGAACTCGGCCCGCACTTCGGCGCCGAGATCCACGGCATCGACCTCGCCCGCCTCGACGACGACGAAGTCCTCGCACTGCGCGAAGCCCTGGTGGCGTACAAGGTGCTCTTCGTACGCGGCCAGCACGACCTTCAGGACGCCGCGCAGATCGAGTTGGGCAGAAGGCTGGGCGAGGTCACCGTCGGGCATCCGATCCACGACTCCGGTGACGTGGCCCCCGAGGTGTACTCGCTGGACAGCCAGGACAACGGGTTCGCCGACGTGTGGCACACGGACGTGACGTTCGTACGGCGTCCCCCCGCGATCTCCGTCCTGCGAGCGGTGGTGCTGCCGCCCAACGGCGGCGACACCAACTGGGCCGACAGCCAGCTGGCGTACCAGTCGCTGTCTCCGGGCCTGCGGGACTTCGTCGACACGCTGACCGCCGTCCACGACGGCACCCGCGAGTTCGGGTACTACCTGGCCCAGCGCCGAGGCGGCCGCGGCAACCTGTGGGAGGGCGAGACGTTCACCCAGCTGACGCCGGTGGAGCACCCGGTGGTGCGCGTCCACCCCGAGAGCGGCCGCAAGGGCCTGTTCGTGAACCCGGGCTTCACCTCGCACATCGTGGGGGTCTCGGAGCACGAGAGCCGGGGTCTCCTCGACATCCTCTACGCCCACCTCACCAAGCCCGAACACGTCGTACGGCACCGCTGGCAGCCGGGTGACGTCGCCCTGTGGGACAACCGCAGCACGGCCCACTACGCCAACCGGGACTACGGCGACCAGCACCGGGTCATGCACCGCATCACCCTGCGCGGCGACACACCCGTCGGACCGATAGCCGCGCACCGCTGACGGCCCGTGCGGGAGACCCGGCCGCGGCCTGTCGCCAAAGGGCATGCGCTCAAGCGGGACTGCGCTCCGACGACCGGCAAGAGGTCCCGGCGGCGCCGTTCCGGCCGGACCCCCTGCCCGTGCGGCCGAAGGCGGCCCGGTAGGCGCTCGGACGGTGGCCGGTGTGGCGGGCGAAGAGGGCGGCGAAGGTGCCCGGATCCTGGTAACCGACGGCCGCGGCCACCGCGGCGACGGTGCGGTCGGTGGTCTCCAGAAGATGGCGGGCGCGGCGGACCCGGGAGGCCTGCAGATGGGCCAGCGGACTCCGCCCGGTCTCCTCGGCGAAACGGCGCAGCAGCGTGCGGGTGCTGACCTGGAAGGCGTGGGCCAGCGCGGCGAGGTCGTACCGCTCGGCGAGGTTCTGGTCGAGGCGCCGCATGACCCGCTGGGAGAACTGCCGGCCGGGCTGCGGGAGGAGCCGCGGATCGACGTACGGGGTCTGGGAGGTCCGTGCGTCGTCGACGAGCGCCAGCCGCGCGGTGGTGCGGGCCACCCGGGCGCCATGGTGCCGGCGGATCAGGTCGAGCGCGAAGTCGTACATGGCGCTGAAGGCGGCCGTCGTCGTCACTCCCGTGTCGGTGACGACCAGGTGCTCGGGCCGCACGTCGGCACCCGGGCAGCGCCTGGCCAGCTCGCCTGCGTGCAGCCAGGAGGTGGTGGCCCGGCGCCGGTCGAGGAGCCCCGCCTCGGCGAGCAGGAACGCGCCGACGCACAGGGAGACGACGGCGGTGCCCGCGGCGGCCTGCGCGCGGATCTCCGCGACCTCGGGGGCGAGCCGGGCGAGGCGCGCGTCGAGGTCCGTGTCCGGGAGCAGTTCGAAGCCGGGCACCACCAGGACGTCGACCTCGCGCAGGGGCCGCACGTCCAGGCTCGCGCCGCCCGAGGCGGTGACCCGGCGGCGGGGCGAGACGACCGACACCCGGTAGCCGGGCGCGTCCGCTCCGGCGACATGACCGGCCATCGTCAACAGGTCGGGGACACCGAACACTTCGGACGCGAAGCAGTCCGGGTACGCCAGGACCCCGACTCTCAGCGCTCCCCGTCCGGCACCGTCATGCGTCATCGCCACCCCCTGGTGTCCCCACCCGTCTTCCGCTCGGGCGCCTTGCGTGTGGCGAGATTACCGCCGGCCTTGGCGATCCCGCCCCTCACCCGGTGACCGGTCCCGCGGCCATGCTGGCCCCATGAGCGACGACGATCCGATCACCGACTTCTCCCGCCGGAGCGTGGCCGTGGAGGGGGTGGAGAAGACGGTGTACGTGGCCGGGGCCGGGCCCGCGGTCGTGGTGCTGCCCGAGATGCCCGGCATCAGTCCCGACGTCCTGCGGCTCGCACGCTGGGTGCGCGACGCGGGCTTCACCGTCCATGTGCCCTCTCTGTTCGGAACGGACGGCGCCTTCCCCACGGTCGAGGGCGGCCGGGAGGTCGTCCGCCGCGCCTGTGTCAGCGCCGAGTTCCGCGCCTTCGGCGGGGGCGGCACCAGCCCGGTCACGCTCTGGCTGCGCGGCCTGGCGCGCCAGGCTCACGCCGTGTGCGGTGGGCCGGGGGTGGGCGCGATCGGCCTGTGCTTCACCGGCAACTTCGCCCTCACCATGGCCCTGGAGCCGGCGGTGATCGCCCCCGTCGTCAACCACCCGTCGCTGCCGCTGGACGACCCCGGCGGACTCGAACTCGACGACGCGGACGCGCGCGCGATACGCGACCGGCTCGATCGTGACGGGCTCACCGTTCTCGCCTACCGCTTCGCGGGCGACCGCTGGTGCACGGGACAGCGATTCGCCGCCTACCGCGCACTGCTCGGCGACGCCTTCGACGGGCGCGTGCTGCCGGACAGCGCCGCGAACCCGGCCCCGCCGCCCTTCTTCGCCGACCTGGTCGGCACCCCGCACAGCGTCGTCACCGCCCATCTCGTCGACGAGGCCGGCCACCCCACGATCCGGGCCCGTGACGAGATCCTCGCCTTCCTGACCGACCGCCTGCACCCGCACGCGAACGGACCGATGCTCACCACCTGACCCCACCGGATGCGGCCCGCAGACGCTGCAGGGCTGCTCCGGCCAGGCGTTCGTCGGGTATCGGCGAGAGGGCTGACGGGCCGGCCCGGGGCAGGTGGGCGGTCACGGCTCACGGGCCGGCCGAGGCCGGGCGTGCCGTCGGGGGCGCGGAGGAAGTACGCAGGTCCGCCGTTGTGGCAGCCACCACGGCCACGGCGCCGAGGCAGAGCAGGCCCCCGCTGACCAGGGCCGCTGTTCCCGAGGTGGCATCCGCCACCAGGCCGGCCCGCATGTTGCCGATGTCGGGTCCGGCCTGGCCGACGATCTGCTCGGCCGCACTGACCCGGCCCAGCAGCTCCTGGGGTGTGTGCAGCTGGACGACGGTGCTGCGGGAGACGACGGAGACGGTGTCGGCCGCGCCGGCCAGGACGAGGAAGACGAGACCTGCCCATGGGTTCGGTGACATGCCGAACAACGTCAAGGCCACGCCCCAGACGGCGGAACCGCCCAGCATGATCAGGCCGGGGCGGGGGAAACGGGTGAAGGTTCCCGAGAGGAGGGACGCGGCGACGCCGCCGACGGCGATCGCCGTGAGGAACAGGCCCAGGGTGCGTGGGTCGCCGTCGAACCGTTCGCCGTTGATCAAGGGGAACACGCTGATGGGCATCGACAACACGGTGGCGGCGAGGTCGGTGAGCAGGGCCCCGCGGATGACGGGGGTGCGGACCAGGAAGGCCAGGCCGTCCAGCACGCCCCGCAGACCCGGCCGTGCAGGCGCGTCCCCCGGCTTCATCGCCGGCAAGCCGAAGGCCCCGTAGAGCGCGGCGAGGAACGTCACGGCATCGACCAGACAGCAGGCGCCGACTCCCAGTCCGCCGACGATCACACCACCGAGCGCGGGACCGAGCAGCATGGCGCCCTGGAAGGCGATGCCTCTCAAGGCCAGCCCGGCGGCCAGCTGGTGCTTGGGCAGGAGTTCCGGAATAAAGGTGCGCGAGGCCGGGCCACCTCCCGCGACGAAACACGACTGGAGTGCGACGAGCCCGAGCACGCCGGCGGGGGGAACGTGCCCGAGGAAGCCCTGGAGGGCGAGCAGGAGCGAACACGCGGCTTGTCCGCTGGTCGTGAGCAGGTAGAACGTCCGGCGGTCCACTCGGTCGACGAGCGAGCCGGCGAACAGTCCGAGCGCGACGAGCGGCACCGCCTGCGCCAGCCCGACGGCGCCCGTCCACGTGGGGCTCTTCGTCATCTGCCAGACCTGGAACATGACGGCCACGAGCGTCATCTGGCTGCCGAGACTGGACAGGGCCTGGCCGATCCACAGCCGCCGGAACGGAGGGGACGACCGCAACGGAGCCACGTCGATCAGCGTGCGTCTCAGGCCCATGCGCGATCCTCGGCCGGCTTCGCGGCGATCGCCGCCGGCCGACCGACGACACGGCGGGCATTGTCGGTGAGCGTCACCTTCTCGGTACGGGCGTCATCGCCCACGGCCGTCTGGCCCCGGCCTCCCGCGCGCATCGCGGCGACCTTCTGGCTGAGCCCCGCATGGGTGCGCTGCACCGAGGCGGCCGGCCGGGGCGCCCGGCCACGGCTCATGACCGGGCCTGAAGGCGCGGGAGCTGAGGCAGCGGAGATGTCGTGCACGCCCGCGGGCTCACAGAGCGGTGCCGGAGGGGTCGGAGGCGCGGGGGGCGATGTGGTGGTCGAAACCCATCGTCCCCGGGTCGAGGGCTGTCGTGCCGCCGTCGACGGTGAGGGCCGCGCCGTTGACGTAGGAAGCCGCGGGGGAGAGCAGCCAGTCGATCGCCTGCGCGACCTCGCGCGGCTCGCCCGGCCGTCCCATCGGCAGGAACGGTCGCCTCCCGGTAGCCTTCGTCGACACCACCCGGCAGGGCCGCCTCCTCGGCGAAGCGCGCCATCCGCCGGTCGGCCATCTCCGTGCGCACCCAACCCGGGCACACGACATTGGCACGCACTCCGCGGCGCCCGTAGTCGACGGCGACCGAGCGGCACAACTGGAGCAGCGCCGCCTTGGAGGTGGCGTAGGGAGCGTTGCTGGTGCCGTTGCGCAGCGCGGAGACCGAGGCGACGGCGACCACCGCCCCATGGGACTCCAGCAGCCGCGGAAGGGCCGCGCGCAGCAGCAGGAGGGGCCCGGTGACGTTGGTGCGCATCACCTCGTCCCAGTCCTGCAGTGTCAGGTCCCCGACCGCTCCGCCGCGTCCGATGCCCGCGTTCAGCACGACCCCGTCGAGCCGTCCGTACGTGGTGACGGCCGCCTGGACGATCCCCTCGGCCGCGTCGGGCTCCCCGACGTCGGACGGGAACGCCAGCGCCCCCGTCTCCCGCGCGAGCCGGTGCAGCGGTTCGGGCCGGCGCCCGGAGACGACCACGTGGTGGCCTTGCTCGCGCAGCAACCGGGCCGTGGCCTCACCGATACCCGAGCCACCGCCGCCGAGCGGCGGCGCCGGAGCGGTGACACAGGCGCCGGGGCCGGCTCCCGTGCATTCGGCTCGGCCCCGCAAGCCGGCGCGGAAGCAGTAAATGCCGCCCCTTTCTCTCAGGTCTTTGATGGGGGTGTGCTCTGCGTGTTCCATAGCGGTGTGGTCTGTGGTGCGCGACCATACGGACGCGGCACACCACATTTTCGAACCGGTGGACGCCATGGCGCGCCGAGTGGCTGAGCCGACCCGCTCACACCGGTGAAAAGCGAACGACGTCAAGAGCAGCAGCCAGCAGAAGGAACACCGAGACAGGAAGAAGGACGGGCATGTCCGGCAGCGAAAGCGAGAACCCCGCAATCCCTTCCCCGACGCCCACGCCGACTCGGCGGCCCAGGACGAATCGGGACTGGTGGCCGAATCAGCTGGACCTCCAGGTTCTCCACCAGCACTCGCCCCGCTCCAATCCGATGGACGAGGACTTCGACTACGCGAAGGAGTTCGCGACCCTCGACGTCGACGCGCTGAAGCGGGACGTCTTCGAGGTGATGACGACATCCCAGGACTGGTGGCCCGCCGACTACGGTCACTACGGACCGCTCTTCATCCGGATGAGCTGGCACGCCGCCGGAACGTACCGCATCGCCGACGGCCGCGGCGGGGGCGGCAGCGGCGCACAGCGCTTCGCCCCCCTCAACAGCTGGCCGGACAACGCGAGCCTCGACAAGGCACGCCGGCTGCTCTGGCCGGTCAAGCAGAAGTACGGCCGGAAAATCTCCTGGGCCGATCTTCTGGTGTTCGCCGGGAACTGCGCCATGGAATCCATGGGGTTCAAGACGTTCGGGTTCGGCTTCGGACGGCAGGACATCTGGGAACCCGAGGAAATCTTCTGGGGACCCGAGGACGCCTGGCTCGGAGACGAGCGCTACAGCGGCGACAGGGAACTCACCGGTCCTTTTGCCGCCGTGCAGATGGGACTGATCTACGTCAATCCGGAGGGGCCCAACGGCAACCCCGATCCGATGGCCGCCGCCCGGGACATCCGCGAGACCTTCGGCCGTATGGCGATGAATGACGAGGAGACCGTCGCCCTTATCGTCGGCGGCCACACTTTCGGCAAGTGCCATGGCGCGGTCGACCCCAGCTACATCGGCCCGGAACCCGAGGCCGCCCCCCTCGAGCAGCAGGGTCTCGGCTGGCGGAACACCTACGGCAGCGGCAAGGGCCCCGACGCGCTCACCAGTGGCCTGGAAGGCGCGTGGACCAACGAGCCGACCCGGTGGGACAACGGATACCTGGACAACCTGTACGGGTACGAGTGGGAACTGACGAGCAGCCCCGCCGGCGCCCACCAGTGGACCCCCACTGATCCCGCGGCCAGGAACACCGTGCCCGACGCCCATGATCCGTCGAAGCGGCACGCCCCCATGATGCTGACGACGGACATCGCGCTGCGGGTCGACCCGATCTACGGACCGATCACGAAGAGGTTCCACGAGAACCCGGACGACCTCGCGATGGCGTTCGCGAAGGCCTGGTACAAGCTGCTGCACCGCGACATGGGGCCCCTGTCGCGTTACCTCGGCCCGTGGATTCCCGAGCCGCAGCTGTGGCAGGACCCCGTGCCCGACGTCGACCACGAGCTGGTCGGGGACGAGGACGTCGCCGACCTCAAGAGCAGGATCCTCGCCTCGGGCCTGTCCGTCCCCCAGTTGGTCACCACCGCCTGGGCGTCGGCCGCGAGCTTCCGCGGCACCGACAAGCGTGGCGGGGCGAACGGGGCACGGATCCGGCTCGCGCCGCAGAAGGACTGGGAGCTCAACGCCCTCCCCGAGGTGACCGAGACAGTGCGCGCCCTCGAGCGGATCCAGCAGGACTTCAACGGCTCCCAGACCGGCGGGACGCGCATCTCCCTCGCGGACCTCATCGTCCTCGGCGGGTGCGCGGCCGTCGAGCAGGCCGCGAGGAACGCCGGGTACGACGTCACGGTCCCGTTCGCACCGGGGCGTACGGACGCCTCGCAGGAGCAGACGGACACGGAGTCGTTCGCCGTGCTGGAGCCCAAGGCGGATGCGTTCCGCAACTACCTTCCGGCGGGCGAGAAGCTCTCGCCGGAGACCCTCATGCTGGACCGGGCCAACCTGCTGACGCTGACCGCTCCCGAGATGACGGTGCTGATCGGCGGCATGCGGGCCCTCGACACCGGCTTCAAGGGCTCCCGGCATGGAGTGTTCACCCACCGGCCCGAGGCCTTGACCAACGACTTCTTCCTCAACCTGCTCGACATGGGCACGGAGTGGAAGGCATCGGCCACCGACGAGAACGTCTTCGAAGGCCGGGACCGCGTCACGGGCGAGGTCAAGTGGACCGCCACCGCGGTCGACCTCGTCTTCGGCGCGCACGCCCAGCTCCGAGCCGTGTCGGAGGTCTACGCGTCCCAGGACGCGGGAGAGAAGTTCGTGCGCGACTTCGTGGCCGCGTGGAACAAGGTGATGAACCTCGACCGGTTCGACCTCGCCTGAGCCCGACACCCCGGTCGGCCGCCATCGGCCGACCGGCTCCGGGTCCTGGCAAGGGCCCCGCCCGCAGGGGACGGGGCCCTCGGACGGGCGTCGTCAGTGCCCGAAGGCGCCCTTGCCCCTCTCCTTGGCGGAGCGGGCCTTGCCACGGGCCTCGAGCGCAGCGCCCTTGGCCTCGGTGGTCCTGTTACCGGCCGCGTGGGCCACCTTCCGCACGGCCTTCCCGAGCACCTGCTCGGCCTTGGCCTTGGCTCGTTCTCCGGTACTCATGTCGGTCCCTTCCTGGGCTTCCCTCATCCGCCTGCCCTTGACGACCGTGCGGAAACCGGCTCCACCCGAGTCGCCGGGGCGTTCGCTGCCGGACGACTCTCACGGGCGTGCGATAGGTTGCCCGCCATGACCGGACTCGGACCTGTCACCTGGCCGCCACCCGCCCCGATACGGACCGAACGGCTCCTGCTCCGCGTATCCGAGGCACGTGACCGTGCGGCGTTCATCGAGCTGTTCGCGTCGCCCGAGGTGGGTACCTACCTGGGTGGTCCCCGACCGCGTGATGAGCTCGAGCGCGCGGTGCCCGAGGTGCCCGGGCGGCGACCCGGCCTTTTCGTGATCGATCTCGACGGAGCGATGATCGGCATGGTCACACTCGAGCGGCGCGACGCTGAGCGTCCGGGTCACGTCCGGCCGGAGGCGGGGGAGGCCGAGCTCGGCTACATGCTGCTGCCGCGGGCGTGGGGACGGGGGTACGCCGCCGAGGCGTGCGCGGCCGCACTCGGCTGGTTCGCCGACGTACTCCCCGGCGAACGAGTGGTGCTCTGCACCCAGACCGCCAACGCCCCAGCGATGCGCCTCGCGGCGAAGCTCGGCTTCACCGAGGTGCAGCGGTTCGAGGAGTACGGCGCCGAGCAGTGGTTCGGCGTACGGACCTCGCCCGTGCCGCCGACCACCCCACCCCGCCCCCTACGGCGGCCCGCAGACCAGCCCTGACCTCCCATGCAGGGCCATTCAAGGGACATCGCCGCATCCGCCCCCCTTCCTGATGCGTCAAGATGTCACCCCCGACGGCGATCTTGCTGGCCGGACCGGGACGCATGGCCGCGTACTGCCCCTGCTGCGCGGCAGCATCAAGCAGTCCCGGGTGTTCCCGCAGCGTGCCGGCTCACGTTCGGGTGCTGCAGGCTGACGATGGGGGCTACCCCTGCAGCCAGACCCGCAAGGGACCGACCGCCTCGAAACCGTGGCGGACAGCGGCCTCCAGATCCGCCCCGTGCTCGTAGCCCACCACGGGCAGGTCCGGGAACAACCGGTGCACTGCGTCCAGCACGCCGGGCCACGCCCGGTCGGCGCCGCCCTCCGACGCGAAGACGTTGGAGATTCCCACCACATGCTCGTTGTGGCCGGCCACCGCCCCGGCGGCCACCAGGCCGTCGGCGGAGCGCTCGACAAGGACGGACGTAGCCGGGTCATCGAGCAGTTCGGGCCGGAAGAGGTCCGCGTTGCCGCCCCCGTCGTCCCAGGCAAGGGCCCAGGCCCGCAACGTGTCCCGGTCGCCGACCACCTCCCAGGCGACATCCGGTGACACGGCCGGCGCGCTCGCCGGGCGGTGGATCCACTGCGCGTCGAACAGGACGCGGAAGCCGGCCCCCGCCAGGTCGAGGTCGGCGAAGCTGTCCTTGACGCAGGCGCCGGCAGTGGCGGTGTCGATCCGGTCCACCAGCGCGGCGGCGTCGGCCCCCGGCACCAGCGTCACCGCGTCGGGGTAGTACAGCGGTGGCCGGGTCGGGACAACCCAGGCCTGCGCTCCGAACTCGCCCGCCAAGCCGTGGGACCGGCTCATGGACGCGCACCACTCGGCGTTGTTGCGGGCAGCGGCCTGGATCACGTACTGCGTCATCGTCCTCACGAGTGCGCATAATGGTCTGTCCCGGCCCGGCCCGTCGAACAATTTCCTTCAGCCCTGGGACAGCCACCCCACGAACCCGTCCCCGAGTCAGGGGAATTACGGCCGGCGTGCGCTTCAGTCCCGCAGCAGGGCGAGTTGGTGCTCGACGGCCTCGGTGAGCCGTTGCTCGTCGTTCGTCGCCAGGAGATCGAGCAGGGCGCCGCGCAGCACGGCCAGGGCCAGGGTGCGGCGGACGGCACCGTCCTCGCCGTCCCGTTCGGACGGTGGCTGGCAGTCGGCCAGGACGCCGAGCCAGTCCTCCACCGTGGCACGGGCGAACCCCGCCCATGCCCCGTCGGGCTGGACGAGGGAGCGTGCGTACGCCTCGGCCCACAGCCGCAGCAGGGGCCGGTGCTCCTTCGCGGCGAGCCACGTCCAGACCCGTTCGACGGCCGGGGCCAGGCCGGCGGGGTGTTCGGGCTGCCTGACCCGGGCCAGGAGCGCCAGTTCGTCGTCGCGGGCACGCGCGAGCAGCGCCCGCACCAGGCCGTCCTTGCTGCCGAAGAGGAAGAGCAGGACCCGCGGGCTGGAGCCGATGGCCTCGGCCAGTGGGCGCAGCGACAGGTCGGTCAGGCCGTGGGCGAGGGCGTACTGGTACGCCGCCTCCAGCAGCTCGCGCTGCCGGGCGGAGGGGGCTGGCGTTTCCTTGGGCACGGGGCTAGCCTAGCTAACTGAAACAACTGTTTCAGTCCGTGGAGACGGCGATCACGGAGGCCGGGAGGGCAGCTCATGTCGCAGCAGGATCAGAGACATGTCGTCGTGCGTCGAGCCGACCGCCCCGGCGACCTGGGATGGGTGGTGATGGCCCACGGCGAGGTCTACGCCGAGCAGTTCGGCTGGAACACCGACTTCGAGGCCCTGGTGGCCAAGATCGTCGCCGACTACGCAGCCAAGCACGACCCGGCCCGCGAGGCGGGCTGGATCGCCGAGGTCGACGGCCGGCGCGTGGGCTGCGTCTTCCTGGTCGCCGGCGACCAGCCGAAGGTGGCCAAGCTGCGGATCCTGCTCGTCACCCCACAAGGCAGGGGGCTGCGTCTCGGGACGCGTCTGGTCGGGGAGTGCCTGGCGTTCGCCCGTGACGCGGGCTACGAACAGGTGACGCTGTGGACCAACGACGTGCTGGTGGCGGCGCGCAGGATCTACCAGAGCTTCGGTTTCACCCTCGCCGACGAGGAACACCACCACAGTTTCGGCCACGACCTCGTCGGCCAGAACTGGACCCTCGACCTGCACGCCACCGAACGCACGCCGCCTGGCATGATCGGCGAATGATCGGTGAGACGGCACGGCCGGCCCGCGCGAAGTGCGTCCTGTTCGACGTCGACGGAACGTTGATCGACGCGGTGAGCAACCAGCGCCGGGTCTGGGGCACCTGGGCGGAGCGGTACGGGCTTGATCCGGACGAGGTCTACCAGGTGGCCCTGCGGACGAGGCCGATGGAGACGTTCGCCCAGGTGGCTGCGGACCGTGATCCGCATGAGTGCCTGGCCGTGCTGCACGACCTGGAGGACGACGACGTGCGGTCGGGTGTCTACGCGGCCTTTGACGGCGCGTCGGAGCTGCTGCGCGGCCTGCCACCGGAGTCCTGGGCGCTGGTGACCTCGAACTACGAGCACCGGGTGCGCGGCCGTTTCCTGCGGACGGGCCTGCCGGTACCGGGCGTGATCGTGGACGCGGCCGCTGTCGAGGAGGGCAAGCCCTCTCCCGTCCCGTATCTGCTGGCCGCCGAGCAGCTCGGGGCCGAGCCGGAAGACTGCCTGGTGATCGAGGACGCCCCGTCCGGGGTGCGGTCCGGGCTGCGCGCCGGGATGACGGTGTGGGGGGTGAACGCCGACGTCGCCGTGGAGGGCGTGCACCGCCACTTCGTGAGTCTGCGTGAGGCGGTTCCCCACGTCCTTGCCTTCGTGTCGGCCTCTCACACGAATGCCGCAGTCTGACCCTGCCCGCGGCCGGGCGTCATGGCGAGGTTCTTCGGGGAGGTTCTTCGTGGGGCGGGCGTGATCACCGCGCCGAGCCGTTCCGGCAGGTCCCCCGACAAGCCGAGCTCACCGGCCTCGAGCGGTGGCCTGTACGCTCGAGTGGAGGCTTGAAGTCGTTGCTCTATGGTGATGAGGAGTTTCACCGTGTAGTTTCACTCTCAGCTGTCGTGGTTCGCAGTTCCTGCCCGCGCTTTGGCGTGGGCGTTTTGCTGTGCAGTACCGGACCAGGACGACCACCTCCGGGCCGCGCGGTGCGGCCCGACATCGACTGAGAGGTATTGGCATGGCCAGCGGAACCGTGAAGTGGTTCAACTCCGAAAAGGGCTTCGGCTTCATCGCCCAGGACGGCGGCGGTCCGGACGTCTTCGCGCACTACTCCAACATCAACTCTTCCGGTTTCCGTGAGCTCGTCGAGGGTCAGGCCGTGACGTTCGACATCACGCAGGGCCAGAAGGGCCCGCAGGCGGAGAACATCACCGCCGTCTGATCGCGCAGCATGGATCGAACTGCCCCGGAGCACATGCTCCGGGGCAGTCGCGTTCTCACGGGTGAACGGGCGTGCAGGCGGTCGCGCAAGTCGCCAGGCCGGCCGTCGAGTTCTCAGGACGCCGCAACGACGCAACATCTCCACCACCGCTCCAGGGCGGCGAGTCACCATCGCCACCGTCCCCGCCGTCAACGCCGTCGGCGATCCCCAGGTCTCATGGGCGGCCCCTGGCCGCCAACCAGGAGATCCAACTCCTCCGCGATGAGCGCGCCGCGGTTCGCGCCCACCGCCTCATGCGCACCGTGCTGGACACCCACCGCCCCGGGGCGGAACACCGACGTCCGGAGCCCGGCCGCTGAGGGGTCCGGACGCCGGTTCCCTGCCGGTCGCCGTCCGCCGTGTGCAGGGAAGTCGGCGGTGGAGGGAGGCGGTGGTTCTAGCTGCTGTAGGGGACCCAGGCACGTCCGCCCGTGTCCGTCGTGCCGTACCAGTAGCGGCGCATGTGGCTGATGCCGGCTGTGCGGAACGGGCGGCCGTGGTCATCGATGCGGATCGTGCCGGTGCGGCCCTGACACGACCAGTCGAGTTCGAGGTACCAACGGGTGTCGTGGCTCAGTGTGGTCGCGTCGACCAGCAGTACTTCGGGGTCTTCGGCGGAGACGCGGTAGGGGAAGTGCACGGCCGGCAGGCTGTGTTCACTGTCGGCCCCGTCCTTGGGCCGGGCGATGGGGCGGTCGGCGTCGAGATCCACGGTGAAGCGGCGGGGCGTGAGCTCGCCACCGCAGCCCTGGTCCATGGCGTACGCGCTCCCCGCGGCCGGGTTGCCCCGGCTGACGATGCGGACGCGCAACGCCTCCAAGACCACGGCCGTGGACGACCGGCCCTGCACGGAGACCTGCACCATCGTCTGGCGCCCGTGCACCGCGCCCAGCGACGCCGCCCACGCCCCGGCGTCCTGCTGCACCGGCGGCGGGGGAACCTGCGCGGGCGGCTTGCCGATGACGTAGTCGTGGCCACAGCCCATGTCCCAGACCTGTGAGTCGGCGCTGTAGGTGACGGGCAGTCCGGTGGGCGGCTTCGCAGCCGCGGTGGGGTGGTTGCGGCCGGTGCCGGACGGGTCGGGCGACGTGCGCCCAGGGCCCGGCGAGGGGGAGCTGTGCGAAGGGGTGGGCGAGAGGGAGGGGGAGGTGGTGGCCGGGGCGTTCGCCGAGTGGTGGGGCGGGGTGGGGGCGGTGGTCCGGGGGAGCGGGGAGGGGGAGGCGTCCGCCTGGGAGGCGCGGTCGTGCGACACAGCGGACAGGCTTCCCACCGTGGCGAGGAGCGCGCAGATGACGGCGGCGGATGCCAGGACGCGCCGCCGCCGGTACCAGGTGCGGGGAGCGGGGGAGGGGGTGGGCTCGTCCGGGTCGGGAGGGCCTGGGTCGGGATGGCCCGAGCAGGGGTGATCCGGGCCGGGACCGTCCGTGCCGGGCTGGTCCGTTCCGGGCTGGTCCTCGGGCTGCCGTGGGGAGCTGCCGCCCTCGGCGAGTGCTCCGTCCGCGTTGACTTCGGCAGTTGAGGCCGGTGCCGGTGCCGGTGCCGCGGGCGGTGTCGGCGCGGAAGTTGCCTGCGCCTGCGCGGAACCGGCCGTACTTGCCGTACTTCTCCGCTGCCGGGCCGCGACCGCCGACAACCACAGCCGGTGCAGTTCGAGGCGCTCCTGCGCGGTCGCCTCGCAGAAGACCGCGAGGCGTTCCAGGGGCGCGAAGTCCTGCGGTACGGCCTCGCCGGCGCAGTAGCGGTGCAGCGTGGAGGTGTTCATGTGGACGCGGCGGGCCAAGGAGTCGTAGCTGCGCCCTGTGCGGTCCTTCAGCCGGCGCAGCAGAGCCGTGAACTCCTCGACATCGTCCCGAGCTGACACCGTTCCCCCGTCGTCCGCCCGCGATCCCGCATCCCAGGCACTCATATACCTGCACGTCAACCGGGCTGGGATGGTTCCACCCTCGTCAAAGGGCCGTCAACCGTTGCGCCGGCTCCCGGCCACGGCCGATGCTCTTGGTGTCGCACCGACCGGCGCTGGAGAGACCGACCGGCCCTCGGGCGAGGTCCGACACACGTGCACCGCACGCATGCACCGCACGTACGCACCACACCCATGCACTGCACGCATGCACCGCACCGATGAAATGCACCGCACTCATTCACGGGGGACACCCATGCCCAAACGCACCCGAGCAGGCACGCTCCTCGCCCTCGCCGTCACGGGCCTGGCGGTGGCGCTCGCCGGGCCGGCCGCCGCCGCTGTGGAAGCGCCCGGCTTCCTCGCGGCCGCGGACCTGCCGCCCCACCCCGCCTCGCCCTGGACGGACGGCCAAGTCACCGCCGGCGTACCGCAGGAGACGGGCGAGGACGCATGCCTGCGTGCGCTGCCGGGGTACAAGGCCGCCTGGCACCGCGACTTCCGCACCGACCTCGACACCAACGCCCGGCAGATCACCGTCGTCCTCGCCGACACCCGCACGGCCGAGCAGTTGACGTCCCGGCTGAACGCGGACATCAAGTCCTGCGCAGCCCGCATCGGACAACAGCGGCCGGACACCCACGCCACCGGCAAGGACTACGGGACGCTTCGCGTCGAGGACGGGGCCCATGTCTACGGCGTCCACACCGAGACCTCATGGGGCGCGAGCGACGTCCGCCTGGTGTCCGTAGGCCGGGACGGCCGCACCGTCACGGTCGTGAACTGGGCCCAGCTCGGCGGCTTCGAGGGCGCTCCGGTGCGGGCCTTCAAGAAGACGACCACCACGGCCGTCAACAAACTCCGCTGACGAGGCCGTCCGCGGCGGCCCTCCCGCCACGGGGGTCGGGAGGGCCGCCCGGGCACCGGCAACCACGGCACAGCCCGACCACTCGATCACCCGATCACAGAAGAAAACGGGGAACAGACATGAACAGCACCACCCGCACCGCCCTCACCGCCGGAGTCCTTGCCGTCGCCCTCGGCGTCGGCGCCACCGTTCAGGCGTCGGCGGGGACTCCGCGCAGTGTCAGCGGCAAGCCGTCCGACAACATCACCCGGATCGCCGACTTCTACGGTGCCTACATCGACGCCGTGACCGACGAGGACAGCGGCGGCCTCGGCGAGGCCCTGCGCAGCCACTACCTCACCGCCGGCTTCCAGAAGGAACTGAACGCCTGGGAGGCCAAGAACCACGCCAATGGGGTCCTGCGCGCCCAGAACGTGCCGCTCGCCTGGAAGGTCACCGACAACGGCACCGCCGACTACACGGAGGCCGTGATCACCCTCACCTGGAGCAAGTCAAGCACGACCAGGCTGGTCGTCGACGTGAACCGCTCCAGCCACAAGATCTTCCACATCGGGGACAAGGGCATCGGCGGGAAGTGACGGCCGGGCAGTCCCGTTCAACGGGACTGCCACCGGTCACCCACAAGCCCTTGCTAGGCTCCGCACGTGTCCCTTCCCAGCGTTGAAGAAATCCGCGCCCTGCACAAGAAGTACGCGCCGACAGCGGAAGCGTTCGACCTCGTTCACACCCATTGCGAGATCGTTTGGACTGTCGCGGAGCACCTGGTCGCGCGTTCGTCGCTGCAGGTGGACCTCGAACTGGTGAGGGCCGGCTGCCTCCTGCACGACATCGGGGTCTACTCCCTCTGTACCGTGGACGGACACGTCGACCGGGACAACTACATCCGTCACGGCATCCTCGGCCACGAAATCCTCAGCGGTGAGGGATACCCCGAGCACCTCTGCCGGATCTGCTCATGCCACACCGGCGTGGGTATCACCAAACATGACGTCATCTCACAAGGTCTTCCGCTGCCGCCGTGCGATTACCTCGCCGAATCCGCTGAGGAACGGCTCGTCATGTACGCCGACAAATTCCACAGCAAAACCACCCCCCCGAAATTCCTGTCCCCGGCCGCCTACGCCCGGTACATCCGACGATTCGGTGACGAGAAGGTCGACGCGTTCGATGCCCTGCGCGCGGAATTCGGTGAACCGGACGTGGCGGCGCTGGCCACGCAATACGGTCACGCGCTGGAGCAGTGACCAGAAGTCGAGGCCGCGTCTGGTCTGTCCTGCGTGACGGCCCCTCTCCGTAGGTCTTGGTGAAGGAACCATGCCGTACCTACGAGCGCCGTCCCGCAGATGGTGGGAACGAGCAACCAGGGGAGGGCCGCCCAGACGGCGGCCAGCCCCATGACACCGCAACTGGCCACCGTGACGATGAGGAGCACCTTGCCGTAGGGGCGCCAGACGAAGAGTCCGGGGTCGCCGGGTCTGGCCAGACGCATCGCACCGAACGCCAGCGCCAGCACCGCCATCAGCCCCGCGAAGGTGCCGATGGCGGCCGTCATCTGGGGTTCGTCGCGCGGTGCGTCGGCTGCAGCTTGCCGGTCGTCGCCATGGGCGATCTCGACGACGACGCCACGCCAGACGGTACCGGTGATCCGGTCGCCCCTTCGGAGCTCACTCAGCACCGGCCCCGGGTCGCCGAACCGGACGACGACTGTCGACAGGGGGCGTGGGCCGAGCAGGGTCGCCCGCATGTTCTTCCTGGCAGTCCTGGTGGCTTCCACGGTGAACGTGACGTGCCGCAGGCAGTCCTCCGACCGTCGTATCTCGGTGTGGGCGGGGCACGCACGGGCTGCCTGATATTCCCTGTGCAGTGCGCGTTCGCCGGGCAACCAGGTGGTGAACACCCAGGAGCACGCCAGCGCCGCGAGCAGCGAGAGAAGGATCAGCGCCGCACCCGTCAGTCGGTTCCAGCCGACCCTCGGAGGACGCGGCGGTCCGTCCAGCTCTCGGACGGTACCGATCCTCTTCGTCATCGCTCGTCTCCCGTTCGTAGTTCACCGAAGGCCCACCACCTTCGTTCAGCTGCCGTCAGACAGGCAACGAGATCCTGCGGCAGCAACACATGCCCGGTTCTTGCCGCATCCGGGCAACGTCCACCTGCGCAGCGGAAACGGAAGCGGTTGGCCGCCGCGCCCACACCCCCGGAGGGTGATGTTCGGCGCACGGCCTTGTGGGTGCGCGTCCGATGCCCGTTTCAGGGTCAGGCCGGAGGACCACGAATGCGAGGGAGCCGTCCGGCACTAGGCGTTGCTCGAAACCGAGGGTTCCCGGCGATGCTCCAGCCAGGTGCGGCTCAGGTCGTCCCAGATCGTTTGGTATCTACCGAAGACTTCCCGCAGGTGATCGTGCGTGAGATCTTCGGCGGCCGTGGATGCCATGAGGTATTCCAGGTCATCGGCCAGCCGCTGGAATCGGTACTGCGTTTCCTCCATGAGGACCCATCGCGAGCGCCAGTTGAAGAACGGCTCGACGGCCCCGAGCAGCGTCCCGAGGGCGACCAGGGCGAAGGCCAGGCCCGCCCATGTGTTGAGATTCTGCAGGCCCAGAATGATGGTGGACGCGGCGGACAGCGCGAGCGTGGCCATCTTGGTTGCCGAAGCGCTCCGACGGAACCTCTGCTTCTTGCCCCGTGCGTAGTCGTTGCCCTGATGAATCTTGTTCAGCAGGAGAGCGGCCGTCTCCCTCGGGCTGAGACCGACGCCGAGTCTGCTGTCCGGCTGCACTTCGCCCCCAAAGATTTGTCACCACCTTGCAGCTCATCCCGGCAGACGCCACCCCGCGCTGTGCGGTTCCCGACATCCCACCGTGCTCGGTACGAGGAGAAACGGCCTGACGTCGCGACGTCGGTTCCCCTACCGGTTCTCATCCTCAAGGTGCTGGCGCCGCCTGCTGTCGATGGAGCTTTTCCAGGACGCGCTCGCGGAGGAGTTCGTACTCCTCGCGGAGTCTGCGCCACTCGGTCACCGGAGGGCGAGGAATCACGATGCCTTCCGTGACGACCTCCTCCGGCCGGAACTGCTCTCGGGTGAGGTCGATCTCGATTCCCGTGCCGAGGCGGTTCCACCAGTGGTAGTCCACGCGCTCTCCGTCGACGTGGACCTCTCCTCGGATCAACTCGCCGCCGAGCAGGTCATTGAGCACCATGGCGGTCACCCCGCACTGGTCCCGGGCCGGATTGTCCGTGGTCCAGCGCGATCGGTACTCGGGCGTGCACGTTTCGGCGCTCCAACTGCTGCGGACGGCTTGCTCGATGTCGGTGAGAAGCAACGGTGTCATGCCGCTGATCCTGCCAGCCGGCACTGACAACGGCCGGATTCCGGCAGCCTCTGCGCGGACCGCCGCGGCGTGATCAGGCGTTGGGATCCTGGTCGGTCGCCGAGATCACGTCACCGGTGCCGCCCGCGGTGGGCCCGGAAGGTGACGTCGAGGGTGGGCGCGCCTCCGCCGAAACCGCAGTGGTGGGCGGGAGGTTGGGGGTAGGCGGGGGCCGTGTACCCGAGGGGCAGGCCCACGGGAACAGCGTGGCGGACTTGTACAATCACCCTTCGGCACCGCACTGTTGGCCGATATTCGTTCAGACGGTCAGGAGTTCCGGCTTGTCATCCCAAACCCCCGTTCCCGCGCCAGCCCACGTCGTCGATCCCGCCGGCGGCTGCCCGCACGCCCTGAACGCCGGCCTCCGGGCCCGGGGGCCCGTTGCCGACATCGTCCTGCCGGGCGGGGTGCCCGCAGCGGTCGTCCTGGGGCACGACGCGCTCAAGGAGTTCCTCTCCCACCCCGACGTGGCCAAGGACGCCCGCCACTGCCCGGCCCTGAACGACGGCACGATCCCCGCGGACTGGCCGCTGCGGGTCTTCGCCAACGCCCAGGGCATGCACACCGCCGACGGCGCCGACCACCGCCGACTGCGCTCCCTCGTCGGCAACGCCTTCACCGCCCGCCAGGTGGAGCGGCTGCGGCCGCGCATCGAGGAGCTGACCACCGGCCTCCTCGACGACCTCGGCCGGGCCGCCGCCGAGGACCCGGACGGCATCGCGGACCTGCGCACCCACTTCGCGCTCCCGCTCCCGATGAGCGTCATCTGCGAGCTGCTCGGCGTGGACCCGGAGCACCGCGGCCGGCTGCACGACCTCACCTACACGGTGATCATCGCCACCGACACCACCCCGGCGGAGGTGATGGCCGCCGTACGCGAGCTCGTCGAACTGCTCGGCACGATCGCGGCAGCCCGCCGGGCCGCTCCCGGCGACGACCTGACCAGCGCCTTGACAGCCGCCCGTGAGGACGACGGCGACCGGCTCAGCGAGGCCGAACTCATCGGCATGATGCGCCTGATGCTGGTCGCCGGTCACGAGACCACCCTCAACCTGATCAGCAACGCCGTACGGGCCCTGTGCACCCACCGCGATCAACTGGCGCTGGTGCTGGACGGCAAGGCCACCTGGTCGGACGTGGTGGACGAGACGCTGCGCTGGGACGGCCCGGTCAGCTGGTTCCCCTTCCGCTACCCCACCCGCGACCTGGACCTCGGCGGCACAGTGATCCCGCAGGGCACCCCGGTTCTCGCCGGTTACACCGCCGCCGGTCGCGACAGGGCCTTCCACGGCCCGGACGCCGACCGCTTCGACATCACCCGGCCCGGCGCGTCCCGGCACCTCTCCTTCGGTCAGGGCGCGCATTACTGCGTAGGCGCGCCGCTCGCCCGCCTCGAGGCAACGATCGCCCTGGAACGTCTCTTCACCCGCTTCCCGGACCTCGACCTCGCCGTCCCCGAGGCCGAACTGCCCCGCCAGCGCAGCTTCATCGGCAACAGCGTCGAAGCGCTCCCGGTTCGCCCGGTGCCCGAGGCCCGGCGCTGAGGCGAGCCGCCCGGCTGGCCCCTGCCGGCGTCCGGCGGCCGGGGTCAGTTCCGCGCTCAGCCGGTCCTGCACATCGGGCACATCCCGCTCCGCCTCAGGCAGGGTAGCCCCGCCGGCCTCATCTGGACCCAGCCTGTGCCTCGCCGAGCAGCCCACGCGCGTGAGACACCGCCTGCTGGGGGTCACGTACGCCGGTGTAGACGCAGACGGTGTACTGAACGTCCTCCAGTCGCCGTCGGGCGTCCGGCTCCGGGTCGGGTTGGGGAGTGAGCGCATCGAACTCGTTGAGCAGGTCACGAAGTACGGAAAGGTTGATCAGAGGCATCTCGGCTTCCATTCCCGCACCCTCACAGGTGCGTGATCTTGCCTTCGTGTCGTCTCGACTGCGCTGCTGAGGGCCGTACGCAGCCCGTGCGGGATCGATCGATGCCCGCTGGCTGCCCCCACTGACATGTGCTTCCGCCGGACAACGGGCGTGACCGCGTCCGAGGAATCAGGCCGGTTCAACTCCCAGGTCAGCGTGCCGGTCCGCGAGCCGTGAGGGTTCCGAACCGGGCCGTTGAACGCCCCGGCTGCCGCCAGGAGGCGGACAGGGGCAGGGAGGGCGGAGAGCAACTCCGGAAAACCACGCGGAGGTGCATCGGCCGGGTCTCGATCCAGCGCCCTCGCTGCGTGACGGCGCTCACATTAGTTCAGGCGAGCGCGGTGCAAAAGACCTGAGGACGACCTCTCCTCACTCATCGCAGCCGACTTCGTACCCTCCGCCACAACCACGGGCCGAACACGCACATCGCCGACCCGGGGGATCGTCGCGGCCCGGCGAGGCGCGGTGCGGGCGTCAGAGACTGCCCTGCGGTCCCTCGGCATCCCAGCGCCAGTTGGTGAGAGTGGTGCGCATCAGCCGGGCGGCGGTCGGCAGCCGGCTGTCGGCGCGCCAGCACAGGGTCACCGTGCGGCGGCAGTCGGGGCTGTCGACGGGGATCCAGGCGAGGGAGGCGTCCCCGGCGAGGTGGCGGGCGAAGGAGGGGACGAGGCCGATGCCGAGTCCTGCGCTGATCAGGCCGGCGAGGGCGCTGTGTTCGTCGCTCTCGCAGACGATCTTCGGGGTGAGGCCGCGGGCCGCGAAGAGCCGGTCGAGCAGCCGGCGCAGCCAGTGGCCCTCGCGGGCGGTGACGAACGGCTGGTCGGCGAGTTCGTGGACGCTCACGGACGTACGGCCGGCAAGCGGATGGCCGAATGGCGTGCTCACCCCGACTGCCTCGTCGAACAACTGCACTCCCTCCAGGCCGTCGGCCTGGATCGGCTGAGAGGCGACACACAGGTCCACCTGCTGGGCCCGCAGGCGACGGGCCATGTCCTCGACCGGCGACCACTGGAGGTCGAGTTCGACGGAAGGATGGGATCGCTTGTAGGCGGCCAGTGGGCCGGTGAGGGTGAGGAAGGTTTCCGACGCCAGCCTCACGGTGCCCAGGCCCTCGCTGGAAGCCTCGGCCACTGCGCGCTGTCCGGCCTGGAGTTCACCGAGGGCACGTTCCACGTGGTCACGGAAGACTTTGCCGGCGTCGTTGAGCCGGAGCCGATTGCTCCGGTCGAACAGCGGGGCGCCCAACTCGCTCTCCAGTCGGGCGATGGTGCGGCTCAGCGACGGCTGGGCGATGCGCAGCTCTCCGGCTGCCCGGCTGAGGTGTTCCAGCCGCGCCACGACCAGGAATTGCCTGAGCGAGTTCAGCTCCATCATGCCTCCGTGGCCATAACGCCATAGCGATATTGATCTTAGACAGCATCACCGAGCGGGTCATAGCGTCATGGGTGTTCGCAGAGGAGATCACAGCGAGGAGATCCACATGATCACCAGCACTCCGGAATCCGCTGACGTGCGGCGACGCAGGGGGCGGGGGAGCAGGACACGGGTGACACTCAAGAAGTCCTTCGCCGTATCGCTCGTCGCGGCTGTGGTCGGCGTCTGCGCGGTCGGCAGTGCGGACGCCGACACCCCGGAAGGGGATCGAGCCGAGGTCCTCGAACTCGCCATTCGGAACGATCAGTACGCGGCTGCCGACCTCGGAACGGCGGGGCCGAGCTTGGGGGACATGGACGTCTACTCCGGGACCGTCATCAAGGACGGCCGCAGCGTCGGTCGTGGGGGCGGGTCGTGTCAGGTCGTCCACATCGAGGGCGAGAAACGCACGACACAGTGCCTGATCACGATAGAACTCGAGCGGGGCTCCCTGACGATGCAGTCCCTCTGGACGAGCGGAACGAATTCCCTCGACATGGCCATCACCGGCGGCACAGGCGTCTACAGCAACGCGCGGGGCACGGCCCACTACTGGGACATCGCGACGCCGACGGAGAGGATGCGCGCCGAGATCCAGCGCTGACGGGTGAAGTGCGCCCGGACGCAGCTGAACGCGGTCCGGGCCGTTGCTCGGTCGAGTCGGCACCGTGGCCGCCCAGGGTGCCGACTCGATGGCGGGAACGCACAATCCCGCGGATGCGGAAGGGCATCACTGCCGCTGGGTGATGCCCCGGGCCTCCTGGGCGATGTCCTCCAGTACGGTCTTCGGGTCGGCGGTGGGTGCGACGGCCTTGCCGATGTTCCGCTTGATGATGTTGCTGACCTGCAGCCAGGAGGGATCGTTGACCGGGTAGAGCTGGGCTGTGCGCAGCGCGGTCAGGAACTGCTCGGCGTCGGGGTCCGTCGCCGTGGCCTGGGTGGCCGTCACCGTCGAGGGCAGCAGGTGGTAGCGCTCGGCGAACTCGCTGAGGTTCTTGTCCTCGTAGACGAAGTTCACGAAGGAGCCGACGAGTTCACGGTTGCCGTCGTGCTTGAAGGCCATCATCCAGTCGGCGACGCCCACCGACGGCGGCGTGATCCCCTCGCTCAGCGTGTCCGACACCGGCATGGTCAGCGTGCCGACCTTCATGCCCTTCGCCCTCGCCTCGTTGAGGAGCGAGGGGTAGCCGTTGACCATACCGACGTCGCCGCGCAGAAAGGCGGTGAAGGCGTCCTGCCGGTTGAGCTCGGCCGGCGGGACCGGGCCGGTCAGGCCGGGCGTGACCAGGTTGTCCTTGATCCAGCGGAAGGTCTCGGCGTTCTGCCGGGACGCGATGCTGTATCCGCCGCTGCCGTCGGTGTATCCGCCGCCGTTGCTCAGCTCCCAGATCAGGGCTTCGGCGTGCGCCTCCTCGGGACCGAGCGGAAGGGCGTACGGGTAGCGCACGCCGTCCTTCTTCAGCGCCTTTGCCGCGTACTTCAGGTCCGACCAGGTCTTGGGCGGCTTCGCTCCGGCCTTGTCGAACAGCTCCTCGTTGTAGAAGAGCAGCCGGCTGCTGGCCACGAACGGCAAGCCGTAGAGGGTGTCGTCGATCGAGCCCGCCTCCGCGAGCGGCGGCAGGAAGTTCGCCTCCGCCCTGATCGGCAGCAGGTCACTGGCGGCGTAGAGGCGGCCCTGCGCGGCGAAGTCGGAGTACGCGCCCATGAGAGCCACGTCCGGAGCGTCGTCCTCCTGGACCATGCGGGTGACCTCACGGTCGACGTCGGCCCACGGGTAGAGCGTCACCTCCACCTTCTTGCCGGGGTGGGCGGCGGTGAAGGCGGCGGTCAGTTTGTCCCAGTACGCCTTGGAGCTGTTCGCCGGGCTGTCGCCGTACTCGGGGACCACCAGGCGCAGCGTCGTCCCTTCACTTCCGGATGAGCCGCAGGCGGTGATGAGGGAGCCCAGTAGTCCGAATGCGGCCACGGAGGCGGCTATGCCGAAGAGTCTTGGTCGCACGGATCGTTCCTTTTGATCATTTCCAACAGTGCATCCGGAATCTTCTCTCGGCTCAGGGTGATATGCGCCCCCTGTGAAGGAATTGTGGCGATAGCTCCAACTGCACCGATTCCGAATGGTGTCTTCCGATATGCCTACGCCGATCCCTGTGCCGTAGGCCGCGCAACGGAAGGGTCAGCTACCGGGTTTCGCCCGCCGCACAGGACGCCTGAGAGGGTCGGTCGAACCTGCGCGGTCGCTTGTCACCACCAGTAGACGGGGTATCGAGGCGCATGCTTGGGCAGTCCGCCGATGGTCCCGGCGCTGACCAGAAGCAGGGTCGCGGTGAGCAGCAGGGTGAGGAACCTCAGCGGCGCGGGTGACTGGAGGACGACGATGACGGCGGTGGCCGCTGCCGGCGAGTGGGGCGTCCTCGTGATCATCATGGTGCCCAGGGCGAGGCCGCCTGCCAGCGCGGCAGCCCACGTGGAGCTCCCGAAGGCGGCCAGTATCAGGTAGCCGCCGATTGCCGACAGCAGGTGGCCGCCGATCAGGCTGCGCGGCTGCGCGAGCGGCAGCTGCGGGGTGCTGTGCACGAGCGCGGCGCTGGCTGCGAGGGGCGGGATGAGCAGCGGTTCGTGCAGGACAGCGCCTACGGCGGCCAACAGCAGCAGCACGGAGATGACCGAGGTGGTCGCGTGAAGTGCGTGACGGCGCCCAGCGGGGGCCGGCGCGCGGCCGGCGAGCAAGCGCTGGGCAGCCGGTCGTGGTGTGGTGTCGGTACTCATGTGTCTCTCGGGACCTGGGCCTGGGGCCCTGACTGCGGCTGATGTGGAACGGTCCCGTGCTGACGTGCAACGCGCCCCGTGATCGACGTGGGCTGACCTTGCGCCGAGCATCCGATGGGGGCGGCGCAGTCCTGCCCCTTATTAAACCAGCAGGTGACGGCGGTATTGCGGACGGCCCCTGGCAGTGACCCTCGGGCCCCGCTCGCCACGGCCTGGGCCGCCGGCCGCGCCAAGGCCCCGCGGCGCCCCCCACGGCTCACGCGGGATCCTTCGCAGGCTCCGACCGGCGTCGGGACGTCCGGACGCAGGAGCGGGGAGTCGACGCGTCCGCGATGCTCGGCCCCGAGAAGCTCGCCGAGCAGACCGCACTGCCGCAAGCGACGGTCCGTGCCCGTAATCCGCGTGCCATGGGCGCGCTGCTGGACGTGGTGAGCATGGACAAGCCCGCAACGCGCCTCTTCTCCAAGGACATGCCGATCCCCATGCTGTTCGGACCGCGAGAGAGCTGCTCGAACAACTTCGTCGCCTCGGGGGCGCTGAAGACCGCGATCGCATGGGCGAGGCCGAGGCCGTTGACCTCTCGCGACAACCTCGCGTTGTCGTCCCGGCGGCTTGGTTGTTGGCCGGGGCGCCACTGCCCGCGGTCAGATGGTCCCGTAACCGCTACCCGGGATGACCCAAGGAGCACAGCCATGACCACCACCGACCCCAGGGCCGTAGTCATCCGTTACATCGAGGCCGTGCGCGACGGCGACGCCGACGTCATCCGCGACAGCTTCTCCACCAACGCGACCTGGCACTACCCGGGCGACCTGCCCATCTCCAAGGTATGGCACGGCCGCGACGTGATCGTCGACGATTTCCTCGGTGGCATGGGGCCGCTCCTCGTCCCCGGCACCCTGGAGATCACACTGGTCAGCACGATCGCCGAGGGCGACCGGGTGGTGGCCGAATGGACCTCCAAGGCCGAGACCGTGTACGGCGGCACGTACGACAACCGCTGCCTCGGCATCTACACCGTTCGCGATGGCAAGATCGCTGCCGTCGTCGAATACGCCGACACCCAGCATGTGGCCGCGACCCTCTTCCCGGACCGCGTCTGAACCGGGCGAGCGCCACGTGCGCTCCACGGCCGTGCATTGGATGGCGACGGTACATGACGTGGTCGTAGCCTCAGTCCTCAGTTACTTCAGCCCCACGTCCGGGCGTGGCCGCGCCTGCCGCGCACCGGCGGCATGGCCTGGGGCAGCGGGGCCAGTGGTCGACCTCGCGCTGCTGAACCCGGATCCTCCGTCAAGTCACCCTCCACTGAGGCTGGTTGGGCGCCCTGCGCAGCCGCGTGTCTTCCAGAGCGGCAGCGAGGCGTCCCGTCAGTGGGCGCCGAAAAAGATCTCCCTGACCTCGCGCAGCGCGTAGAGGACCAGCACGTATCCGGCGGCCGGGTCGGCCCACCAGAGGCCGAGCAGGGAGTTCAGCAGAAGGCCGAGCAGCACGGCGGTGGCCAGCAGGCCGTCGATGAGGGTGACCCGTCCCTCGGTCTTCAGCACCGGGTTGTCCAGCGCGGTCCCGGTACGTGCCTTTCCGGCGGCGAGCACGAACATCACCGCGGCTGTCACCGCCGTCCAGCCGATGCCCAGCGGCGAGTGATGGGGCCGAAAGCCGCTGGCCAGCACCCAGGTTGACTGCACCAGCAGGTACACCGCCAGCAGCGCGAAGGCGACGCCGATCAGCTTCAGCGCACGGCGTTGGCGGTCCTCGCCCGTGCCGGACAGCTCCCAGATCACCACGGTCGAGGCGCCGATCTCGATCAGGGAGTCAAGGCCGAACCCGGCCAGCGCCACGGACCTCGCCGTCATGGCGGCGACGGCGAGCACCACGATGCCGATCACGTTCCAGCCGAGGGTGACGTACTCCAGGGCGAAGCCGCGGCGGACAAGCGCCTGGCGGACGGTGCCATCAGTGCTGGTCACGGCGAGATCCTCCCGGACCGCCCGCAGCGGCACTGCCTTCGCCGAGCAGCAGTGCAGCGACGGCCGTCGGGGCCTCACGCATGGCGTCGTGCCCGGTGGGGAGGTCGTGAACGTACCACTCGGGATCGGCTGCAAGACGGGTGCGGAGGTCGGCGAACGGCGTGCGGTCTTCCCATCCCGAGCAGTAGACGAACTCCCGACGGGGGACCTGGTCGATCATGCCGGTGAGCCGGATCGTTTGCAGGAATGAGGCGAGGGGATGGGGGCGACGGCGGGGATCGCCACCGTCCGGCGGGCGGACGGCGTAGCCGGTGCCGGCAGCCCCTGCCACGAACGCCTGTCGGTAACGCTCCGTCGTCGCAGACCAGCACGACTCGCCATCACGCGGGACGTAGGCGTCGAGATGCACCAGTCGAGAGACCCGGCCACCGGCGCGGTCAGCTGCGGCAGCGATCACCATCCCGCCATAGCTGTGACCGACCAGCGTCGCGTCGGTGATGTGGGCGCGATCGAGGAGCCGCAATACGTCCTCGGCGTGGGTGTCGAGGTTGGCGCCCGCGACCGTCGCCGCGTCCTCGTCCGGCCGCAGACCGGTCAGGGTCAGGGCGTGAACGGTATGACCGGCACGCTCCAGCAACGGAACCACCGCCTCGAAGGCCCAGGAGCCGTGCCAGCCGCCGGGCACGAGGACGAACGTCGCCATGCGTTTCTCCTTCTCATACGCCGAGCGCTCCGTCGACGCAATCGGCCAGAACCCCCGCACATCCACCGATGACAACAAGCCTGCACGTGGGGCGAGTGTGGTGCCCCCGTCCGGGGGCCGTCACTCAGGTGCTTGGCCGCTCAGGCATGTTAGCTATTGAGGATGGAACCACATCTCGTCACCGACGAGCGGCTGCACGGCGTCCTCGGCGAACTCGCTCGTAGGGAACCACTCTTCCACAGGCCGGAGTTCGGAACGACAAGAGCTGACTTTGCAGCGATGACGGCGCCGGATTTCTGGGAAACAGGCGCGTCGGGGCAGCGCTACAGTCGTGACCACGTACTGGACGTCCTTGAAGAGCGTTACCGGGAGCCACCTGCCGAGGAGTGGGAGACGTCAGGTTTCCATTGCCGGGAGTTGGCTGCCGACCTGTATCTCCTGACGTACACCTTGGTCCTCCATGGGAGGACCACACGCCGGGTGTCGATCTGGCAGCGCAGCACCCGCGATTGGAAGATCCTCTACCACCAGGGCACCGTCGTGCAGGAACCGTCGGCAGCGAGGACGCGGCAACATTGACAATGCCGGCATGAACTGCCGGCACGTCACTCCTGGGGGAGAGAGCCGAGCCAGCGGTCGTCCTGGAACTCCGCAGGCACCTCGTCCTCCCAGGGATCGATCCCGCGGCGCTCCAACTCGTCGAACCATCGGTCCCGTTGCGACTCGGGAAGCCGTCGTCCGCACCAGGGGCAGAAGTCGATCGTGATGCTCGACGTGCCACCGTCGTGGATGATCAGCCCGTACTCCTGGAATTCGGCGCTGAAGCCGACCAGCGCGTCCGGGCAGGCGAAGGAGTCGGCGTGCTGGTCGCAGCGCACGTTGACGCGGCTGGTCATCGTCTCGCAGCAGTGTTGGGTCATGACCTCGGTCCCGGCTGATCGGCAGCGTAGCCAGAAGTAGATCACGTCTGTGATGTACCGCTCCGGGCAGCCGCGCACCTTCCTCGCCTCCGCCGGCACCCCCTGCGGACGTTGCGGCATGCCTCTCATCATCCCCACGTGTCGACAACGCCGACCCCCTCGCGCTACTTTCTATACATGTATAAAAACCAACGGGGGCGCCCCGGAGTGGTACTGGCAGCCGTGGCCGTCGCTCAGTTCGCCGTCGCCCTGGACCTGTCCGTGGTCAACGTCGCCCTGCCCGCGATCCGCAGCGCGCTGGGATTCGCACCGCTCGACCTCTCGTGGGTCGTGCACGTCTACGCGCTCACGCTCGGAGGATTTCTGCTGTTGGGAGGCCGCGCATGTGACCTCTACGGCCGACGACGGCTGTTCGTGCTCGGCTTGGCCGTCTTCGGGCTGTGCTCACTGGCGGGCGGGCTCGCCCAGGCGCCCTGGCAGCTGATCGCCGCCCGCGCCGGCCAGGGCCTCGGAGCGGCCGCAGCCACCCCGGCCACGCTGGCGATGCTCACCATCACGTTCCCCGAGGGCCCACGGCGCGTGCGCGCGCTGGGCGTGTGGAGCGGGGTGAACGCGGCAGGGGGAGCGCTGGGCGTGCTGGCGGGTGGACTGCTGACCGAGTATGCGGGCTGGCGCTGGGTGATGCTGATCAACCTGCCCATCGTCGCGGTGGCTCTCGCACTGGTCCGCGCGGGCGTGCCCGCCGAAGCACGTCCCGCCCGGCGCGAGAGGCTGGATGTGCTCGGGGCCGTCCTGGCCACGGGGGGAGTCGGGCTGCTGGTGACCGGCGTCGTGCGCGCCGGTGCTCAAGGGTGGGGATCGCCGGTCACATGGACGATGCTCGTCGCCGCGGCCATGCTCCTGAACGCCTTCGTCGTCACCGAATCCAGGGCGTCGACACCGCTGTTGCGTCTCGGCCTGCTGCGCAGCCGCTGGATCGCCGGCGCCAACGTGCTGGTCTTCTTCTCCACGGCCGGGCAGTTCGCAGCGTTCTACTTCGTGTCGCTGTACATGCAGCAGGTTCTGGGCATGGGTGCCGCAGCAACCGGGGCCGCTTTCCTGCCCTTCTCCATAAGCCTGGTCGCGGGCACCCTCGTCGCGACCCGCGTCACCGCAGCACGCACTCCCCGTGCGTCCCTGGTGCCTGGCGCCCTGCTCGCCGCCGCGGGCCTGGGCTGGTTCGCCCGCATCAGCCCCGACGGCGGCTTCCTCACCGACGTGCTCGGCCCCTGCATCATCACCGGCATCGGCGTCGGACTGGTCATCGCTCCGATCGTCGCCGCCGCAACCACCGGCGTCGCGCCTCACGAGGCGGGCATGGCCTCCGGCCTCATGAACACCTCTCGCCAACTCGGCGGCTGCATCGGCCTGGCCGCCCTGTCCACCATCGCCGCACACCACACCGGCACGGCAACCGACCCCGCCGCGCTCAACGACGGCTACGCCCTGGGTCTGGCCATCGCCGCGGCCCTTTTCGTTCTCGCGGCAATCGTGGCGATCGGTGTGATACCCCGCCGCCGGGGCGGAACCCCTGCGCCGCGAACCGCCGCTCCCGCAGAGAACCGAATGGAAGGCACGCGGTCGTGACGACCACACCCTCTCTCCTCCACGAGCGGGGCCGACCGGGCCCGCAACCGGCTTCGTCACGGAGGCCGCCCCGCACACACGCATCGGGGTCCACACCGAGATCGACCACGACGTCCAGCATCGAGTGCACCGGCACGCCGAGCGTCGACTTCGGGTGCCCGCTACTTCAGTTCGATCTCGACGAAGGCCAGCGGGGTCGTGCCACTGTTGACGACTTCGTGCTCGCCCCCGGCCGGGCGGGCGTAGGACTGACCTGCGCGCAGTTGCGATGAGGTGACGGTGCCGTCGGGGGCGATCACGTCGGTTTGCCCGTCGGTGACGGGTACGACGACGTAGTCGTACTCGTGCACGTGACGGCCGGTGCTCTCTCCCGGCTGGAAGTCCCAGCGGGTGACCCGTACCCGCTCGTCTTCCTGCTGCAAGGTGGCGCGGGCGGTGGTCGTCATGATTGATCTCCTTGTCGTCGGTGCCGCGCCTGTACTGCGGACCGGAGCGGCAACATTCCAGGTGGCAGGCTAGCCGCCGCCTGCTGTACGACGGGGTGGGGCTGTACGCGGCGGTGATCGCGCTTCGCCGGGCGAGGAGATCGGTGGCCGGAGTGATCATGCCCTGAACCAGATCGAGACAGGTGCGGGCGGCGTAAAGGAGGGTCGTGCGCTCGCCAGGCGCGGCGGAACCGGCGGTGATCGCCGGTAGGCTGCGGCGGTGCGTACGGTCGAACTCCTGTTGGACGAAGCGGCGGATCTCGCGGTCCGGGAGGCTTGGCGGCGGCTTGCGGACGCGGGGCTGCCCAGTCAGGCCAGGCACCGCTCACCGACCAACAGCCCGCACCTCACCCTGGCCGCCTGCCCGGAGCTGACCGCCCCGATTCGCTGGGAGCTCGCCGAGGTGGCCGCTGCCCTGCCGCTGCCGGTACGGTTCAGCGGCCTGGTCCGCTTCGAGCGGCCCACCTCGGTACTGGCATGGGCGCTGGACCTCGACGCCGCACTGGCCGACTTGCACCGCCGGGTTTGGGAGGCGGTGGTCTCGGACAGCCCGCCCGAGGCTCTCAACCCTTTCCACGACCCCGGTCGCTGGAGCCCGCACATCACCCTTGGCCGGACCCGGCGGGCCGGTGCCTTCGCCGGTCGGCGGGTCCCGGAGTTGCTGCCGGCGCCGCCGCTGTCGGCCCGGCTCACCACCCTGCGCAGCTACGACACCGAAACCGGGGCCCTGGAGGTGCTGGAGCCGCGTTCCTGAGACGCCCCCCGGCACCGACCGGTCAGTTCTCGCCAAGTGATGGGCCGGGCCGTCGAGTCCATGGGTGGCTGTGTGCGTGCCGGACGTCCAGCCCGTTGGCGGGTCTTCGGGCCCCTTGCCAGAAGGCCGTCTGGTTCGTGGAGCGATCACGACACCCACACCAGTGAACCTTTCACCGACGTCAAACCGGTGGCACGCCGCCCCGACCGGCCGGTACCGCCGATGGTCGGTACCGCGGCGATCGGTGCGGCTGTACACCCAGGCCACCGTCATGGGGGGTGGAGGCACTCGTACTCGTAGATCGGCGGTCTGGCCGACGACCGCCTACCGGCTGCTGACCGCCAGACGGCCCGGCCTCACTTCAGGTGTCGGTCCAAGAACCGGCACCCGTCCTCCAGCTCGAACCACGGGGTGCCGGTGTGCCCTCCCAGATTGGCGTGCAGCGTCTTCTCCTTGCTGCCGAAAGAGTCGAACAGGTCCAGGGCTCGTTGCCGGGGGTTCCCTTCGTCGTCCCACTGCAACAGGAACAGCAGCGGAATGGTGACCCGCCGGGCCTCCTCGCGCTGGGCGCGCGGCACGTACCCCCCGGCGAAAAAGCCTGCGGCCGCGATGCGCGGCTCGACCGCCGCGAGTCGAATGCCGAGGGCTGTCCACCCCCGGAGTACCCAACCGGACCCCCGATCTCGGGCAGCTCGAGAAGGGCGTCCAGAGTGGTCTGCCATTCCGGGACCGCGTTGGCGACCAGCGGACCGATGAAGGACTCCAGGATCTCGTCCACCGGCTCGCCGGCCTGCATCGCCCGCCGCAGATCGGCACGGGCCTGCTCATCGGCGGCGGAACGGGGACGCTCACCGCACCCGGCGGCGTCGATGGTGGCCACCGCGTAGCCGCGCGCCGCGGTGTATCGGGCCCGGGCCACCAGCCGGGGCTCCGCCTTGGGAAGACCGTTGTTGTGGGCCATCAGGACCAGCGGGGCCGGTGCGGAGCCGGACGTCCACAGGGTGCCGGGGATCTCGCCGAGGACGAATTCGCGCTCGAGGACGCCGTCGTCGAGACGCTGTTCGGAAGTGAATTGCACGGTCGTGCCTTTCGGGAGTGCTCTTGAACGGCGCTCCCGGACGACCTATCGCCCGACCGTGACCCCGGAGGGGAGCACCCATGTCGATACTGCGTTCACGGGTACCACCTCCTCGTTCTCTCGCACGGCCTCGGGGAGGCTAGCAGGGGTCGCGGTGGTTCACCAACGGGTTATTGCGGAGGTGGCCCTCTCGAGCCTCACGTCAGCGTGAGCGCGGGGCCGGGAACATGCCGTTGAGCTCCGAGAAGGTCATGGCGTCGGCGAGCGGGCGGTAGTCGCCGGTGTCGTACAGCCGCTGTGCGGCGCGGTGGGCGGCGGCGTAGGCGGTCTGGGCGATGCCCGAGCCGAGGCTGACGCGCGCGACGCCGAGGGCACCCAGCTCGGCGACGTCCGGTGCTCCGGGGCCGGCCATGATGTTCACCGGTACGGAGATGCCCGCCGCCAGTTCCTTGATGGTGGCAGGGTCGGTGACGCCGGGGACGAAGATGCCGTCGGCGCCGGCGTCCACGTATCTGCGCGCCCGCTCCAGGGTGTTTCGCAGCCGGGTGGTGGGGTCACCGAGGCCGAGCAGGTAGGTGTCGGTTCGGGCGTTGAGGAACAGAGGCACTCCCGCCCGTTCCGCCGCGCCCCGGGCCGCCCCCAGCCGCGCCGCGAGTTCGGCCGGCGGCCGGGTGCCGTCCTCGATGTTGATTCCCACGGCACCAGCCTCCAGTACGCCGGTGACAGTATCGGCGACGCTTGCAGCGTCCTGCCCGTACCCGCCCTCGATGTCGGCGGTGACGGGCACGTCGACCGCCGCGACGATACGAGCGATCAGCGCCAGTACCTGGTCAGGGGCGACGCCCTCCCCGTCCGGACAGCCCAGCGACCAGGCGATCCCGGCGCTCGTGGTGGCGATTGCGGGCGCCCCCGCGGCCGCGATGACACCTGCGCTCGCGACGTCCCAGGCGTTGGCGAGCGCGAGGGGGCGTGCGGTGGTGTGGAGGGAGCGGAAGAGCAGGGCCTGGTCGGACTGAGCTGCGTTCATGCGGTGAGCCAACCACCGCTCAACTCTGCTGTCCGGCAGGAATCCGACACTGACGTAGCCTGAAGTCTGTTGCGAGAGTGGATCCGGGTCTTGGCTGATCAGGTTCGGTGGGGGGGTGTGACCTGACGAGACGTCAATGGATTCCCGCGGTCCAGCCCCGGAACCGTCCGCGGCAGTGATCGATGCGGAGCCCCAGGGGCCCGGCCGGCCTCTCTCTCCCAGCAGCACACCTTCCCCCAGCTCGCCCCGGACGGCGCCGACGTCCGCGCCGCACTGCTCACCTGCCCGTCGACCTCGCAAAGCCGCTGCCGGGTAACGGAGGAGCCCGAGCAGAGGTGCGGGCACCCGAGTAATTCGGTTGCCCGGGTGGTCGGGAGACGCCGAGGATCTGCCCATGACCACGATGACCGTTCCCGTGCTGCGTACGCCCTCCTCCGCCGTTGCGGAATCGGGCCGGCAGCAGACGGGCTGCCCGCGGAGGTGCGATGTGCACCGCGCGTGAGCGCGGCTCTGGTCGCGGGGCTCCTGGCGGGTTATGGCATCGCCATGCCCGTGGGAGCGGTTGCGACATATCTCGCGGCCCTCACTGCTCGGACCTCGTTGAGGGTCGGTGCCGGTGCCGCTCTGGGCGTGGCGACCGCTGACGGTCTGTATGCGCTGATCGCCGTGATCGCCGGCTCGGCGCTCGCACCCGGGATCGAGTCGATCAAGCTGCCTCTGCAGTGGGCGTCGGCCGTCGTTCTCGCAGGCCTGGCCTGCAGGAGTGCCGTGACCGCCATCGTCCGGCACCGCAAGCGGCAGGTCAGCGCCGGTGCCGATCGCGAACTGGTGAGTCCGGTCAGAGCGTATCTCGCGCTCCTGGGCATCACGATGATGAATCCGATCACCGTGATCTACTTCGCGGCGTTGGTGATGGCCGGCCAAGGAACCACCGTGTCCGGTCGGGGGGACAAGGCGGTGTTCGTCGTGGCGGCCTTCGTGGCGTCCGCCAGTTGGCAGTTGCTCCTTGCCGGCGGCGGAGCGCTGCTTGGCCGCGCGCTGACAGGTCCCCAGGGGCGCCTGTTCACGGCCCTGATCTCCAGCATGGTGATCCTGGGGCTCGCTGCCCGCCTGCTGCTGTCCCGGTCGTGATCGGCGGGCGATTGCGGTCGCGCAGTCGCAGCACCTGATCGGCGGCGGCGCGCCATGCGTCGCACAGGGCAGGGGGACCGTAGGGGGCAAGCTCATGCCCGCGACGCCGACGAACTAACGCCTGAATCCTGTGCTTAGCAGGCTGATGTAAGGGCATTCGCTGGCCAGGAGGTTGATATCAATGGTTCCCCTGCTTCTGGTTCTTCTGTTGGCTCTGATCCTGTTCGGCGCGGGCTTCGCCCTGAAGGCGCTGTGGTGGATCGCGGTGATCGTGTTGGTCGTGTGGCTGCTCGGCTTCGTCGTTCGATCCGCAGACGGCGCAGGCCGGAAGGGCCGCTGGTACCGCTGGTGACATAGGCGGCAGCAGACGCGTCAGCATGCCGATGCGGGCCCGGCCGAGTGCGGCCGGGCCCGCATGCGTGCGGAGGGGCACTATGGCGAGGTGACTGCGAAGACAGCCGGAGCTACCTGCTCGCCTGACTTGGTCAGCGAGGAGGCGTGTCCGCGACTGGGTGCGTTCGCATACACGCTGACAGGCGGTGGCTCCTGCCTCTCGTGGAGGCTCTTTCCCTACGGTCGGTGGCCCGACAAATCGGCCACGTGAGTCGGCGATCCCGGAGCCCGCTTTTGTGGTCCAGCGCTCGTCGGAGTTGCCGGGCCGCACCCATGCTTCCGTATAGGCCTGGGCCGCCTTGCCGGACCGGACGATGAAGTGTGGTTTTCGACATCCCGGGGGGCGCGGTCGACACACGCGCTGCGCGATGCGGACGACGACGCGCTCGAAGAGGCCCGCAAGTCCAGTGGGCTGAAGCCGTTGTCGCGGTCAAGCAGGTGGCAGCAGTTCGAGTTGCTGGAGCATGGAGAGCTGATCGACCACGTGCCAGTGTTCGGCGATCCGGTCGCCGTCGATCCGGTAGATGTCGATTCCGGCGACGCTGGCCGTTCGTCCGGTGGGAGGGATGCCGAGGAAGGTGCCGGAGTGGGTGGCGTTGTTGGTCCAGCGGACGACGACACGGTCGGCCTCGGCGATGACGTCGTGAATGGTGAACCTGGGAGACAGCCCTTCCAGGAGCATGGTCACGCGACTTTTCAGCCCCTCGCGGCCCGGGCCCTGGCCGGGGAAGGGATCATGTTCTTCGTAGTCCGCGGCGGCCAGCTCGTCGACGACTTCCACGCGCCGACCGTTGAAAACTTCGTCGTACAACCGGCGCACGAGCGCTTTGTTGGCTTCGGTGGACACGTGATGCCTCCGCCCAAGTGGGAACCGTTCGGTTCACCTTGACACGCCCAGGTCCACCCACGACCGGTGCAAGGCCGCAGTCTCCCACGACTGGAGCAAGCTGCGGGCTGGCTGTGCTCGCTGCTGTGCGACGACTGCCGTAGCCGGCCTGTCCCAGCCCAGCGGCAGGCCGAAGCCGGGGGAGCGCCGTGTCGCGCGGTGATCATCAACGGGGGGACACCCGCTGGGCGGCCGGTCCGGTCCCGTCGGTCGTGAAGATGCGGTCCAGGTGGTGGCGGATCACCGTGGCGGCCGACTCGGGACCGCGCTGGCCGACGAGAATGCTCGTGCCGAGCGTTCCGGCCATGGCGAGGAGGCTGATGGCCTCGATGCGCGCGTCGGCGCCGGGGTCGGCCAGACCATCTGCCTGTGCTTGCGCGATCAGCCCGGCCAGGGCGTTCTCCGCGGCGTCCGGGTTGTCGATGAAGGGCTGGGCGGCCAGCGCTTCATCGGTCACGGAGAGGATCGCGTACGAGGAGTAGAGCAGGTGGAAAGTGCGGCTTTCGTCGTCGGTGGGCAGCGAGGCCAGGATCAGCGCCTCGGCGGTCGCCCGCAGTCCGGGGGCCGGTCCTGCGGCGGCGAGCCGGGCGCCGACGCGAGCGGTGAACTGGTCGGTGAGGTGCTGGAGCCCGTGGAGGAGCAGCTTCTCCTTGGTCTCGAAGTAGTACTGCACGAGTCGCAGCGAGACTCCTGCCTCGGCCGCCACGTCCCGCATGCCGACGGCGTGCAGTCCGCGCCGCCCGGCGACCCGTACGAGTGCCTCCGCGATCTGGGCGCGCCGTTCTTCGTGGTCCACGCGCTTCGGCATGCGTGCTGTCTCCATTCGTCCGGCGGGCCTTTATGGTACCGCCGTACCAACAACATGGTACGGTCGTATCACGAAGAACGGATCAAGGACCGAGAAAGGTCCCACCGGGAGGTGCCGCCGTGCCCGAGAACAAGACCCGCAAGCGCCGCGACGTCGGCCGCTACGTGAACGACACCTTGCGCGACCGCTACTTCGCCACCTGCGACGCCCTCTACGCCATGGGCGCGCCCCTTCGCTCCGAGACGGACGTCGAAACCAGCTTCGGAACCACGCACGTCTACCGGTACGGGCCCGCGGACCCCGAGGCCGAGTCCCGTACACCGGTCGTCCTGATCCACGGTTCCGGCGGCTGCTCCGCCCAGTGGTACCCCAACACCCCCGCACTCAGCGCCCGGCGCCCCGTCTACGCCCTCGACACCCCTGGCGACCCCGGGCGCAGCGTGCAGCGCGAGCCGATGTGGCAGCCCGAGCGTGCGGCCCAGTGGATGGACGAGGCCCTCGACGCGCTCGGCCTGGACCGCGTGCACCTGGTCGGGTCCTCCTACGGGGGCTGGCTGGTCATCAACCAGGCGCATCTGCGGCCCGGCCGGCTGGCTTCGGTCACCGCCCTCGACCCGGGCGGCCTGGAGAAGGTGGGCCTGCGCTTCTTCGTCTGGATCTTCGCCAGCCTGTTCGCCACCTTCGCCCCGAAGGCACTGCGCCCGCGCCTCGCGGTCTGGCTCGAGCAGCCGGTCCTCGTCGTCCCGGAACTGCGCAAGTGGATCCACGCCGGGGTGCGGGCTTTCCGGATCCGCCGCCCTGCGCCCAAGCCGCTGTCCGACGCCGAACTGGGCTCCATCCGTACGCCGTTCTATCTGATCATGGGCAAGCGCAGCCTGCTGGTCCATCCCAAGCGCCAGCTGGAGCGCGTGCCGCGTGTCATCCCCGGAGCCCGCGCCGAGATCGTCGCAGCCACCGGCCACGGCCCCCAGATCGACCACCCGGACGTGGTCAACGCCCGCCTGCTGAGCTTCATGGACGACGTCGACGCCCTGGAGCACACGGCGGCCTAGGCCGCTTCTGCACCGCTCACGCAAGTGCCCGCGAAGACTGCGGCGGCCTCGGCCTCGTCGGCCGGACCGCCCGGGCGGAGCCGGCCCACGTGCCCGCGTCCGGGCGGGGAACGGGGAACGTTCTGCACCCGCTTCGATGCGTCCAGGTCACGTCACAGGTGCCCGGCGAACCTCCGGATCCCCGGCCGGGGTCGGTCGGCTGGCGGCAAGGCGCGGGCCGCCGCCGGCTGGGCGTCACGCCCTGCGCCGCCGGTCCAGGAATAGGATCCGCGTCCATGTCGCATTCGTGGTCCAGTTCCCGTCTCGACCTGCACATAGCTCCCCACGCCGCGACCGGGCGGCGCTCCGGTCTCGAGTCCGCGCTCCGAGAGGCGATCCACCAGGGGCGCCTGCCCGCTGGAACGTCCCTGCCGTCCACCCGTGGGCTGGCCCAGGAGCTCGGACTCTCGCGCGGCACGGTCACCGCCGCCTACGACCAACTGGTCGAGGAGGGTTACCTGATCACGCGCCCCGGATCAGGTACCAAAGTGGCCGAGATTCCTCGGCGGACCCAGGCTCCCGAGGGCCCGGCACCGCAGCCGGAGACCCCCCGGCACGACCTTCGTCCCGGGCACCCGGACGTCACCGCTTTCCCCACCCGGGCCTGGCTCTCCGCCACCCGCCGCGTGCTCACGAGCGCCCGCCCCGAGGTGTTCGGCGCCGGGGACCCCCAGGGACGCATCGAGCTGCGCCAGGCCCTCGCCGACTACCTGGGCCGCACGCGCGGCGTGATCACGACACCCGACCGGATCCTGATCACCTCCGGCTACTACCAGGGCTTGACCCTGCTCAGCGGCGTACTCGCCGCGAGCGGCACCCGCACCGCGGCGATGGAGGACCCGGGACACAACCTCTACCGCGACGTCGTCCAGCGCGCCGGGCTCACCATCATGCCCCTGAGCGTCGACCTCCACGGCGCCCGCACGCACGAACTGGACCGGGAGACGCAGGCGGTGTTCGTCACTCCCTCCCACCAGTACCCGACCGGCGTCCCGCTCCATCCGAACCGACGTCAGGCCGTGTGCGCCTGGGCACGCTCCACCGGCGGCCTGGTCGTCGAGGACGACTACGACGGCGAGTACCGTTACGACCGCCGGCCCGTCGGCGCCCTCCAGGGCATGGATCCCGGCCACGTCGTCTACTGCGGCACCGCCTCCAAGGCCCTCGCACCCGCCATCCGTCTGGCCTGGATGGTCCTGCCGCCGCATCTGGTGCGCCCGATGGCGCAGGCCAAGTGCCGAGCCGACCTGTACACCGAGAGCCTGGGCCAACTCGTCCTCGCCGACCTGATCACCACGCACGCCTACGACCGCCATGTCCGCGCCGCCCGCCTGCGCTACCGCCGCCGACGCGAAGCCCTCATGAGCCGGGTAGCCGCCCACCCCGCGCTCACTGCCCACGGTGTCCCCGCCGGCCTGCACACCCTCGTCACCCTCCCCGCCGACGGCCCCGCCGAAGACCGGCTGCTGACCTCGTGCAACCGTCACGGACTCGCCCTGCGGGGTCTGAGCGAACTGCACCACGACCCGGCTGCCGGCCCGCAGGGCCTGCTCATCGGCTTCGCCGCCCCATCCGAACGCGCCTATCCCATGGCGCTCGACGCCCTGTTCACCGTCCTCGCCTCCGAGGCCCCCGCCCCGTGAGCCGGGACCACCAACAAACCGTTCCCGGCGTCAGGTTGCACGGAACCGGCCCAACTTTTCGGCACGGAACTGGATCTGCCCGCTGGTCCGGTCCCTCCCTACGCTTGCCGAGGCAACGAGGCGGACCGCAGGCCCGGCCGCCCGTTGCCCATTGCACGCGGGTCGACCCTGACAAGGACAAGGCACAACCATGATCGTGACAGCACACCTCAGCGACACCCATATCGACGGGGAGAAGCGCAGTGCCGACCGCACGCGGGCGGTCATGGACTACCTCAACGCCCTTCCCCACGACCTCGACGCCGTCGTGGTGACCGGCGACATCGCCGACCACGGACTCCCGTCGGAGTACGAACAGGCCCGCCGACTGCTGGCGTCCCGGCACCCGTTGCTCCTCTGCCCGGGCAATCACGACGAGCGCGGCGCCTTCCGCGAATTCCTGCTCGGCCAACTAGCCTCGACGGCGCCCGTCAACCAGGTCCTCCGCACCGACAGACTCACCCTCGCCCTGTGCGACTCCTCGGTACCGGGGAAGGACGAAGGGTTCATCGAGGACGAAACCCTGGACTGGCTGGAGGACGTGCTGGCACGGACACCAAGCCACCTGCCCGTTCTCGTCGGGTTCCACCACCCTCCCGCGCTGCTGCACAGCCCGTACATCGACGGCCTCCGGCAGTTCGGTGAGGACCGGCTCGCCGCCCTGGTCGAACGTCATGCCAACATCGCCGGCCTCATCTGCGGCCACGCCCACACCGCGGCAGCGACCACCTTCGCCGGGCGGCCGCTGCTCGTCGCCCCCGGTGCCGTCTCCACCCTCCGCCTCCCCTGGGAGCAGCGGGCCCATGCGGGGGACCACGTCCACCTCGACCAGCCCCCGGAGCTCGCCTTCCACGTCCTCGACGACACGGGGCGCCTGACGACTCACTACCGCACTGTGGTCACGCCCTTGACGGCGTGACTGGATCATCTCGCCCGCGTCGTGCTGCACCGCGACCGACCTGAACCGGCACGAGGGCGTGCAGAGCGTCGAGCAGGGAGCCGAGATCATCGTTCGGATGGCGCGGCTGGGACCGGACGGCCCCACCGGCGGCTCCTTCGACGCGGCGGGCCAACTGCCCCGGTAGGCGACGAGACACCTCGGCCAGGCAGCCTCACGCTGCGACCGTGTGGAAGGCCGGCCATTGCCGGCGTAACGGTGTGACCTGGAGGGCATCGGTGTGCGACCTGACTCTCGCGCGCTCCGGCGTCGTGGAGGACGGCTTGGGGAGACGGCTCGGGGGAGCGCCTTCCACGACGCCGGGAACGCCGGGGTCAGAAGGTGACGGTCGCGTGGATGAGGCGGTGGTCCGATAGCGCGGGATCCACGACCTCACAGCCGTAACTCGGGCCGGCCGGGCCGAAGATGTAGTCGATCTTGTTGTTGCCGTCGGTCGGTGCGCCCGTGTGCGGTGCGTCCGGGGTGGTCTGGCCGCACTCCTGCCGGGACGTGTAGAGGCTCGACAGTGCGCCGACGTCGGCCGTGGTGGTGTTCAGGTCACCGCCGTAGAAGGGGGTGTAGCCGGAGCTGCTCAAGCCGTCCACGATGTGCCGGAGCGCGTCGGCCTGCTGGGGGCGGAAGGTGTTGTCGGGGTCGTCGCCCCTCTGCTGGCCGTCGACGACGTAGGAGCCGCTGCTGAAGTGCGCGTTGCAGAAGACCGCGCCGTCGTCAGGGACGGTGGCACAGAGCGCGGGACGCTGCTCCTTCAGGTCGGGGGAGGGGAGGGTGTAACCCCGGTACCACGTGTTGGTGTCCTTGACCGCGAGCGCGATGCCGAACGCGCCCCGGTCCGTGCCGTTGCTGTCCATGCAGTTCTTCTGCGCCAGCAGATACGGGTCCGTGGCGTTGTTCGTGCCGATCACCTTGTAGTACGTGGGAGCGAACCGCACGTCCCAGCCACCGCCCAGTCGGCTTTCGAGCTGGAGCTCGAGCGGCTTCACGGCCGTCTCGCAGATCTCCTGGAAGAAGACGGCCTCGGGACGGTGGTTCAGGGAGCCCGCGACGTCGGTCGCGACCTCGGTGGCGACCGTCTGGTCGTCGGCGTACTGGAGCTTGCACTCGGTACTGGTGTTGTTGTTCGCGCACAGGTTCCAGGAGGCGATGTCGTGGCGCCCGGACGCCGTCACGGACGACGCCGGCGGCCCGGCCGTGGCGCCCGTGCCCCCGACCTTCTCGAAGGTGAAGCGCTCCCAGCTGCCGACCGAGCTCGCATAAGGGCGCAGGATGCCCATGTCGGCACCGGTGGCGTTGAAGCGGGCCGACAGGTAGAGGGTCGAAGTGAGGGACTTCAGGGCGTATTCCCCGCCGCCCTGGGGTTCGACGGTGAAGCGTTCCCAGGCACCGGTGTTGGTCCCCCGGGCACGCAGCATGCCCTTCTGCACCCCGGTGTAATTGTCTTCCGCCGTGACGTAGCGGTCGTTCGCCTCGCTGCGCAAGGAGATCGTGGTGCCGTAGCCGACCTTGTCGATGTAGTCGGTGTGCAGTGTGAACGTCTCCAGGCTCGTCACGGACGTCGAGACGGCCCGGAGTTTGCCCTGTTGGTCGCCCGCGTCGTCGACCTCGGTGGTGACGTACTTGCCGTTCACCTTGAGTGCCCAGCGCTGGCCGGTGGACGACGGCGGGACGGAGGCGGCGATCGCGTGCGTGGTGGGCAGGGCCACCACGCCTATGACGGCGGCCAGGACCGCCGCCAGGAGCAGAGATATTCTTCGCATATTCCCTTTTTCAACAACAAGCTGAAGATCAAGCGATGTTGAGGCTAAGGGCGTGATCACCATGGCGACAAGCGGAAGAGTGGCTCAAGAGCGGCCGGCTGCCGACCGATGTCGGTGGTATGAGAACGCCTTCCCTCCTCGCCGCACGCCGTCTGGCGTCCCGCCCTCTGCTCCGGTTGGCCGTTGGACTGCTCTCCGTCCTTTGGCCCGTGGTGCCCGGGCCCCAGGCAGTGACGGCCAAGGCGGACTCACCGCGCCTGGCAGCACCCGCGGAAGAGATGGGTCTGCCGGCACTGTTCGGATCGGAGAACCGCGTGCTGCCCACGCGCGAACGCGTGGTCGCGGTGACCTTCAACGCGGCCTGGAACGACGCCGGCCTGGACCGCATCCTCGATGACCTCGCCCGCCGAAGCACACCTGCCACGTTCTTCCTGACCGGTGATTTCGCTGACAGGTACCCCGAGGCAGTGAAGAGGATCGTGGCTGCGGGGCACGGGCTGGGCAATCACTCCTACAGCCATCCCTACTTCAAGGACCTGACCCCCGCCGGACGACGCCGCGAAGTCCGGGCAGCGGACCACGCCCTGCGCGAGGCCGGGGCAGGCGGCGCCCTGACGCCGTTCTTCCGGTTCCCCTACAGCGAGACCAGCCCTGCACACATCAGGGAGGTCAACGAGCTGGGATACGCGGACATCGAATTCACCACCGACACCAACGGGTGGATGGGCATCGAGGGTGGCATGACGGTGGACCGAGCGGTGAGCAGGGCGCTGGACGCCCTGCGTCCCGGGGCGATCCTGCAGATGCACGTCGGCGCGTCCGAGGGACGAACCGACGTGATCGACGCCCAGGCCCTGCCCCGGATCCTCGACGCGATCACCGCCCGTGGCTACCGCGTCATCGACCTCCGCACCCTCCTCAGCCCCCCGCCGCGTCCTCGAGCGTAGGCGGCAGGTGCGGGTGGTGCGCTGGTGGGCCGGTGGTCTGCGGGGCGATGGGCCGGCGTCGAAGGCAAGGACCTGTTCGTCAGCTACTTGGAGAACGTCCCCGAGGACTGGGCCGTGAGCGTGGCCTCGAGGTTCGCGACGTACCGCGCTTCCGCTTCCCTGCGGACGGCCGCGAACCTGCGGTCGACGACCAGCACAGGCAGGGCCCACAGCCAGCCCCACATGCTGAAGGCGTGCACTACGCCGGTCTGGCGCAGCACCGTGTTGGTGACGACGCTCAGGACGGCACAGACCCCCCATGCGGCGGTTCGATGCCGGCCCAGGAAGCGCACTGGTGCGTTCCACGGACCAGACAGCGCTTCCAGCGTCGCGGCGCGCACGGTGGCGGCACGGTCGACGGCGTCGGCGTCAGGCACCGTCGCCCCGCCCCCGTGCTTCAGATCCTCGGCGAGGTCACGGGCCTGAGCCTGGGTGGCCCGGCCCTCGAGCGCCGCGGTCGCAGCCCGCATCCTCAGGTCGTCCCAGTAGCCGCGTCGCGCCCAGCGCTCGGCTGCGACGAGCCGCTGAGCCTCGGCAGAGAGCGGTGCCACCTCCTTGAGACGCCGTGAGAGGTCCACGGCACGCGCGGCACGGGACGGGTACTCGAACGAGTCGGCCCGCAGACACAGTTCGGCGTAACCGGCGAGCAGACCGGCATGCTCACCGTCCAGAGCCAGTCCGGCCCTGAACGCCTCCTCCGCGCGATCGTCGTGGTCGTCGTCGTCCTCGACGGCGTGTCCCAGGGCCAGCCAGCAGTACAGGTCGGCGTCTGGTCCGAGTTCGTCGAGTCCCTGCTGTGCCGCACGCCGCACAGCCGCGTTTCCCCCGGCCAGGAACAACTGCTCGCAGCGGTCCTGGTAGGCGTCGATGGTGGTCATGCAGGGTTCCCTCGTCTCCCCCTTCGCAAGGGGCTGGACAGTGTGCGGCGGGCCGATCCTCCCAGGCGGCGAACGAGGCGACGATCTCAGGGTGCGTGTGCCGGCCCACCAGCCGGATACGGCACCAGCAGCGCACGACTGAGGGGCAGGGCAGGAACGCTGCGGCTGGGGGAGCAGTTGCACACTGCCCCCACCGCGACATCGGTCGTCCTGCCACGTGAGGCCCGCCCCGCCGGTGCTACGGGGTGAGCCAGCCGCGCAGGAGCCGGCTGACGGCCGGCATCGAGACGTACGTCATGAGCACGTTGAAGACGCAGGCCACGACCGCGCTGCTGACCAGGACAGGGAGGGAGGTCAGGTGGGGCACCAGGAAGAGGCTGCCGACGACGGAGATGGGATAGATGGCCAGGGTTGCGCTGACCGCCATCTTCCACCGGGGCGGTGCAGGGCGGGTGGAGCCCGGCTTGGCGAACCAGGTCTCCATTCCGGTCAGTTGCCGCCGGGCGATCTCGGTGTGGTGGTGTCCCTGGCAGTCGGCGAACCAGGCCGCCCGCTCGGGCGACTCCTGCCACGCCCGGCAGGCCGCCGCGTCCTGGAACCGATGGACGAGGAACCAGGGTGCGTCGCCGCCGGAGGAGCGGAAGAGTCCGTATCCGAGGTGGCCGGGGAAGGTTGCCGCGGTTTCGAGGATGCCCTTCGCCCACCGCTCGAACGCGGCTTCGTGACCGGGCTCCACCCGGCGGGCTATCAGCAGGGTCACCTCGCCGGTGTCGGCCGGGACGGTGGTGTGCTCAAGGCTGACGGCAGTCAACACAGACTCCTCATGATCTCACCGCGCCCGTGGACACTCTACGCGTTGCTCGCCGCGGGGTGCGGGGCCGCTGGCCGCGAGGGGGTAAAGCCGCAGACCACTCGCGGAGGACGGAGCAGGGGCCCTGCGGCGGACCCACATGCCCGTCGGAGTCGGTCTCCCTTTGGACGGTCGTGTCAGCCGCAGACCGTATCGTTGCGGCGATCACTCTGGGAACGCACACACGGGGGCTCATATGACCATTCACCGGCCAGGACTGCCGGAGGATCTGCCGCCGGCCGATCAGCTGTGGGCGCGGTGGGCGCTGCTTGCCGCCCTTCAGGCGACCACCGAGGACGAGGAGCGCCCGCCGCGGCACCGGACCGGCCGGTGGATCGATGACGAGGGGCTCCACTGGGACGACTGCGGTTGCACCTGGTGGGTCATGGCCAAGGCAGGCGACGGCCGGTTCGTGCTCTACGGCGAGGACGAGGCGAGCGACGTCAAATGGTACGAACCGGCGATCGACGTGCTGGCGGGCGGCCCGCACTGGCTGCCCTACGAGGAACTGCGGGACCGGCTCGAAGGACGCGAAATCGGCTGCGTCTACTGGTACGAGAACGGCGCCTGGGCCCGGGCCCCGTACCCGGACGACCTTGACGACGACGGTCTGGATTGCGGCATGAGCTGCTTCATCGACCGCAGTGAGGTGCTGGGCGAACTGACGGATCACCTGGACGACGCGGTCGACGGGCCGAGCGCGGACAGTCTCCTGGCCGACGCAGAAGCGTACCGACTGGATCCGCGCCGGCTGCTGGAACGGTTGGCCCAGACCAACACCTACGACGATCCGTTGGACCGGCCTGCCCTCGTCCGGGCGCTGGACCGCGCAGGTCTGACGGGGGAGTTCGCGGCGACCGACGCGCTCTGACGAGCAGGACGGTGCCGCCTGAACGAATTTCGCGACACCGCCTTCCCGGTGCCGGACGCCTCCCACGTGCTGGACGGCTCCCCCCTCGGGCGGCGCTCATAGCCGAATCCCGCCAACCTGAAAAGCAAGCGGTCGCGCTGGGAACAGCCGGGGCGGCCGACACGGTTGTATCGACCGGGGAACCGGCGCCGCCCGGGCGGGGAACATGGAGACCATAGGGTCGTGCGCCTCACCAGGAGCCGGGCCCAGGATCGCGGTACGCCCGCCGCGCACTCGGACCACGACGTATTTTCCGCAGGAGGACTGCTTCATGTCTGATCGGCCCTTGACGCTCATGGCGGTACATGCCCACCCGGACGACGAGGCCACCGGGACCGGAGGGGTCCTCGCGCGGTATGCGGCGGAAGGCATCCGTACGGTTCTCGTGACATGTACCGACGGCGCTTGCGGTGACGGACCGGGGGGTGTCAAGCCGGGCGACCCCGGGCACGATCCGGAGGCTGTTGCCTCGATGCGCCGGCAAGAACTCGAGGCGAGCTGCGAGATCCTGAAGGTCAGCGATCTGGAGATGCTGGACTATGCCGACTCCGGGATGATGGGCTGGCCGAGCAATGACGCCCCCGGATCCTTCTGGCAGACCCCCGTGGAGGAGGGCGCGGCCCGACTCGCGGAACTCATGCGGCACTATCGCCCCGATGTGGTCGTCACCTACGACGAGAACGGCTTCTACGGACACCCCGACCACATTCAGGCCCACCGCATCACGATGGCGGCGCTGGAGATGACCGCGCTGGACCCGAAGGTGTACTGGACCACGATGCCCCGCTCGATGATGCAGCGGTTCGGCGAGGTCATGCGCGAGTTCGACGAGGACATGCCGGAGCCGGATCCTGCCGAGGCCGCCGCGATGGCCGAGATCGGCCTCCCCGACGATGAGATCACCACGTGGGTGGACACCACCGCGTTCAGCGGTCAGAAGTTCGACGCGCTGGCCGCGCACGCCAGCCAGGGCGAGAACATCTTCTTCCTCAGGATGGGGAAGGAGAGGTTCGGCGAGTTGATGGGCGTGGAGACCTTCGTGCGTGTCCAGGGCGGCACGGGCGCGGCCACACCCGAGGACGATCTCTTCGCCGGACTGCGCTGATCCGCCCGTCAGGCCCGGCCGGGAAGGCGTAGCGACCCCGTGGCGCGATCGAGCGGGTCATCACACGCGTGGGCGGGGACCGAGAACCGGTAACTCGGGATCATCCCGTATCCACGGGGAACAGCCGGGGGCCGTACCCGTGGATACGGGGAGCAACAGGTCCCCGGCTCGTCCACCCCCGCAAAGGGCTACGCCGACGGCGCGCCGAGTTTGGCGGCCACGGCGTCGAGGACCCATTCCAGGCCGGTCGCGAAGGTTGCCTCGGCGTCCACGTGCGTGCCGTCGTGCACGGCCTTGGCCAGCGCCGGGTAGCGGCCGGTGGCCAGCATGCGCGTCACATGCGGGCCGCGGGCCCGCTGCCAGTCGCGCTTGGACATGCCTGTGGCGCGCTCGGCCCGCAGGTTCGCGATCTCGCGTCTGATGGCGCCGATGAAGTAGGCGCTGACGGTCTCCACGGCACGCATGACGGTGTCCACGTCGGCGAGGCCGTCGAGGGCGGCCAGCGTCGCCTCGGTCACCGCAAGGCCGTTCGGGCCCAGGGCCGGGCGTCCGCCGAGCAGGTCGGCCAGCCATGGGTGACGGAGAGCGGCCTGCCTGGTGCGGTGGGCGAGGACGCGCAGCGCCTCCCGCCAGTCGCCGGGCTGCTCCTCGGGGAGAATTTCGGCTTGGACCTCGTCCACCATGAGGTCGAACAGCTCCTCCTTGGTGGAGATGTATCTGTACAGCCGCATCGGGCCGGCGTCCAGGCGGGCGGCGACCTTGCGCAAGGACACCGCCTCCAGCCCGCCCTCATCGGCCAGCGCGACGGCGGCGGCGACGATCCGCTCCCGGTCGAGCGGCACGGGTTGAGTCGGCGGCTCCGGCCGGTCCCACACAGTCATGATGACATCGTACTGTTGCGATGCAGTGTATCTGACGAATACAGTGTATCGACATGAGACATCGCATCGCCGTGGTCGGGGGTGGCCCTGCCGGGCTCACCTTCGCCCGTGTTCTGCACCGGCATGGCCACCCTGTCGTCGTCCTCGAACGCGACCGGGCCCCAGACGCCCGCCCCGCCGGTGGTGCGCTGGACCTGCACGAAGGCCTCGGCCAGCTCGCCCTGGACAAGGCGGGGCTGCTGGCGGAGTTCCGGGCGCTGTCTCGTCCCGAGGGTCAGGCCATGCGCATCCTGGACACGGACGGGACCGTCCTGCGCGACTGGCGGCCCCGCCCGGACGAGCGGGCCAATCCCGAGATCGACCGCGGGCAACTCCGTGACCTGCTCCTCGGCCCCCTCGACGTCCAGTGGGGGCGGGGCGTGACGCAGGTGGTGCCGGGGACCCGGGACGGCGCGCTGGTCCGGTTCGCGGACGGGACAGAGGAGACGTTCGATCTCGTGATCGGCGCGGACGGCGCCTGGTCCCGGACCCGTTCGGCAGTCTCGTCGGTGACGCCGCACTACACGGGCGTCACCGCGGTCGAGACCTCTCTCGACGACGTCGACACCCGTCACCCCGACCTCGCCCGGCTGGTCGGCGACGGTTCCATGGCCGTCTACGGCGTGAACCGCGCGCTCGTCGCCCAGCGCAACAGCGGCGGCCACGTCAAGGTGTACGCGCAGTTCCGCGCGCCGCTGGACTGGCACACGAACGTGGACCTGGCCGATGCCGCGGCCGTGCGATCGACCCTGCTGTCTCTGTTCGACGGCTGGGCCGCTCCGGCCCTCGACCTCATCCGCCACGGCACCGCTTTCGTCCACCGCCCCCTCTACGTCCTTCCCGTGTCCCACACCTGGACCCACGTGCCCGGGGTGACGCTCCTGGGCGACGCCGCCCATCTGATGCCCCCCTTGGGCGCGGGCGCGAACCTCGCGATGCTGGAAGGCGCCGAACTCGCCGAGTCCATCGCCACCGGCCCTGAGGATCTGGACGAGGCCGTCCGCGCCTTCGAGGAGCGGATGTGGGCGCGGGCCGGCAGGTGGGCGAAGATCACCACGGCCGGTCTGGAACGTCTGGTGAGCCCGGACCCCGCCGAAGCCCTCGCCCTCTTCGACCAGGTCCAGTCGTCCTGACGGCCGAGCGCGAGAGCACCAGCACCGACAGTGGCCACCGCAGGGTGGGGGGCATGCGCTGGGTCGCGGAGAAGTGCGGCTTCCGCTACGAGGGGAAGCTGCGGGGCGTTGTTCGAGGCGGGCCGAGACGACGTTTCCCGGGGCATGCATCTGCCCCCACGACTGGCGACCGACGCGGAGCCGGAGAGCTGATCATCCGGTCGCTGACCGTTCCTCCGCACAGGTAGGGGCCCGTACTCGGGTGTGAGCACGGACCCCGGACGCTGTGCTGTCCGCGCGGGAGGCGGGTCAGCCGATGCCTCCGTAGGTGGCCGTTCGCCCGGGAGCGAGTTCGTCGGCCACGCGGCGGGCCAGTTGTTCGCCCTCCCTGTCCAGACGTTCGTAGGCGGCCTCGCGGGCGGTGTCGTCCCGGTTCCTCAGCCAGGTCTCCATCACCGAGTCGATGTCCTTCGCCCACCGGTACAGCTCTCGCACCAGGTCCTCGGACAGTCCGAGCGCGGCGGCGGGATCGTCCGGGGCGAAGTCGCCGAAGCCTTCGGCGCGCAGCGGGAACCACTTGTACTCGCCCTCGACCACGACGTGCCGTGGGTGCGGTGGCGTGCCGTGCGCGTCGGCGGTCCAGTGCAGCTGCCGGCACCCCCAGCACACGAACTTCGCGTGGCCGTGCTGTTCGTCCCAGAAGCGCACCACCCAGTCGGGGCCGAGATGCCGCGCCAAGTCCTGGGCGGCCTCCAGTCCTTGTCTGACGTGGCGGCGCAGAGCCGGCCGGTCGGTGAAGCCGCCGTCGGGACGCGCCCGGTCCCACCGGCGAAGCCGTTCGGAGAGATCGCGCGGCAGGCTCAGCAGGGGATCGTCGAGGGGGACCTCGTGGATGAAGTCGTCCGGGTCCGCGTGGGCACCGGCGTCCGCGGTGGACAGAGGTGACATGCCGCCGTGGGCACGCACCATGAGGTGGCGCGGATCGCTTTCTCGGGTCATGAGCTGTGGTTCTTCTCCTAGTCCTGCCGCGCCGCCGGCCGCGGGGGCCCTCCGGTCCCGGTCCGGGCGAGGGCTCCCCGCGGCCTGCGGCGGCTGGGTCACGCCGGGTTGGCCCCTACGATGAATCCGTTGTCACCCACGGTGATGGCCACCCTGTGGGTCGTTCCGTTGTACACGGTCTCGTAGATCGGCCGCCCCTTGTCGGCGCCCTGGTAGCCGACGATCTTCCCTTCGTCCAGGGCCTTGCTGAGCAATCGCGGGATGTCCTCGGCGGCGACACCTCGCTCGATGAACTCGCCCGCGTGCCGGAAGAGGATGTGCACCAGCCCGGCCCGGGTGTCACCGACCTCCAGCCACGCGACGGGCACGCCGGGGCGCGAGTAGCGCACGGCCATGACGACGTTCGCCCGGTTGAGGTTCGCGCCGCTCGCCTCCAGTTTCTTCACGAGGTCGAGGTCGAGGCTGTTCGCGGCCTTGGCGCGGTCCGCCATGCGCTCGGAGAGCCGGCGGGCCATCCCGGCGAGGGTGTCCGGGTCGGCGATGTCCTTCGCGGAGGCCTTCTCACCGATGAGCGCCTTGAGTTCGCCCAGCAGTTTCTCCGCGCCCCGTCCGGTCCTGATCGCGTCCTCGACGAGGCCGATGTACTTGAGCCCCGCAAGGACCTTCTCACCGGGAATGAACGAGGCCGCAGCCCACGCGCACCCGGAGACCGTGCCACCGTCGTTCGACGGCGTCGCCTGGTGGTAGCACTCGACGAAGTCCTTCTTGAGGGCGTCCCAGATCGCACTCCAGATGATCTTCGTGAAGTCCCACGTGGTGTACGTCTGGGTGATCTCCCGCTTGAGGTCCTTGTACGGCTGCGAACCGAGGAAGACGGTGTCCTGCTTCGGGCACCCGGACTCGGTGGCCGGCACATCCGGGTTGGCGCAGTAGTAGAAACTCACCACGGCGTTGAAGTGCACCTCGAAGGTCACCCGGCAACTGCTGTTGCCCATGCCGAGGACACAGTCGTTGAGCGGCTTCGGATCACCGATCGGCTCGATGCTGTCGACCACGTAGAAGGTGTGGTCGTGACCGGTCCCGGCACCGCTCGACACCTGCTCGTTGGACTTCGTGCGCGCCGCTTCGTCGGCCGCCTGCTGGGCGGACTCCGCGTACTTCTGCGCGTCCTTCGCGGCCTGTTCGGCCGCGGTGGCGTCGGCGTCGGCGCGGTCGGCCGCCGCGCGGGCGTCCTTCGCGGCCGCTTCCGCCTCCGAGGCCGCCGTGTGGGCCGCCGCGGCGTCCAGGGCTGCCTGGTCGGCGGAGGAGCGGGCCTGGGTGGCGGAGCTCTCCGCGCGGCCCGCCGCCTGGTCGGCTGCCGTCGCGTCCTCGGTCGCCTGCTGGTCGTAGGTGGTGGCGCGGGCCAGAGAGGCCTGTGCGTCGGCCGCGTACCCGGCGGCCTCGGCCGAGTAGCCGAGCGCGTCCTTGGCCGACGTACGGGCGGTCGCCGCGAACCCGGCGGCCTCCGCCGCCAGCGTGTACGCGGCCTTCGCGTCGCCGGTCGCCGCGTTCGCCAGGCTCTGGGCCTGGGCCGCGTTCTTCTGGGCGTTGGCGGCGTGGGCCTGGGCGACCGCCTGCTGCTGCTCGGCGATCGTCTTCGACGACTGCCCCGCCAGCACGGCGAGACCCGCGGCCGAGTCGGTCGTGATGTACGGCGAGCCGAGTTGGACGGCGTCGTTGGCCGGGGCCGCCACCTGCAGGGCCGCGTTGCCGGCGTCCTCCGCCGCTTGCGCGGTCACATACGCGTGCCCGGCCGCGTCGGCCGAACCCGCGACCGCCTTCGCCGCCTCGGCCTTGGAGGCGTCGGCCTGCGTCTTGGCGTCGGTGGCGTGCTTCTCCGCCTCGTCGGCGAGCTTGACCGCGCTGCGCGCGGCCGTGGCCGCGGTCTGGGACGCGGCGATGGCGTCCGCCGCCGCACTGGTCGCCGTCCTCACGGCGGCGTCCGCCCGCAGCTTGGCGGCCTGCGCCGCGTCCGCGTCCGAGCGGGCCCGCTTCGCGGCCGCCTCGGCGCGGGTGGCCGCGGCGTCCGCGTCGGCCGCCGCTTGTGAGGCGGCGTTCGCCTCGGTGCGCGCGGACCTCGCGGCGGCCTCCGCGTCGTCGGCGTGCCGGTCCGCCTCGTCGGCCGCCGCCCGGGAGTCCTTCGCGTCGGCGTCGGAGTCATGGGCGTCGGCGTAGGCGTCCTTGGCGTCGGCCTGGGCGCGGGCGGCGTGCGCCTTGTTCTCCGCGTCCCAGGCGTCGTCCATCTTGCCCTTGGCCCGGTCCCGGGCGGCCTCGGCGTCCTGCCGCTTGGTGCGGGCGGTGGACTCGGCGGCCTCGGCCTTGGTCTTCGCCTCGGTGGCCTGGGTGGCGTAACCCTGGGCGTTCTGCTTGTGCTGGGCGGCCTCGGCCTGCTTGGCGGCGGCCGTGTCCTTCTCCGCCTTCGCCGTGGCCTCCTCGGCCTGAGCCGCGAGCCGTTTGGCGTGCGCGTCGGCGGCTGCCGCCTTCGCGTCGGCCTCGGCCTTCTGCGTCTCGGCCAGCTTGGCCTTGGCGACATCGCGGGCGGCCTTGGCGTTCTGCGCCTGCACGGCGGCCGCGTCGGCGGCGGCCTTCGCCTGCGCGCGGGCCTCGTTCGCGGCGGCCGTACGGAACGCGGCCTTCGACTGGGCGGCCTGGGTCAGGGCGCGGGCGGCGACGGTGGCACTGTCACCGGCGGCCGCGCGGGTCGCGGCGTAGGCCGTGTCACCCGCCTTGGACAGCGCGTCCATAGCGGCGGCGGACGCCTTGGTGACCTGTGCCTTCTGCTGCCCGACGAGGAGACCGCGGCCGCGCGGGGCACCCGCCTTGTCGGCGACGGCGTACGCGGCCTGCATGGCGGTGTCCGTCGTGGTGGCGGCCGTCTTGGCGATCGCGGCTTGCGCCTTGATGACGTCGAGCTGCTTCTTCGCCTCGGTCTGGGCCTTGGCGACGTCCGCCGTCACCCGGTCGAACTGGGCCTTCTTCGGGTAGTCCAGACTGTCCGTGCCGTTGTGGCCGGACGGGACGATGTCGAACTTCTGCGGGTCCTTGCCGGTGCAGTCCCACATCCGGCCGTCCTGGCTGTTGTTGTACGTCGCCAGGTCCAGGCAGTTGGCGGTGCCCGGGTTGTAGAGCCGGGTGGTGCCGTGGGTGCCGTACTCCCACTTCTGGGCAGCGGAGCTGTTGCAGGTCCAGATCTGCACCGCGGTGCCGTTCGCGGTACCGCTGCTCTTGATGTCCAGGCACTTGCCCGAACCGGGGTTCACCAGGGAGTCGCCCGAGATCTGCCACTTCTGGGCGGCGCCGCCGTTGCAGGTGTAGATCTGCACGGGCGTGCCGTTGTCCTTCTTGCCGCCGGCCACGTCCAGGCACTTGTCGGCCGCGCCGTGGGGGTGCACCACGAAGGGGCTGTCGCCGATCCAGCCGGGGCCGCCGGCCGACCAGTAGTCCTGCCAGCGCACCAGGTGGTCGGCGCGCCAGGACTGGCCGAGCATCTCGCCGAGCGCCTTGGAGCCGGCGGCGAGGGCCGCGGTGGCGGTGCGGTTGGCGGTCAGGAGCTGGTTGCGCTGGCCGGCCTGGGCCGCGATCTCCTGCTGCCACTCGGCGGACGCGGTGGCGACCTCCTTGCCGAGGACCTTGTTGGGGTCGACGGGGCCGCGCCAGGCGCACGACGCGAAGCGGGACTTCAGGTCCTCGACGGCGATGCGGTACTCGACGGTGCCCGGTTCGGGCGCGGTCCGCGCGAAGCCGCCTGAGGAGAGGAAGAGCCGGGCGTTGTCCGCGCTGAGCGGCTCCATGCTCCAGTTGACCAGGCCGTCCCAGGCCCGGCGCTCCTCGTAACCCTGGTTCCACTCCGGTGAACCGGGGGCCGGGTCGGTGCCGTACAGCGGCGTGCCGAGGTCCTTGACCGCCTTGACGGTGGCGTCGTCGGCCTTCGGGGTCAGATCACGGTAGAAGTCGCTCTCGCTCTTCCAGAACTGCTCCCAGATCCACTTGGACAGGCCGGTCTGTCCGAAGAACGTCGGCCGGTCGTCGCCGCCCAGACCCGGCGGCCACTCGAAGTCGGTGACCGACTTGAAGCCGCCGGGCGTGGGCAGGCCCGAGATCTCGAAGTCGCGGATGTGCTCGTAGTTGGCCGTGCCCTCCTTGTCGGCGACGGCCCGGTCCTGCTCGAACGCCACGTCGAGCGGAGTGTGGTCCCAGTACTGCCGGTTCGCCGCGGTGTGCAGCTTGTCCGGCGGCTGGTTGAGCCCGTCCTGCGCGACGGTGGACATGGCCGGGCCGCCCATCCGCAGCGCCTCGCCCAGCAGACACTGGTCCTGCCGCAGTTGCTCGGCGGCCTGGGCGTCGAAGCCGTCGTAGCTGTCGGCGACGGGTACGAGGTGGTCGTGGTCGTAGCGGCTCAGCAGGTCCGGCTGTACGGCGAGTCCCCCGAGCAGGGCCACGGCGACGCCGGTGGTGAGCAGGGCGGTCAGTGGCCCGGATCGCAATCGGGCATGCGTGAGAAGCCGATGTCTCGGCATGGGTAAGTCCTCCCCGTGGCGACGGTGTTCCCCCGGTCGCCAGTTGACGCGCGCGCTGACGAAGTGGTCGGCTCCGTCCGGCGCGGCGATCACCTTAGGCACGGGTGACGGGTGAGGAGAAGTGTTTGTGACTTACTTGTGAGGAAACTTTGAAGGCAGAGGCGAGCGGCGCGCGGGCGACCTGCGGATCAGCTTTCTCAACTGGGTGACGAGCTGTCCGACACGCTGCCGGTGGCCCTCATGGGCGCCAGTACTGGGCGAGGGCTCCTTCTCGGTAGGGCGCCGGGCTGACGCTGAGGTCGCCTGCGAAGGGGCGGTCCAGGACGAACACGAGGAGCAGGCTGAAGCCCACGAGGCCGGCGACCGACGCGACGAAGAGGAGTTGGACACGCAGTTTGCGCATGCCGTACAGGAAGGTGAGCGGAATCAGCACGAGAGCCCCGCCGAAGGCCAGGACCTGCAGCAGCGGCGGCAGTTCCTGTTGCGCCATGGTGATGCGGGCGCGGCGCTGGGAGGCGATGTCGTCGAGGTGGGTGACGGCCTGTTCGTAGAAGACCTCCTCACGCTGTCCGCTCGGCTCGTACGTCTGCAGCGTCTGGAACGCGGCCTTCAGGTGACGTTCCGTGGCGCCGTAGGCGGGTTGACCGGCGCGCATGCGGGGCCACTGATCCTCCACGACGGCGTGCACGTATCCGCTGAGGCTGGAGTCGAGGTGAGCGCGGACGGGTGGCGGGAAGGCGGCGGCGTCGCGTGCGATGAGGGCTGCGTCGGTGGCCTCCGAGGCGACGATGGTCTGGGTGTCCTCCAGCTGGGTCCACAGGGTGACGATGACGAACGCGAGGATGATGCCGTAGATGGCGCCGAACATCCCCAGGGTCACGCCGACCATGTCGTTGTGCTCACCGCGGGCGAGCGACGGGTAGCGGCGGCGCAGCAGTATGCTGCCGCCGACCGCCAGGAGAACGCTCCCGCCGACGGTGACGACAGCGAGGGTGAAGGTGCTGTAATGGTTGAGCAGCCACAGCGACATGTCGGCGGAGTGTAGGCCTGACACGACGGCCCGAGAGCCAGTCGAACACGACCCCGGGGTGCAGCTTTCGGCAGTTCGCACCGCCCGTCCGGGCCTTGTCGCTGCGGGCAGTTCACACCACCGAGTGAGCTGAGCAAGCGGCCGGTTCCCTGAGCGAGGGTGACGCGACAGGGCCCGGTCACCGCCGACGGCGGGGTGCGGTGGGTCCGTGTTCCGCTGGTCGCCGGCGTGCATCCGCCCGGACGAGACCTCGCCATCCGTGCACCCCCACCGCATCAGCCGGTGAGGATCCCGCGCTCGGCGACATCTTGGATGAAGGGGACCGCACGTTGGCATCAGGCTTCGTGGGAGCTGTCAGAGCACTCGTCGTGACCCGGAAGGGGTCCGCCGCTGCCCCAGCGCCTGCTCGCGGACGCGGGCGCAGCTGCGGCTGATCAAACGCGACACATGCATCTGGGAGATGCCCAGCCGGTCGGCGATGCTGGTCTGCGTCATGTCCTCGAAGAACCGCATGTACAGGATGGCCCGCTCACGTTCGGGCAGCAGGCGCAGTCCCTCCTTGACGGCCTCCCGGTCGAGGACGACGTCGTAGGACGCCTCCGTCGTACCGAGCGTGTCGGCGAGGCTGTGTCCGTCGTCCTCGGTGGTCAGCTCGGCGTCCAGGGACAGCGTCTTGAAGCTGTCCAGCGCCTCCAGGCCCGCCGACACCTCCTCCTCGGTGAGCCCGGTGTGGGCTGCCATGTCGCCGAGGGTGGGTTCGTGGCCACCGGGGAGCTGGGAGAGCTCGCGCCGGGCCAAGCGCACCCGGTTGCGCAGCTCCTGCACCCGGCGCGGCACCCGCAAGGCCCACATCCGGTCGCGGAAGTGCCGCTTGATCTCTCCCGTGATGGTGGGCACGGCATAGCTCTCGAACGCCCCGCGCGACGGGTCGTACCGGTCGACGGCCTTCACCAGCCCGAGCGCGGCCACCTGCCGCAGGTCCTCCACGGACTCACCGCGGTCGCGGAAACGGGTGGCGATCCGGTGGGCCATGGGAAGCCACGCTTCGACGAGTTCGTCGCGCAGAGCATCGCGGGCGGGACCGTCCTCCAGTTCTGCCAGTCGGGCGAAGCGCGCCGCGGTGTCGGGAGCGTCATCGTGGGTGTGGCGGTGGTGCCCCGAGGGGGCGGCGTGGGTGGTGGGCGTGCCAGGACGGCGGGTGGACATGTCGGTCGGCATGCGTTCGCTCCCCGAACGATCAGGGGGTCGGCCCGGACGTCGTGTGCCGGACGACCCGACGGGACTGTCACCTGTCAGGTTCTGCCGCGGTGCGGTGCCAAGCCGTGCGAGGGCCGTCGCTGGCCGACGTCACCGGGCGCGCCTCCGGTCCGAAGCGTGAAATTCCGTTTGCCCCTGGGTCGCGCGTGCAAACAGTGCGGCGGGTGCTCGGACGGAGACAGCAGCAAAGCCGGGCACACGAACGGAGCCCATGGGCGGCCTCTGCCGCAGCTGCCTGCAGCGCTCCGACCAGAGGGCGGCTCACCGTCCGACCTCCGGAACACGGGGCAGGCCGACGGTCGGTGTGAAGGGTGCGGCGGACAGCCTCGACTCCGCGTGGACCGCTCCTGGTCGCGCGCCCGTTCAGAGGAAGCGTCGGATCGGCGTCACGGCCGCTTCCTTGACCCGCTGCGACGCGGCCCGCCGTCTCCAGCGGGCGAGGTCGATGGCGACGCTGTGCTCCAGGTCCGCGTCGTAGTCGCGATCGAGGTGGGCGGTGAACTCCTCGTCCAGGACTGCGAGCATGACCTCTTCGTCGTGGTCCATCGAACGACGGTTGAAGTTGGTGGACCCGATGAGCGCCGCGACCGAGTCCACCGTCATGATCTTGGCGTGCATCATCGTCCGCTGGTACTGCCGGATGCGCACCCCCGCCCGCAGCAACCGGGTGTAGTGCTGCTGGCCGGCGAGCTGGCACGCACGCTGATCCGTGTGCGCGCCGGGCAGCAGGACCTCCACGCGCACGCCACGGCGGGCCGTACGGCACAGCAGGTCGACGAAGTAGTCGTCGGGCGCGAAGTACGCGGTGGCCAGACGGAACCGCTCTTCGGCCGACTCGAGCACGACCCGGATGAGCGTCTGCATGTCCTGCCAGCCGATGCTGGCCGAGCCGCGCACCACCTGCACGACCGACGAGCCCGCCTGTTCGTGCTCGGTGAAGCGGTCACGCTCGTCGAAGAGTTCCTCGTGGCATTCGGCCCAGTTCTGCGCGAAGGCGGCGGCGATGCCGTCCACGGCCGGGCCACGCACCCGCACATGCGTGTCCCGCCACTCGCCGGGGCCTCGGGCGTCACCGCACCACTCCTTCGCGATGCCGACCCCGCCCGTGAATGCGGTGTGCTCGTCCACGACCAGGGCCTTGCGGTGGCAGCGGTGGTTCTGCTTGAACGGCGACAGCCAGACGGGCTTGCGGAACCACGCCACCTGCACACCCGCCTCGTCCATGAGGTCCAGCAGGCGCCGTTCGATCTCCTTGGCGCCGAAGCCGTCCAGCAGGAGCCGCACCCGCACCCCGGCGCGGGCGCGCTCGGCCAAGGCGGCGGCGAAGTCGCGGGCGATCTGACCGCGCCAGTACACGAACGTCATCATGTCGATCGTGTGCCGAGCCGAGCGGATCGCTCCGAGCATCGCGGGGAAGATCTCGTCACCGTTGCGCAGGGGCAGCAGCTCGTTCCCTTCGGTGGCAGCCACGCCGATCAGCCGTTCCAGGCGGCGGCGCAGACGCTGTTTGCGGGCCCGCGCGTCCGGATCGGTGCCGCGTGCGGAGGGCACCGGTATGCCGTCGAGGATCAAGCCGAGTCTCCCGTCGGACCAAGAGGACAGTGAACAACGCGGGCCGCCGGGCGAGCCCGAGAGAGCAGATGCCCTGCAGCCACGGACTCACTCCCGGCAGCTCTCCGGCGGTATCCGACGCACGGCGCGGCGAAAGGAACCGGGCGGAAGAGGAAGTGACTGTTCCCCGAGGCGGGGGCACAAGGAGGAACGGTGCTGTCGCCGGACGGGAGACAAGTGGATGGGTACCGCGACGAAGGTCCCGGTGACACGGGACATGAGCGGGGACGAACTGTCCGGTGACGAGGCCTGGGCAGCCCTGCGCCGCTACGGCGGCTGGTCGCTGCTGCGGGACGCCTTCGTCCGTTTCCGCTACGCCGACGGCTTCAGCCACTCCCGGGCCCTCGCCCTGCAGACGGTGCTGGCCCTCGTCCCCCTCGCCATCGCGTTCGTCGGCCTGTCCACCACCCTGCACACCGAGAGCGCGGGCAGGCTGGCCGAGCTGACCATCCAGCGCATCGCCCAGGGTCCCAGCGCGGACGTCGTCGACGAGGCCCTCGGCCGCAGCCGTCGCACGGCGGGCGACGGCGCGGCCGTGGCCCTCTGGCTCTGCGCCGCCTTCTGCCTCGTCAACGTCACCACCGCCATGTGCCAGATCGAGCGGGGCGCCAACCGCATCTACGGCAACGAACGCGACCGGCCCTTCCACCGCAAGTACCTGCGAGGCCTGCTGATGTCCGTCGCCGCAGGTCTGCCGCTCGGCCTCGGGTTCGTCGCCATGATCGCCGGAGACGCACTCGCCGCGGCCGCGGTGACCGTCTACGACCTCGACGGCAGCGACCTCTCGGCCTGGAACGTCCTGCGCTGGCCCGTGGGGCTGCTGCTCGCGCTGATCTCGGCGAGTGCCGTCTTCCGCTGCTCACCGCGACGCAAGCAGCCCGGCTACACCTGGCTGGCGTTCGGAGCCGCCGTGTACATCGTCCTGTGGACCACGCTGACCTGGCTGCTGAGCCTCTACCTGGACCTCAGCGGCTCGTTCGACACGCTGTACGGTCCGTTGAGCGCCTTCATGTCCCTGCTGCTGTGGGCCTATCTGACCTCGGTCGCCCTGTTCCTCGGGCTGGCCTTCGCCGCCCAACTCGAGGCGGCGCGCGCCCGCCTGCCCGCCCCGGCCGAGCCCGACCCCGGCGTCTGAGCCGCCGCGACGCGACGACGGACAGGACATCTCCTCGCCGGGAGCATCATGGCGTCGTGTGCGGGTGCCCCGTGCGGAACGAGCTTCCGGGGCAAGCCTGCCGGTCACAGCTGATGTCAGGGAGCGGCCGCGCGCCGTTCACTCCGGTTTGTTGAGTGCCTCAGACGGCCTGGGCAGGGCCACCGTGCCGGAGGAGCTCGACGAGGGCGAGGAAGAGGAAGAAGTTCGGGATCTTCTTGACCGGCACCCTCGCCCAGGGCAGCTTCTTGCCTCTCCTGCGCAGCACGAGCACGCCCTGAGAGACCTCGACCTTCTCGATGTCCGGCCAGGTCAGGCTGTCCCTTGCCGTGGCCACACCGCCCACATTCACCGAGAGGTCCCCGTAGGCCAGGGTCCCGCCCTGCACCAGCCCGGCGTGCAGCGCGGGCAGCTGCGCCCGCGTGATCTCCTGTTGGATCGCAGGGCCCCACTGCTCGGGCTGCGCGTAGAAGCCGGTCACCTTAAGCGTCGTGCCGTCCTCGCGGTGGAGCGTGTAGACGTAGGTGGTACCGACGTAGACGCCGTTGGCGTACCGCTCGGTGATCTCCTGCAGCACCGACATGGAGTCCCAGCGGAAGACGGAGACCTCGCCGTTCCTGCCCACCTCGGCCAGGCCGTGCTCGAACAGGTGCAGTCTGCGGGCAGCCTGCTTGCGCGAGAGGTCGGGCGTCCGGGCGGCGAGCCAGAGGAAGTAGAGGCCCAGGGGAGGCACGATCAGGGAGACGGTTCCCATGAGGAGGAGGGCGGCCAGCCGTACGGTGCCGGCACGCTTCGGCAGGAACGTCCCGCGCAGCTGTCCGAGCCCTTCGGTCCCCGGGGTTGCCGCGTGACCGGCGGCTGTCTGCCCGGGTTCCTGCTGAGCGGTTGGTCCTGCCATGAGCCGTGCTCCTCATCGTGGTGCTTGGGGACTGCGGCGACCATTGTGCGGTCGGCGCCGACGCCCGTGCGCGCAGGGGCCCCTGTTCGTCGTCAAGGCCCGCCAGACCGCCTTGCTCGCGGCTCCAGGACCATCTGCGTCGTCGCCAGGTGGCGGTAAAGGGGGTCCGTGTCGAGCAGTTCGTCATGGGTGCCCACGGCCTGGACCCGGCCCGCCTTCATGACGACGATGCGGTCGGCCGTGGTGACGGTCGACAGCCGGTGCGCCACCACCAGCACGGTGGTGTCGCGTGCTGCTTCCGCCACGGTCTCTCTCAGCGCCGCCTCGTTGTCGGCGTCCAACTGCGAGGTCGCCTCGTCGAGGAGAAGCAGCCTGGGGCGGCGCAGGAGGGCGCGGGCGACGGCCACGCGCTGGCGCTCACCGCCCGAGAGCCGGCTGCCCCGATGGCCCACGAGGCTGTCCAAGCCCTGAGGCAGGCGGGCGACGACCGCTTCCAGCCGTGTCCGCCGCACGACGTCGTGCAACGCCTCGTCAGGGGTGTCCAGCACGCCCAGGGTGAGATTGTGGCGCAGGGTGCCGGACAGGACCGGCGCGTCCTGCTCGACGTAACCGATCGCCGCACGCAGATCGGCCAGCGGCCACCGCCGCACGTCGCGGCCGTCCAGGAGGATGCGCCCGCTGTCGGGGTCGTAGAAGCGTTCGAGCAGGGAGAAGAGGGTGGTCTTGCCCGCGCCCGAGGGACCCACCAGGGCGGTCACCCCTCCGGCGGGCACCGCGAAGGACACTCGGCGATGGACGGCAGGAAGCCGGAGCTGATACCGAAAGCCCACGTCCTCGAAGCGCACCGTCGCCGGCGGTTGCCGAGGCGGGCTTCCGGTCCCCCCGGTGCTCGTCTGCGACGGTACGTCGGCGGTCTCCACGTCCGTGCCGGTCTCCACGTCCATGTGCTGGACCGCCTCGATGCGCAGGGCGGCGGCGCCACCGATCTGGAACTGCCCCACCGCGTCGGCGAGCTGGCTGATCCGCGGGGCCAGCGCGAACACGTACAACAGGAAGGCGACCAGGGTGGACACGTCGATCGCCCCCGAGGCCACTCGGGCGCCCCCCACGCCGAGTACCGCCAGGAAGGCCGCCTGCCCGGCCACCGCGGACGCGGCCGCCGACAGGGCCTGCCAGCCGGCGGCGCGTACGCCGGTGCGGCGGGCGTCCTGCGCCATGCGCTCCAGGACCTCCGTCTCCTGCTGCTCGGCCCCGGCGGCCTTGACCGCGCGCACCGCCCCCAGGGCCCGCTCCAGAGCCGCGCCGATGTCACCGACGGACTCCTGGGCCTGCCGGGTGGCGCGGCCGATGGCGGGCGCGGTGGCCGCCACGACCGCACCCAGGAGCACCATGACGATGAGCGTGACGGACAGCAGAACCACATCCAGGAGGCCCATCAGCACCACCGTCATGACCAGCACGGCAGCCCCTGTGACGGCGGGCGCCGTGGACTGTGCGGCGGCCTGGCGCAGCAGCAGGGTGTCGGAGGTGGCGCGGGTGATCAGGTCGCCTGGCTCGTGGCGGTCCAGTTCGGGCACGGTCAACCGCAGCAGGCGTCTGGTGATCCGCCGCCGGGCGGAACAGACGACGTCCTCGGCGGTGCGGTGCAAGACGTACTGGCCCAGCGCCGAGAACGCGGCGGCCCCGACGAGGAGCGCGGCAAGGACGAGCACCGGGGCGATGGTCGTACGTCCGGTCTCCAGCGTGTCGATCAACCGCTTGGCGGCCAGGGGCTGGGCCAGTGCGAGGATGCTGCCGGCCAGTCCGAGCAGCGCTCCGGCCAGTCCGGCTCGGCGGTGGGGCCGTAGCGAGGTGGCCAGGGCCCGGTAGGCGGAGGAGCGTGTGGAGGTGCCTGGCGGGCACACTGCGGATCCGGCCCCGGCGGCGGCCGGTTCGCCGTCCCCGTCGCCGTCCGCCGAGGGAGTCCGGGGCGAGGGCCCGGCGCCGGGCCGGGTGGTGACGGTCGGGTGTCCGGCCATGGTCAGTCGACCGCGAAGAAGCGCTGGAAGTAGTCCACGGGGCAGTCCTCGCCGATCAGTTCGGACTCCGCCTCCACCCAGGCGTGCGCGGCAAAAGGCGGCTGCTTGCGCACACCCACGCACCAGGTCGGCCACTGACCGCGCATACGGCACAGCAGGACGGTCGCCAGCGACCTGGGCAGGCACCCCTTGCGGCCGCCGGCGGTCAGACTCACCGCCAGGACGGTGTCCAGCGCCGCAGCGGTCTGCGCCGCGGTGGCCGGCCGTGCGCCACGGCGCACCTGGCGCAGAACAGTGCGGATCCGGGAGGGCGGAAGCGTCGCGAGCACATGGGCACACCCCACGGCGAGGCGGGCGGCCCACCGGGTGGGCAGCGGTACGGAACGGGGCCGGTAAGGCACCGATTCGGGCATCGACATGGCCATTCCTCTCTGCGCGTTCCTCGCGCGGGGTGTCTGCGGCGGCTCAGACCGCCCGGGGCGTCCCGGCCCTCTCCGACGCCGGCCGCTCTGCCGGTCAGTCGCCGTTGACGAGCCCGGCCGACCGAAGCTCCGTGAGGATGCGGTCGACGTCCTGCTGGGCGATGTCGGCGCTGACGTCGTACCGCTCGGTCAGGGCATGCACCGCCTGGTCCGGGTCCCGGCCCGCCAGCAGGGTTTCCAGGACCAGAGCGGCGGTGGGATTGAGGGTCCAGTACTCGCCGCTCTTCTCGTCCAGCAGGGCGAGGCCGTACTCGGTCTCGGCCATCAGGACGCCACCGCGCAGTGTCACGTTCGTCGCTTTCATCTCAAGACCTTCCTGGCGAGGACTTCAGGGGGCGCCGGGTGTGCCACGGGATGCCGGCCGGTGGTGTCCTCAGGCGTCGAAGGCCACCTGTCGGGTGCCGCGGGCAGCCGGCGTGTCAGCCGTCTCGGTGCTGGGGCAGCGTCTCGCGCGTACGCAGCCACACCTCACAGCCGACCGTCGGGTGAAGGAGTACGTTCTCCAGCTCGGCCGACACCGGGCCGGAGCACCAGGTGCGCCACACGTCGGCGTCGATCAGGCCCCACTTGGCCAGCCGGGACTCCTCGCACAGGGCCAGAAGGGCCTCGCGGTGGCGTCGCAGGCCGACCTCCTCCTCCAAGGTGGCGTTGGCCTTGGTGGCACGGGTGCGGCCGGCCTCGGGCACGACACCGCGCATGGCCTCGACGATCAGCGGCTTGTACCGCCACGGAGTCACGCGTTCCGCCGACCGGACCGCCAGGCCGGTCTCGATGACCCGGTCGTCATAGAAGGGGGAAGCGAAGAGAGGACCGCCCGGCTGTGTCATCTGGTTCAGCTGTCTGGCGAACCGCGACACCGCTTGCATGGTGGCGAGTTCGCGATGCTCTCCGTGGCCGGGTCCCAGGGGCTGCGCCACCGCGGCCTCCTGGCGGATGAGAGTGCGTACGGCGTCGACGGCGTCCGCTGTGGCCCAGGGCGGCATCCTGGCCGGCGAACACCACTGGAACAGCGGTTCCTCCACGGAAGGCAAGGGGTGGGTGAGGTCGGCGGCGATCTGTTCCAACCAGGCCCCGTAGGGGCGCCGGTCCAGCAGCTGCCGTACGGCTTCTCGCCGTGACCAGCGGTACTTGGCCAGGTATCCACGGGCGTGGCGCACAGCCGTGCGCGGGTGGCGCACCAGCAGGTCGTGCACGCGGGCGGAAGCGCCGGCGAGCAGTTCGTCGCCGCCGAAACCGCTCAGGTGAACGGTGGATCCCCGCTCCGCGGCGCGGGTGAGCAGACTCATCCGCCGGTTGCGGTCCACGGCGTACAGCGAAGGAGCGTCCAGTACGTCGGTGAGTTCGTCGACGCCGTCGAAGGTGAGCGGGAACTCCTCGGCCGGAACGACGTGGTGCTCGATGCGCCCTGCGCCGCCGGTGGCCGACGACAGCTCCTCGACGGTACGGCGAGCCCAGTGGACGTCGTCGCCGCGAGGGTCGTGCGTCGCCGCGGTGTAGGCGACGACATCGGCGCCGGCCCGTACGGCGGTGCACACGACGGCCGTCGAGTCCAGACCGCCCAGATCGGCGGTGACCAGACCCCGGCCCCGGACGCGGACGTCGACAGCACGCCGCAGTTCGTCGCGCAGCATCGGCGCGCCCTCGGCCAGCGGAACGTCGCGGCGCGGCAGCCACCACCAGCGCTTCTGGCGGGTCCGGCCGTCGCGTTCCAGAACGAGGTAGTCGGTGCCGGGCAGGGCGTCCACCCCGCGCCACACGGGTCGTGCGGACAGCGGGTGGAGAACGCCCAGACTGAGCAGCTGAAGGGCGAGCCGTCCCTCGTCGAGCTCGGCTCCGATGAGGTCGGCCAGGACGTCGGCGCGGTCGGCCGCCAGATGTGTCGCGTGTGCCCTGCCGTGGAACAGGCTCCGGACACCGGTCACCGTTCCCTGGGCGCGTACTTGGCCGTGCAGGCTGGCGAAGAGGTGGTAACTGCCGCACCAGGTAAGGGCGAAGCGATCGAGGGAAGCGAGATCGGTGGCGGTGGCCGCCGCGCGGGCAGCCTCCTCCTGGGTGACGGCGTGCTCACCCCACACGGCCAGGCGCACCCCTCCGCACTCGCCGACCGTCAGCTCCTCGGGACGCCAGCGGCCTATCAACCACGGCCGGCCGGACGCGTGCGTATGGCTTCCGGTGGCATGGGGGAGAGCCCTGGCCGCCGCAGCCGCCGCCGCGTCGGTATCGGGCAGCACCACGAGCCAGGTGGGCACCACGGCGAGCGACGCAGGGCTGTTCATGGACTCACGTACCTCCGGTCGTTGGCGCGCCCGCCGGCGCGGGAGGGAAGGGTGGGGCGGCGGAGGGCGGCCGGTGACCGCCTTCCGCCGCCGTGGGCGGAGCCAGTGCCCGCACGCCACGGGTGCGTGAGGGCACAGGGCCCGGCTCAGCTCGGGTCAGATGAGCTGGTGACCGCCGAGGAGGTCCTTGGCGGTGCCGCCGGCCAGGCCCGTCGTCTTGCGGAAGCCGCCGTTCTTGGTGAGGGTCGGACGCTCGTACGTCATGGCCACACTTCCTTTCGTCCACGACGACGTCAGTGGTCGCCGTTCTGTCGTCTGAAGAGGAACGTCGGCACAGGCGCCTGTTCGAATCAGCCGGTGTATTCCGCGGTTCCGGACCCGCGGGCGGCCGACTCGGTGAATCACACTATGGGCGGCGATCGGATCATCACAACAGTGCGCGAGCGGGGCATCGGAGCCCAGAGATGCGAACTCTGCCTCTCAGCGCCGCTCAATGCATCGGAATTCTTTGAACGAGGGCCATGGAGGCGGGACTTGCGGGTAGACGGATGGGTTCTCGTGCCGCCGGGGGATCGGATCCGGACTCGGCCGAGGCCCGCTCAACCGGCTCCTCGCAACCGCGTTCTCGCAGGTCGAATACTGCCGCCTGCTGGTTTCTCCCGGTGCGGAACCAGCCATCGCGGAGCTGGGGTCGCACACAAAGTCGAATTCTCGTGGAATTCAAATATAGAAGGTGCAATCACCGCCCACTGCTCGCCCGTCGCCGCGCGATATCCGGCGGGGGGCGAAATCCGTGAGCCTGTGCCGTGCCGCGGTGGTGGCGCTCCGCGTCGAGCTGGCGACTTGCGCGCCTACCGGTGTTCGGGATTCTCGTAGTCGTGACGGCAGCCGGCGTCCCAGGCGGTGCGCTGGTTGCCGTAGGCGGGAATGCCGCCGAGGTCCTTCAGCGCCCGGGCCATGTGCAGGAGGTTCCAGGTCATGAAGGTGGTGTTGCGGTTGGTGAAGTCGTTCTCCGGGCCGCCAGAGCCGGGATCGAGGTACGAGGGGCCCGGGCCGGCCTCGCCGATCCACCCCGCGTCCGCCTGGGGAGGGATGGTGTAGCCCAGGTGCTGGAGGCTGTAGAGCACGTTCATGGCGCAGTGCTTGACGCCGTCCTCGTTGCCGGTGATCAGGCAACCGCCGACGCGGCCGTAGTACGCGTACTGACCGGCCGCGTTGAGCAGGCTGGAGCAGGCGTAGAGGCGTTCGATCACCTGCTTCATCACCGAGCTGTTGTCACCCAGCCAGATCGGTCCGGCCAGAACGAGGATGTCGGCGGCCATCACCTGTCGGTACAGATCCGGCCAGGCGTCCGTCTCCCAACCGTGCTCCCTCATGTCGGGCCACACACCGGTGGCGATGTCGTGGTCCACCGCCCGCACGACATCCAGCCGCACACCTTGCGCGGCCATGATGGCCGTGCAGCGGTCGATCAGCCCCTGGGTGTTGCTCGTCTCGGGTGAGCGCTTCAAGGTGCAGTTGATCACCAGAGCCCGCAGGTCGTCGTACCGGGCCGGGGGTGCCTCGGTCGCGGGCGGCGAAGCAGTCACGCGGTCCTCCAAGAGCCCGGTCGCCGCGCAGTGCCGGGCGGCGCGTCCACATCCGGATCCAGCGTGCGGCGCACTCGCGGCAGACGCCATTCACCGTGCCCCATCCGTGTTCAGGTGGTCCGCGACTCGAACCCGAGCTGCCGGTGCCCGGCCCCTACATGGAAGTGGCCCCGAGGATGAGCAGGTTCGAAGGTCGTTCACTCGTTCACGTGAATCGGCCGAACGTGTGACCGTGGGACCGTCTGTGCTGGGTAACGTGCATGCTCGACCGGCCCGGACGCGCCGGTCCTGAGCGGGTCAGGGGGATACGGGGATGACGGACAGTCCTTCGAACCAGGGCGGCGGGCTGTCGCGGCGCAGGCTGCTCGCATCGTCGGCCGCCGCGGGCGGCGCGGTCTGGATGCTGCGCGGACTGGTCCGCCCGGGCAGCGCCTACGCGGCCTCGGCACCGCCGCCGGGCTTCCCGGCCGGGATCGATGTCCATCAGCGCACCTACGAGAACTGGGCCGGCGAGATTCGTACGGACCAGCTGTGGACGTGTGCGCCGCGCGACCCGCAGGAGGTGCTGGCCGTCGTCAACTGGGCCCACGGCGTGGGCTGGACAGTGCGCGCGCAAGGGCACCGGCATGGCTGGGCTCCCCTCACGGTGGCCGACGGCACCCCCGCCGCGGCCAAGGTCGTCCTGCTGGACACCACCGCGCACCTCACCGCGATGTCGCTGGAGCAGCAGGCCGCGGACGGGTCGGCCGCGATCCGGGTGCAGGCCGGTGCCTCGCTGGAGACGCTGCTCGCGTTCGCCGGCGCGGCCGGATACGGGGTCGCCTCCGCACCGGCACCCGGCGACCTCTCGGTCGGTGGCGCGCTCGCCATCGGCGCACACGGCACGGCCGTCCCCGCCGTCGGCGAGAGCCCGTCATCCGGCCACGGCTACGGTTCACTGAGCAACCTGGTCACCGAACTGACCGCGGTCGTCTGGGACGAGGAAGCCGGCCGTTACGCCCTGCGCACCGTCGGCCGGGCCGAGCCCGACTGCGCCGCGCTCCTCACTCACCTCGGCCGCGCACTCGTCATCGAGGCCGTCCTGCGGGTCGGCCCCGACCGCAACCTGCGCTGCCAGTCCTTCCTGGACATCCCCGCCACCGAACTGTTCGCCGCCCCCGGCGCTCCGGCCGGCACACGGACCCTCGCCGACTTCGTCGACCGCACCGGCCGGGTGGAGGCGATCTGGTTCGCCTTCACCGACCGCCCCTGGCTGAAGGTCTGGAGCGTCGCCCCGAAGCGGCCGTTCAGCGCCCGGGCGGTCGACGAGCCGTACAACTACCCGTTCTCCGACTCCCTCCCCGAGCCCGTGGCCCGGCTGGCCGGGGACCTGGTGTCCGGGGCGTGGGCGAGCGCGCCGCTCTTCGGACACGTCCAGTACCTGCTGGCGAAGGTCGCGCTGACGGGCGACATCACCGACGTCCTGCTCTCGGGAACCCTCGTGCGGGACGTGCTGACCGCCGACGTCCTCACCCACCTGCTGGCGGGCGGGCTGCGCTCGGACCTGTGGGGCGCCTCCCGCAACCTGCTGCAGTACGTGCGGCCCACCACGCTGCGCGAGACCGCCAACGGCTACGCCGTACTCACCCGCCGCGCCGATCTGCAGTGGGTGGTCAGCCAGTTCACCGGCTTCTACCGCACGCTGCTCGCGCAGTACGCGGCGCGCGGCGAGTACCCGGTCAACGGCCAGGTGGAGATCCGGGTGACGGGTCTGGAGGACCCGTCCGTGTGCGGTGTCCCGGGCGCGCGGCCCCCGCTCCTCTCCGCTTTGCGGCCGCGCCCAGACCGGCCTGACGTGGACACCGCGGTGTGGATCGACGTCCTCTCCCTGCCGGCCACCCCCGCCCTGCACCGTTTCTACCGCGACATCGAGCAGTTCCTCCTGGCCCTGGACGGGGACCGGGCGACGGTTCGCGTGGAGTGGTCCAAGGGCTGGGCCTACAGTGACACCGCCGCGTGGTCCGACCCGGATGTCCTCACCCGCGCCGTCCCCGCCAGCCACCGTGCCGGCGGCGGCCCGGGCTGGGACGAGGCGGTCGCGACCCTCGACCGGCTGGATCCCCACCGGGTGCTGTCGAGCCCGTTCCACGACGCGTTGCTGCGCTGAGTGGTGGAATGCGTGGCCGCCTGACCCCTTGGCGGGAGGTGGCCGAGGCGAAGACCGGGAAGGGCTGGGTGCTCATGACACGGTCAGTGCCCGCATGACAGGCCGGCCGGGCACGAAGCCGGCCCCCACCCATCAGGTTCCCCTGGGGCCCCTCGAAGTGGATCGCCTAGGCTGGCGCGGTGACTGATGAGCAGGAGCGGGTGCGGCCGTCGGGAGTGTGGGCCACGGCGGTGGGAGTGGCCAGGGTGCGGGCGCTGGAGACCGAGCGGCAGGACGCGCTGTTCCGCGACCCGCTGGCACGGGCCTTCGCCACCGCCGGCGGCCTGTGGCCCTCCTCGCCGCCGCTGCCCGACGACGAGGCCGCACGACGCCGCCGGCTGGCCGTGTCGTTCTCCATCGTCATCAGGACGAAGTTCCTCGACGACCTGTTGCAGCAGGCTTCCGCGTCCGGGGTCCGGCAGGTCGTGCTGCTCGGCGCCGGCATGGACAGCCGGGCCTTCCGGATGGACTGGCCCGAGGGCACCCGGCTGTTCGAGGTCGACACCGCCGCGCCACTGGACTTCAAGGCGTCGGTGCTGCGCCGGGAGAGGGCTGTCGCACGCTGCGAGCGGATCCCCGTCGCGGTGGATCTGCGTGAGGACTGGCCAGGCGCGCTGGCCGCCGCAGGGCACGACCCGGCGGCGCCGACCGTGTGGATCGCCGAAGGACTGCTGATCTATCTGCCGGAGGACGCGGTGGAGCTGCTGCTGGCCCGGATCAGCGCGCAGTCGGCGGCAGGCAGTCGGATGGGGCTGACGTTGGGCTCGCGCGGCGTGATCGAGCGCTTCGGCGCGGACGCCGTGCCGGGATCGGCGGCGTCCATGTGGGTCTCGGAGATGCCCGACGATCCGGTGGGCTGGCTGGCCGGACACGGCTGGGAGGCCGACTGCCACACCCTGCGCGAACGCGCTGCCGCCTACGGCCGCCCGATCAGCACCCCACCGCAGCGCGAGGAGCGGCCCGGCGGACTGATCTCGGCGGTCCGCCGGTAGAGCGCCTCCCGCTTCCCTGGATGCACGACCACCTCGTCGGCTCGGAACCGCCGACCCCGACGGGACATATGGCGGGCCTGCGCTTCCGCCGGTACGTACTCCGCCGACGGGACGGGCACGGTGATGTGGGCCCACCCGCCCGCCCGATACCCGTCACCGGTGCGCCTCGGACACCGTCCCGTATGGCGAGACGTTTCACCGACGGGGGAATGACAGGCACAAAAGGCCTGGTTGCCCATGTCATGCCGTCTTTCTCCGCCGAGTCCATGAAGCCTGAGCCTGCCGAGTCCGCGAAGCCCGTCCCCGCCGAGCCCCCGGCAGCGCCTCCCGCGTCGCCACCGCCTTCCACGCGCATGCCGCTCGCCGTGTACATCCTCGGCCTGTCCGTGTTCGCGCTCGGCACGAGCGAGTTCATGCTCTCCGGGCTGCTGCCGCCCATCGCGCAGGACATGCACGTCTCCATCCCGCGCGCCGGACTGCTCATCTCGGCCTTCGCCATCGGCATGGTCGTCGGCGCCCCGCTGCTCGCCGTCGCCACCCTGCGGCTGCCGCGCAAGACCACGCTCGTCGCGCTGATCAGCCTGTTCGGGCTCGGTCAGGTGGCCGGCGCGCTCGCGCCGAACTACGCGGTGCTGTTCGCCTCACGGGTGGTCAGCGCACTGGCGTGCGCCGGGTTCTGGGCGGTCGGGGCCGCCGTCGCCATCGCCATGGTGCCCATCGGGGCGCGCGCCCGCGCCATGGCCGTGATGATCGGCGGCCTTTCCATCGCGAACGTCCTCGGCGTTCCCGCCGGCGCCTTCCTCGGCGAGCACCTCGGCTGGCGCTCCGCGTTCTGGGCCGTCGCCGCCGCGTCGGCGATCGCCCTCGGCGGTGTCGTCACCCGCATCCCGCACATCCCGCTGCCCGAGAACCGGCCGCGTCTCAAGGGCGAGCTGGTGATCTACCGCGACCGGCAAGTCCTGCTGTCGGTTCTGATCACCGCCCTCGCAGCGGGCGGCGTCTTCTGCGCCTTCTCCTACCTGGCCCCGCTGCTCACGGATGTCTCAGGCCTCGACGCGGGCTGGGTCTCCGCCGTCCTCGCCCTGTTCGGCATCGGCGCCCTCATCGGTACATACATCGGCGGCCGGGTCGCCGACGCCCATCTCTTCGGCGTGCTGCTCACCGGCATCACCGCCTCCACCGTCTTCCTCGTGACGCTCGCGCTGCTGGCCTCCCACCCCGTCGCCACGATCACGCTGACGTTCCTCCTCGGTGTGTCCGCGTTCTACACCGCGCCCGCCCTCAACGCCCGGATGTTCAACGTCGCAGGCGCCGCCCCCACTCTCGCCGGCGCCACCACCACCGCGGCCTTCAACCTGGGCAACACCGGCGGCCCCTGGCTCGGCGGCTCCGTCATCGACGCCGGGCTCGGCTACGCCTCCCCGGCCTGGGCCGGCGCCGCCATGACCGCCCTCGCCCTGGCCACGGTCGCCGTCGCCCTGCGGCTCACCCGGCCTGCCTCCCGGATCGTGACCCGCTCCTCCGCGTCCGGGTCCCTGGGACACGAGACCCCGCAGCAGCAAGCCCCGGATCAGCAGCTCTCGCCACAAGGGGCCCTGGAGCAGGAGTCCTGCGCCTAGCAGACAGACCTCGGTCCGCACGGCCGGCGCGTCCCGCGTATCGCCTGGCTGACCCTGCGCCCCCTGGGGCGTACACGCCATGCTCGGCTATCCCGCACGGCGGCCACGGCCTCCACCGCGGTCCCCCCGGCTTCCGCTGTGTTCCATTCGTGTCCGTCAAGGTGTCTGGTGGCGGTGCAGCCGTCCGTGGTTGCGCCACCAGGCCACCTTGCCGTCGGGTCCGCGCACGAAGTCGGAGCGGGTGCCGACCGGTTTGCCGTCGGGGCCGAGGTCCAGTGCGAAGTCCTTTCGGTAGAAGGCGACTCCGACCTCGCTGGTCTGCTCCTCGACCGCGTCCTCTTGGTCGGAGGTGACTCCGGGATCGGTGGTCGGGTGCTGGACCGTCTGGGGGCCGCGCAGCCGTCCGTCGTGCCGGGCCAGTTCGATGACGGCGTCCTCCACGGCCCCCTTGTCGTTGATCCGCTGTGCGATGTAACGGCCCTCGTAGGGGGCCAGTTCCTGGCCGCTCAAGGCGGTGGCCCTGGCCGGCAGGTTGGTCACGCCCGCGTACCGGCTGAGGGCCCAGTCGTCGGTGAACAGCTCGTCCCTGAGCCGCGTTCCGCCTTCCGAGTTGGTGAGCAGGGTCAGTGCGAAGCCACGGCTGGGGACCATGAGGAAGCCCGAGATCTGGCCCGGCCAGGTCCCGCCGTGCTGCACGATCCGTGGTCCCTGCGCCGTCGGGCGCAGCATCCAGGTGACGCCCATGCCGTCGAGTTCCACGACCAGCGTGCCGCCGGGTCCAGGTCCGGAGCGCATCTCTTCCAGCGATGCCCTGCTCAGCAGTCGTGTGCCGTCGAGGGCCGTGCCGTCGCCGAGGTGGAAGCGGGCCCAGCTCAGCTGGTCGCGCACGCTGGAGATCAGGCCGCCGGTCGGCGCGAGGCTGCGTGGCTGGGGCCAGAAGGACGGATCCAGTACGGCCTTGCCGTCGACGATGTTGTGCGACGCGGCGACGTTGAAACCCACGATCTCGTCACTGGAGAAGCGGGTGTGACCGAGGCCGAGCGGGTCGATGACCAGTTTGCGCACCGCCGTCTCGTAGGTCGTGCCCGTCACCACCTCGATGATCCGGCCGGCCACGCACAGCGCCGCGTTGTTGTAGGCGAACACCTCTCCAGGGGTGGTGAGTTGCGGCAGTCGCGCCATCGAAGCCACGAAGCAGGCCAGCGCGTCGTCGCCGGGCCCGAAGTCCTGGTAGTCGTCGCCGAGCCACCCGGCACTGTGGTTGAGCAACTGCCGCACGGTCACCTGCGCCGACGCGTACGGGTCGGCCACCGCGAAGCCACGGAGGTAGCGGCGCACCGGGGCGTCCAGCTCGACCTCGCCCCGCTCGACCAGCCGCATCATGGTCGTGCCGGTGAAGGTCTTGGTGGTTGAGCCGACCCGGAAGACGGTGTCACCGTCGACCGGGACCGGATGGTCGACATTGGTGATTCCGTACCCCTTGACGTATTCCTGGCCGTCCAGGAGCACGCCCACCGCCGCCCCGGGAATCGCGTACGCCCTCATGGCCTCCTCGATCCTGGCGTCGAGGGCGCTGAACAGTGAGCTCCCGGTGTCGCCGGTGCCGCCGCCGCGGGCAGCGGCATTCGGGGACGCGGCCGACGCCGTCGGCCCCAGCGAGACGGTCGCGCAGCCCACCGCTGCCGCAGTGCTCAGAAAGCCGCGGCGAGACCACCGTGGGGGCCCGGGAAGTCCAGGCGACGCAGAGCGGACGGTGTCGGCGCCGGCCGACAGCAGATCCTCATTCACGGGTTCCGGCTCCCTCGCCGTCGACGACGAACGGCGCCGGTTTCACCGAGCTCACGCATCGGGTGTCGGGGTGGTCGGGGTCGTCGAAGAAGGAGGTGATCACCTTTGCCCCGCACGGCTGGTCGAACGTCCCGTGGGCCACACCGGCCAGGGTCACCACCGTGGAGCGGGAGAGCGTGCGGGCCACGTAACTGCCCCACTGAGCGCCGGTCTGGGCGTCGAAGCTCCCGGAGATGGCCAGGGTGGGGATGCTGCTCCGAGTGACCGCACGAACGGAGTCGGGTGCCTTCGGGACGTTCCAGGCCTGGCACGCCTGCCGCAGGAACGGCAGCTGCGGCGCCTGGGCCAGGACCGAGCGGGGGAGCTCGGGAAAGGCTCGCAGTCCCTTGGCGAGCTGTTCGCCGGGGGTCTCGAAGGGAACCCATTCGCTGCACCACACGCTCAGCGAGAACCCGTGGGCGAACATCCCTTGCGAGCCGGGAAGCCAGGCGGCCGCCCACTGCTCGGCGATGCGCTCGGGATGACCGTGGGCCAACTCGCCGACGCCCACCGGGAAGGTGTCGGGGGCGTGACTGGCACGAACCATCCAGTTCAGCAGTGCCCCGCCGTCGAGGACCACCTTCACCCTTCCGACCTGCGGAACCGTCACGTGCGTGGTGACCGGATGAGCCTCCAGCTGACGCACCATGCGCAGGAAGGTGGCACCGACGTCCGGGTAGCGCTGCCGACACGAGGGCTGGGCCGCGCAGGCGCTCACGATGTTGTCGAACGCCTCCCGCATGCTGCTCCACGTCCATCCGGGCGTCGCCACGGACGGCGGTACGACGCCGTCGACGGTCACGGAGCGGATTCCTTCGGGGAACATGCGCATGTAGGTCAGCGCCAGTTGCGTCCCGTAGGAATGCGAGAGGACGTTCCACTGCCGGATTCCCAGAGCCCTGCGCAGATCCGCCACGTCGGCGGCGTTCTCGCTGGTGTTGTAGGCAGCCGGATCGACTCCCTGGGCTGTCAGGCGCTCGCGGCACCGGGCCGCCGCCTGGGCGTAACGGTCTCCGGTGGAGGGTGCGTCGTAGAGGAGGCCCACACGTTCCCTGTAGAACCGGTCGATCTCGGGACATGTCAGCGGCCGCTGGGACGAGAGCGTTCCGCGCTGGGACAGGACGATCAGGTCACGGTCGCGGTTCAGTCCGGCCTCGGTGAGTTCCGGTATGTTCCCGAGGGCGTCCGCGCCGGGCCCGCCGGTGAAGAACACGATCGGATCGGGGTGCGGCTTCGGCGATGCCGAGCGGACGACCGCAACGGCCAGGCGAAGGGTTCGCGTGGAGGGACGGGCCCGGTTTTCCGGTACGACGAGGAAGCCGCAGCGGGTGTCCTTCAGTTCTCCGTACGTGGTCGGGCACGGAGCGGGCTCGAACCGCGACGACGGCTGCGGCTGTGCCGCCGGGGACTGGGGCAGGGCGAGCACGGTTCCCGGAAAGATCCAGTGGCCCCGGTCACTGGAAACGTATCCGTGCCGGCGGGCATCGTCCTCGATGGTCTGCCGGTTGAGGGTGTAGACACTGTCCCACCGCAGTGCGGTGCCGAGGGTCTGCCGGGCGATGTCCCACAGCGTGTTTCCGGAGACGACGGTGTGTGTGCCGGCCTTCGCGCGTGCGGACAGGGGCTCACCGGCCGTCCGTGCCGGCGGCGGACCAGGCTGTGGGCGGCTGATGAGCGGGGGGCCGCCCTCCTTCGCTGCGGGCTTCTGCCGGGTGGTGGCCACGCTGGATGTGCCGTGGGCCGGAGCCGCGCACAACACCGTCAAGCCGGCCAGGAACATGGCGGCTGCGGCAGCTGTGCCGCGGTTGCGTATGGGCATGTCGTCCTTCCGAACCGCTACCGGTGGCAACGCACCGGCACCGATCGAACTCGTCGCCACATGGTGGGGATCGTCAGACGCCATACTGCGAAGACCACTCGAGCCCCGCACTCCAGCAGGCCCAATGGGGTCAGGCACGAGCCTGCCGGCGACGCTGCCCTCGCACCCATGGACGACGGCGGCGTGCGGGAGTACGCCGTCGCCCCCGACGAGGCCGCCCGCCTCTGGATGTCCCTTGCCGCGACCGGCGCCAGGCCGATTCCCGGGTGACGCCGCCGTCCGACAGCCCGGCGGAGCGTGGCCTCGCACCAGGGCTATCCGTCCTTGGCCCGTAGCCACTGCCGGTAGAGCTCGTCGTAGCGTGCCGCGATCGGGGCCTGCGGGGTGAACCGGCGCAGGCCGGGTGCCGTTCGGGCCTGCGCCGCCTCGAGGCTGGGCTCCAGTCCCGCAGCGACCAGCGCCAGGAGTGCGGCACCGTGCAGGCTCGCGTCGGGCTCGGAGCCGGCGTGCACGGGTCGGCCGAGGACGTCCGCCCGCAGCTGTGCCAGTTCGGGTGAGTGCGACGGCCCGCCGACCAGCACGATCGGGGTGTCGGGAGCGTCGTCGCTCAAGAGGATGTCCACGGCCTGGCGTACGACGTACGCGGCAGCCTCCTGCGCGGCGCGCAGGACATGGGCGGCGCCATGGTGCTCGCCGAGACCCCACAGTCCGCCCCGTTCCCCCTGGTCCCAGCCGGGGAAACGGCTGCCCGTGAGCAGCGGCGACATGGACAGTCCGTCGCTGCCCGCGGGAATGGCGCGGAGCGCGGACCCCAGCCGGTCCAGAGCGGTGGCCGGGTCGCCGAGTCCCAGCAGTCGGGCCCAGTAGGCCAGCGCTCCGCCGGTCATTCCGGTCGCGCCGCCGCAGGTCCACAGCCCGGGAGTGAGAAAGGGGTTGAGCACGGCAGCGGTGGGGCGTTCGTGCGGGGATGCGATGACCCGCGTGAGTACGTCGGTCGTACCGGCCACGTCGACGACGGCGCGGTGGGCCGAGCCTGCCACAGCGGCGGCTCCGACCGTGCCGTCGGGGCCTCCGGCGGCCACCGGCAGGCCTTCGGGCAGGCCCGTCATGCGCGCGGCGGTCGCGGTGACGGCACCGACGATGTCCGTCGCGGCGTGCTGCTCGGGGAAGTGCTGCGGCCCCTTTCCCGCGACGGCGAGCAGGCCGGGGTCCCAGGCCCGGCGGATCACGTCGCTGCCGAGCGTGTACGCGGCGCTGGTCATGTCGGTGGCGGCCTCGCCGGTCAGACGCAGCACCAGGAAGTCCTTGGGTGCGAGCGCCCACCGTACGCGCTGGTGCAGGGACGGGTCGGTGTCCTTCAGCCAGTGCAGGAGGGGGACGGCCCCGCCCGTCACCGCGGGCCGCCCGGTCAGGCGGAGGGTGGCCGGGTCGGCCCAGGCGGCCGAGACCTCACGCACGCCGCGCGAGTCGGCCCACCCGCCGGCCCGGCCCAGCGGATGGCCCTGCTCGTCCACCAGAACCTGACCGATATGCCCCGCGATGGCGAGACACCGCAGCCGCGGGCGTGCGGCGTGGTCGGTGACCTGACGCAGGACGTCGCACAGGTCGTCCCACAGCCGCTCGGCGTCGAAGGTCTCGGTGCCCTCGTGGGCGCCACGCGGGCTGCGGGCCTGAAGCAGCCGTTGCCCGTCGGACGCCACCAGGGCGGCCCGCAGCGCCGATGTGCCCACGTCCACGGCACACACGACGTCGTCGGTCGCCATGGTGCCTCACCTCTCCAGCCTGATGAGCAGCGGGAATTCGGGTCGGCTCCAGCTGCGCGCGAACTCGACCGGCCCGGTTCCGTCACCGTGGGCGAGCCTGGTGATGGCGATGAGCGGGGTGCCCGGTGGCACCTGGAGCAGTGCCGCCTGCTCGGCGCTGGCCGCGGAGGCCGACACCTCCTGTTCGGCCCAGGTGAGTCTTATGCCGAAGCGGTCGGCCAGTGTGCGGTAGAGGGAGCCGCCGAGCAGTTCGTCATCGGCCAGGGAGGGTGCCAATCCATAAGGGATCCAGGAGTCCTGGATGGCCGCCGGCTGTCCGTCGACGACACGCAGCCGCAGCAGCCGAATGACTTTCTGCCGGGGTTTGAGGCCGAGTCTGTCGCTGACGTCCTCGGGTGCGTCGGCGACCTCGCGGAGATGGACCAGGGTCTCGATGACGGCGTCGCCCCGGCCGATGTCCTCGCTGTACGGACCGAGGCTGTGCACCTTGCGGAAGGTGGCCGGATGGTCGGCCACGAACGTACCCGCGCCGCGGCGGCGGACCAGCCGGCGTTCGTCGGTGAGGCGGCCCACCGCCTGCCGCACCGTCATTCTGCTGACGCCGTAGCGTTCCGCCATCTCCCCCTCGGACGGCAGCTGGTCACCGGGCTTGAGGGTGCCGCAGGACAGCTGCCTGTCGAGGTCACGGTAGATCACCTCGTACATGGGCAGTCGTGCCACGCGGTGCCTCCTTCGGGTCGTTATTGCGCGCTTTGGTCACATGATGCCCGCAAACGGCGGAATTCCGTGCGTCGGTCGGCGGGTCGGCACCTCGCCGCGTGCCCATCCGACCGCGGCCAGGCTTCCGTCGCCGCGACGCACCCACACGTCCAGTCCGATCCGCGTCCGTGAGCCGTCACGCTCCACCTCGCGCACCGCCCCCGCGGCCTCGACGCGGTCGAAGGCGCTCACGGGCCGCAGAAACTTCACGTGCAGCCAGCCGGTCCGAAACCACTCGGCGCCGAAGGCTCGGGTGAGCAACTCGGCCACGTAACAGACGAGTTGCTGACCCTGGACGATGGGCAGCGGTAGGCCGCCGGCCCGTGCGGCGGCGAGGTTGTCATGGATGTTGGTGACGAACTCGCCGATGCGGGAGAAGACGGCCATCTGCTCGAACGTGATCTCCTTGCGCAGCGGCTCCAGCCCCATGCCGGGCATCGCATTGCCGCCGAGACGCTCCGCGAGGGGTACGGAGGTGTCGTACGCGTCGCTGACCCGGCGGCCGGTGGCGTGGCCGGCCGAGCCGCGTCCGGCCACCTCGCCCGGCGTGGTCCGCATGATCTCGACACCGCGGTGGCGGACCAGCGTGCGGCCCTCCTCGTCGCGGGCGTCGGCCTCCATGACGACGTAGCCCTGCCCTCGCCGCTCGTACGTCTCGACGTAGCGTCCGGCGAGCCGGACGCGCTGCCCGACCAGGACGGGCCGGTCGAACCAGAGCTCCTCCTCGGTGTGCAGGCCCACCACCTGGCTGGCCGCGAACTTCAGGGTGAACAGCTGCAGCAAGTCGTTGGCGAGCAGTCCGGCGTGGCCGATGCGCGGGCCGTCGGGGCCGGCGCGCAGGTACCAGTCGCCGTGGTCGTCCTGCGTGAACGCGAAACGCTTGACCTTGAGGTCGTCCACCAGCAGGTCCACGGGGCCGAACTCCTCGGGAATGACGATCTCGTCGAACACCGGCGGTTTCAGACCTGCCTCGAGGTCCTTCTCGTGTGCGGCGCGGGACGGGTCGGTGAGGTTGCGACCGAGAACCGCCGTGTGATGTGCGGTCACTGCTCTTCTCCCTCCACGACGGCCACAGCGCGCACGGGGGAGCCGGTGCCGTGCGCGATGCGCAGCGGGAACGCCAGGAAGAAGCTGAGCGCCGGCAGCCGGTCGAGGTTGGCCAGGTTCTCGATGATGAGCACACCCGCGGACAACAGGACGTAGTGCGCCGGGAGTGCACCGCGTCCGCCGTCGCCGCTGTCGAGGCTGACGCAGTCGGTGCCCACCGCCCGCACGGAGCGCTCGCGCAACAGCTCGGCCGTCTCGCGCGCGATGCCCGGCCAGTTCTGCAGGTGGGCGAAGCCGCCCTCGTGCAGGCCCCAGCGGGTGCGGCCCCACTGGAAGTCCAGCAGCACGATGTCGCCGGCCTCGAACGGCCCGTGGTGCTCCTCCCAGTCACGCAGGGGCTGTGGGCCGACCATCTCGTCGGGTCCGGGCGGCGGGTCCAGGGTGACGGTCGCACAGCGTCCGGTGAGCGCCGTGAGCGCAAGCTCCTCGACGCTGACGCGGGCGTGCGGGCCCTCGATCGGGAAGTGGCAGGGGCTGTCGACGTGGGTGCCGGTGTGCTCGCCGAGCACGAGCTGGTTCATGCGGGCGACGTCGCCCATCGACAGCCATGGATTCTGGAAGTACTTGGTGTGAGTGGGATAGGTGGGCATGCCCTCTTCCAGGGTCCGGCTGAGGTCGACCAGTCGGGCCCCGGCGAGTATCTCGCCCAGTGCCCGGGCGGTCTTCGGGCCGTGCCCCGCCGTCGGTGTCCGCATCCCGTCCTCCTTGGCGAAGTGCGCAGGGCGTCGAGTGGTTCGGTGCCCGGCACCGGCGGAGGTTCCGGTGGCCCGGGCGGTCGGGCCTGTGTCAACCGGTCCGCACCTGGCGGGTCTCCTGCCGGGCGACGAGGACGGCGATGATCAGCACGCTTCCGTTGAAGATGGGCTGCACCCAGAACGGCACTCCCAGCAGACTCAGTCCGTTGAACCCGATGGCCAGCAGGATGATCGCGACGAGTGCGCCCAGGACGTTGTAGTAGCCGGGCCGGTAGGTGGCCACCCCGAGGAACGCCGCGGCGTAGGCGGGCAGCAGCAGGTCGGGCCCGTAACCGGGGTTGGCCGATCCGGCCTGGGCGAGAGCGAAGTTGGACGCGATGCCCACGATCAGCCCTGCCGCGGCGAAGGAGGTCATGCGCATCCGGTTGGTCCGCACCCCGGCCAGGTAGGCCACGCGCTCCGAGCCACCGATGGCGTACCAGAAGCGGCCGTACGGGGTGTGCTCCAGGACGTAGAAGAGGATCAGGGCGAGCAGCAGGGTCAGCCACACCGCCAGCGACAGGCCGAGGAAGTCGTCGGACGCGAGGGACGTCAGGGCGGAGGGGATGTTCTCGAAGATGACCTTGCCGTTGCTGATGCCCTGGGCCCCGCCGCTGAGCAGGATGCCGACACCCAGGGTGGCGATGAAGGAACTTATCTTGAAGTAGACCGTCAGCACGCCGTTGACCAGGCCGACGAGCAGGCCGACGACCGGGCCCGCGCCGATGACGAGCACCGGATTGCCGGTGTGCTGGGCCACGACGGCTTCGAGCATCGCCAGGAAGCCGATGAGATACCCGACGGACAGGTCGAACTCCCCGATGATCAGGGGCATCAGGACGGCGAGGGTCATGGTCGCCGTGACGGCCTGCACGAGGGCGACGTTCTGGAGGTTGGCGGCGGTCAGGAACCGGTCGGAGGCAAAGGTGAAGACCACCACGAGCAGGGCGAGGAGCACCACTGTCTCGTAGCCGCTCACCCAGGACAGCAGCCGGGCCGGGGCGAGGCGTTCGCGTCCGGCGTGGGCGGACGCGGCATCGACGTGCCGGATGGTCTTGTCGGACATCACAGGGCCTTCGTCATGAGGTTCTCGGCGGTCATGGCAGGCCCGGAGATCTCCTCGGCGAGCTGCCCGTGGTGCAGCACCAGGACCCGGTCGCACAGTCCCGCCATCTGCTCGGGTTCGGTAGAGGTCATCAGGACGGCGACACCGCTCGCGCCGGCGTCGCGGATGGCGTCGAACATCACCTCGCGAGCGGCGGGGTCGACGCCGTAGGTGGGGTCGGCGAGGACGAGGACACGCGGACGCATGCGCAGCAGCCGGCCCAGGATGACCTTCTGCTGGTTGCCGCCGGACAGGCGGCCGAAGACAGTGGACGCGTCGGTGGGCCGCACGTCGAGGTAGGACACGACCTGCCGGACCGCCGCGCGCATCGCGGCCCGCCGGTGCCAGAACTTGCGCGCTTCGGGGAGGATCACGTTCTCGCTGACGGGGAGGGTGTGGATGCCGCCCTCGTGGAGCCGGTCTGCGGGCAGGAACACCAGACCCCGGCGGATCGCCACCCTCGGCGGCAGCGTGCCGGGCAGCCGGTGGCCGGCGACCTCGATGGTGCCCGCACGGCGCTGTTCCGCACCGGTGAGCAGCCGTGGCAGCTCCTCCAGGCCGCTGCCGCGCACCCCGATGACCCCGACGATCTCGCCCGGCATGAGGCTGAGGTCGAGTCCGTCGACATCGTGTCCGCTCAGGCCCCGCACATGGAGCACAGGACCGTTCTTCGGCTGCGGCACAGGGGCGCGGCCGCGGCTGTCGGCCGTGTGCCCCCACAGGGCGGCGATCCCCGTCACGCCCCGGGCGGCCTCGGTCCGCGCCCCGGCGTGCGCCTCCTCGGCCGGGCGCGCTGCCTGGGCGCTGCCGCGCATCATCCGTACGATCTCGGAGCGTTCCACCTTGGCGGCGGGCCCCGCCAGCACCAGCCGGCCGGCGTCGAGCACGCTGACCCGGTCCGCGTAGGCGAGCTCGGCAAGGCGGTGGGTGACGGCCAGGACCGGAAGGCCGCCGTCGGCAATCCCCCGCACGAGCCGCAGGAAGGGCTCGGCCTCGGCCTCCGGCAGAGCCGCCGTGGCCTCGTCGAGCACCAGCAGCCGCAGGTCCTCGCCGGCGGTGCGTACGGCCAGCTCCACGCTGAGCATGGCCCGCTCGGCACCGGTGAGACGCCCGGCCAGTTCCCGGCTGCGCCGCTCGATCGACAGGTCGTCGAGCAGCCGCTGGGTGTCGGCGCGAAGCTTTCGCCAGGCGATCCGGCCGGGCACCGCACGCGGATAGCCGGCGAACAGGGCCACGTTCTCGGCGATCGACAGCCGGTCCACCAGCGGGGCCTCCTGGTGGACCACGCGCACCCCGGCCGCCGCGGCGGCGGCCGGGCTCCATCCGCCGGTGACGTCCCGGCCGTCGACCAGGATCCGCCCGGCGTCGGGTACGTACACTCCCGTGATCGTGCGGACCAAGGTCGACTTGCCGCTGCCATTGGCGCCGAGCAGGGCGTGGATCTCGCCGTCCTCAACGGTCAGGGACACCTCGTTCAGAGCCGCGAAGGTCCCGAACCGCTTGGTGACGCCGTGCAGGGCGGCAGTCATCGGACATCACTTCCACAGTCCGTCGAATGTCTTGGGGTAGTCGAAGGAGGCATGCCAGTCGGAACCGGACGCGGGCACGTTGCCCTTGTCCAGCACGACGAAGGGCAGGTTCTCGCCGTGTGGCTCGGCCAGTGGCTTCTTGGTGAGCAGCCGCGATGTCTGGTCGAGCATCGCGTAGCCCATGTACCGGTTGTCGTAGGCGGCGTCGGCGACCTGGACGTGCGACTTGCGCACGAAGTTCAGGTTCTCCTGGCTGCCGAGCACGCTGATCAGGCGCACCTTGTTGCCGAGGCCGGCCTGGGCGATCGCCGGCACGACCGCAGCCGCCGCCGGGTCGTAGGGGATGAAGATGTAGTCGACGTCAGGATGCGAACGCAGGTAGCTGACGACCGACTGCGGCAGCACCTGGGCCACCTGGTTCCCCGTGAAGTAGCGCAGCGGCTGCACGGTGCAGTCCTTGCACTTCTTCAGTTCGTCCAGCAAGCCCTTCTGCAGGGCCAGCACGGACGGGAACTCCTTGTCGGAGTAGACGACGATGTTGGCCTTGCCCTTGGAGTCGGCCTGCACCCACTGCGCGGCCTTCGTCCCGAGAGCGGCGTAGTCGGGCCCGACGTCGAAGGCGTAACCGAGGTTGCTGCCGGTCGGCTTGATGGGCGGGTTGGGCGAGTCCAGACCGTTGGATCCCGCGCCCACCGGAACGCCGGCGTGCTTCGCGGCCCTCAGCCCGTCCTGGACCGCGTTCGGGTCGATGGCGATGTTGAGGATGATGTTGGCGCCCCAGGACAGGGCGTTGAGCATCTGGGCGTTCTGCTTGTCCGGCGTCCCGCCGCCGTCCAGGACCCTGACCTGCCAGCCGAGCTGCTTCGCCGCCTGTTCGGCGCCCGTGGCGGGCGACACGCAGCCGCTGAGGATGCTCAGGCAGGTGATGACGGCGACCTTCAGGTGCTTGGGGGTGGTGACCGGTGCGGTCGGACCCTGGTACTTGGAGGGTGATTCGGTGGTCGCCGCGCGATGCAGGTCGCTCCACTGGTCGGTGGGCAGACCGCCGCTGAAGGACGCGGTGTCGTGATCGCCGCGACCACTGCCCGAGGCGGTCTGGGCGTGCGAGGCGGCACCGGCCCACACGGTGCCGGTGGCGAGGACGGCCGCCACCGGAAGGGCGAGGACGGTCCGGCGTATGTGTCGTCCGCGGGTGGTCTTCATGATGGTGCGTCTCCTGTGACGGACGGATGGGTGGATCAGGCGACAGCGACGGGCCGCACGGGCGAGCCGGTCGCGCCGGTGATGGGGAGCGGGAGACAGAGCAGCAGGAACTCATGGACCGCGGCCGCGGCGAGTTCCTCGAGGTAGACCCATTCCATGAGGGGGATACCGAGGTCCCGGATCAGGAGCCGGTGCACCGGCTGGGGTTCGCCCGGGACACCGGAGGGGGAGACCTCGACGGCTGCCGTGTCACTGCCGACGGCGGCCGGCCGGTACTGGGCGAGCATGCGCGCACCGTCCAGGTCGAGCCCGGCTCCCTGGACCGTGGCCATCGCCCCGGTGTCCGGCCAGTGCTTCATGGTGCCGGTGCGCAGCAGCAGCACGTCGCCCTCCTCGATCCGCACCTGCTGCCGTGTCAGCGCCAGCAGGATCAGGTCCGGGTCGATGTGCTGGTGGGGCCGCAGCGTGTCACGTCCCAGCGCGCCGGGCGCGTCCACGAGGACCGCCCTGCACAGCAGGGGCGGCAGCGTCGACGCGTCGTGGGTGAGGGGGCCGTGGTCGCCGAGGTACTCGTGGGCCGAGTAGCCGCCGTACCACTCGTCGTTCTCCCCGGACGTGATGTGCGCCAGGGCGTCGACATGGGTGCCGGAGTGGGCGCAGAACGACAGGATCTCGGAGATGAACCCGAACCGGGAGGCGTTGTCCCGCAGGAACTCCAGTTCACCGCGGGCGCCTTGGGCACGCTCACCGGCCGGTGTCCGGAAGGTGAGGACCTGGAACGGCGGGTGACCGGGCGCGAGCGGCATCCCGGGCCACCAGCCGGAGGACAGGTCGAACACCCGGCCCTGACCGGCCAGGGCCAGGACGGAGGGGTCCACGCGCAGGCCGGTGGGGCGGTGCGCGGAGGGATCCATGTCTGGATCGATGGGGCGCCGGTGCGCGGAGGTGTTCACTCAGATCACCCCCAGGGACTTCAGCCGGGCGATCTCCTCCTCGGACCGTCCCAGCAGGTTCCCGTAGACGTGGTCGTTGTCCTCGCCCACCAGGGGCGGCGCCTTGCGCACCGACCCGGGAGAGGCGTTCATCTTGATCGGGATGCCCGGCAGACGCAGGGTGCCGAGGACCGGGTGCTCGACGTCGAGCATCATCTCCCGCGCCTTGATCTGCTCGGAGTCGACCACTTCGGGGATGTCGCTGACCTTCCCGAACGGAATGCCGGCCTCCTGCAGGACGTGCGCGATCTCGTCGCAGGGACGGCTCTTGGTCCAGGCGGCGACGGCTTCCTCGAGCTCCTCGATGTGCGCCATACGGCCCGGAACCGAGGCGTACCTGTCGTCGGCCGCCAGGTCCTGGCGGCCGATCGCCCGGCACAGCCGGGGAAAGAGGGGGTCGGTCCCGGCGTGGATGTACACGTAGCCGTCGGCGGCGGGAAAGACGTTGGCCGGGCCGGTGAGCAGGTCGCGGGAGCCGTTGCGCCGCGGATGCTCGCCCAGCATGGCGTAGGCACTGGGCCGAGTGCCCAGAGAGGCGAACAGCGCGTCCAGGGAGGCCACGTCGACGTGCTGTCCTTGCCCGGTGCGGTCCCGGTGCAGCAGGGCGAGCATCGCCCCCATCGCTCCGTGGAACCCGGCGATGTAGTCAGCGATGTACGTACCCGTCAGGGTGGGCTCGCCGTCCGGCGGACCGGTGAGGCTCATCAGCCCGGACGTGGCCTGCGCGATGGCGTCGAAGAGGGCACGGCGGGCGAGCGGCCCGGTCTGCCCGAAGCCGGAGATGGACACCAGGATGATTCCGGGGCGCAGCTCCTCCAGCCGCCGGTAGGGCAGGCCCATCGCCTCCATGGTGCCGGGACGGTAGTTCTCCACCACGATGTCGCTGCGCCGGACCAGGTCCTCCAGGAGCGCCCGTGCCTCGGGGCGGCGGGTGTCCAGCGTGGCCCCGTACTTGTTGCGGTTGTAGACCATCGTGTACACGCTGTGCTGCCGGTGGAACGGCGCGTGCTTGCGGGCGTCCTCGCCGCTGGGCCGTTCGATCTTGATGACCTCGGCGCCCATGTCGCCGAGCAGCTGGCAGCACAGCGGTCCGGCGATGAACCGGGACAGGTCCAGCACCCTGATTCCGTTCAGTGCACCGGAAGCGCCCGTGTCTCGGGCGGTGCTGCTGTCGGTCATGATCAGCCCTCCTCCGGCTCATAGGGGCGGAAGGCGGGGTAGGTCCAGGCGTTGACGCTCTGGTCGATGGGGACGTCGAAGAGGGCGGGCGTGCGGCCCTCCAGAGTTTCCGCGACGTGCTCGGCGAGCTCTTCCAGGCCGGTGGTCCGCTCGGCCGACAGGCCGAGACCGCGGGCGACCCGGGCGTAGTCCGACGGCCCGAAATCCACGCCGATGGTCCGGTTGTCGTAGTGGACGATCTGTTCCTGGCGGATGTTGCCGTAACCCGCGTCGTTGAGTACGACGACCGCGACGCGGCCGCCCACCCGGACCAGCGTCTCCAGCTCCGCCAGACTCATGCCGAGCGAACCGTCCCCGACCAGGGCCAGGACGGGGCGTTCGGGGGCGGCCACGGCGGCCGCGACGGCGGCGGGGACGGCGAAGCCCATGTTCCCGAAGCCCACCGGCTTGATGTAGCTGCCCGGCTGCCGGATCTGCCACAGGTACGACCACACGCCCGGGTTCCCGGCGTCCGGGATGAGCAGGGTCTCGTCGGGTGCGACCGAGCGCAGCCGTCGTACGACCTCCGCGGGCGACAGACCCTCCGTCTGCGCCGGCTCCACCACAGCGGCCGGCTCCTTCCACCAGAGCTCTTCGGCCTCTTTCAGCTCGGCTATCCAGGCCGAGCGGCGGGCGGAGAACTCGTCGGCCCGGCCGGCCAGCAGACTGTGGAGTTCCTCCAGCGTGGCCCTCGCGTCCGCCACCACCCCGGTGGTCCGGCGGCCGTAGTAGCGGCCGAGCATGGCGGGGTCCACGTCGATCTGGATCACGTGCGGCAGGTCCATCCGCCACCGGCCCGTCGAGACGGCGTTGAGGCTGTTGCCGACCGCGAGCACCAGATCGGCGTCGGCCATGACACGGCTGGACAGCCGGGTGCCCATCCGGCTCAGTGCCCCGAAGACCAAGGGGTGCGTGGTCGGGACGGTCCCGATGCCGTTGAACGTCGTGATCACCGGTATCCGCAAGGCCTCGGCCAGCGCCAGGGCGGCCCCGCCCGCGCCGGAGCGGTTGCAGCCGTTGCCCAGCCACAGCACCGGCCGCTCGGCCCGCGAGAGCCGCCCGGCGACATCGGCCAGCGCGCGCATATCGGCGCGGGGCCGCTGCACCACCCACCGGCGCATCGGATGTTCCCCCTCGGGCACCGATGCGTCCGCCTCGGCCACCGGCCCCTCGATGGTGTCCCGGGCGAAGTCCAGATGAGCCGGCCCGGGATTGCCGGACATGGCGTTCAGATAGGCCTCCTCGACGGCCTGGCACAGGGCGCTCGGGTGTGCCACCAGGCGGCTGAACTTGGTGAGGGGCCGGAACAGCTCGACGTGATCGGCGTTCTGGGCGTCATCCCGGTGAATGTTCTCGCCCGCGTTGTTGCAGGTCAGCACCAGCATCGGGCTGGAATCCCGGACCGCCCCGCCCACCCCGGTGAGGAGGTTGGTCGCCCCGGGACCCGTCGTCGCCAGACAGACCCCCGGCGTCCCGGTCAGCCGGCCGTAGGCGTCCGCCATGACGGCCGCCGCGTTCTCGTGCCGGGCGGTGACGAAGTCGATCACCGGCGAGGCCAGGATCGCGTCCGTGATGGAGAGCGTCTGACCGCCCGGCACCCCGAAGACCGTCCGGACGCCCAACGACTCGAGCATCCTCACGACCAGCTCTCCACCGGTGACCGATCCAGACATGGCCCCTGCCTTCATTCCGCCGCGCCCCACCCGAAAACTATCTAGTTGTCTAGATATGTCCATTGATGGCGTATGTGAGGCATATGTCAAGAAGGGATTGCTGGACGATCGTCGCGGCCCCCGGGGGCGGGGGACCGGCGCTCATACCTGTAGGCATCGGACGCGATGCCCCAGGTGTGGGGCGCGACTGAGGACGAGGCGCTCGGTCTTCGGGTCCCTCACGCCGGGGCCGTTCCCAGCGGGGTCCGAGATGGTCAGTGGGGAGCGAGGCAGGCTTCGAGGGCGGCTCGCTGTTGCGGCGGCAGGTGGTCGCCCAGCGGGACCTTCCGCGGGCTGTGACCGCCCTCGCAGAGCCAGCTCTGCTCGTCATCGTCGTACCACCAGTCCTCGGCTCCCCACATGGGGTGCCCCTGAAGCAGGTGCCTGGCCAACGCCTCGCTCGCCGCGGGGGCACCGTTGGCGACCAGAGCCTCGACCACCGCAGTCACGGCCTCCTCCGGAACCGCAGCGTCGCCAAGAACAGGCAGAAGAAGGAGGAGACGGGCGTGCGAGTCGGTAACGCCTTCCGCGCCCGGTGGTGCCTCGAGCAGGGCGGCAAGCTCAGGCCAGCACAGTCCAGGGCCGATGCGGTCCTGATCGTCGCTGGCCAGGACGAGATCCTGGCTCCAGTCGGGATGGGTGAGGAAGTAGTCCCTGGTCGTGAACTCCTCGCCGCTGTTGAAGTGCACGACGACCGTGAAGCCGCCGGCCAGCGGCACCGTGAACACGGGCCACGCCGACGGGTCATGGAGCGTGTCCAGCATGGCCTCCGCGTCGCCCGCGTCCGATCCGAAGGCCTCCGGCGCGAACCCGTCAGCCAGGTCCACCAAGTAGGCGGGCCAGAAACCGGGTTCATCCAGGAGCGGGTGCCCGTCCGCGACAGGGGACGAGAAGTACCAGTGCCGTGTCATCGCCATGCCGGGATTCTCTCCAGGCCCCGTCGGAGCCGTACGCAGACCCGGGCTCTCCCGGCCGATCGACGTGACAGCACCGGCATTTGACCGGGCTGGAGTGCCGGCCTCGGCTCGTGTCCGGTGGTGTACGCTGTGCGGTCATGAATACCGGGACGGCCTTGCGCCACACACGGATCGGTGACCCGGGGCTCTTCTGAGCGCCGTACGGGCCGATTCGGGCCCGCTGTTTGATCGAGACTCTTGCGCTGCTGCGCGGGCTCCGCCTCCGTCGTGTTGATCACAGGCTCTGCACATCAACCACGACAGGAGCATTCATGCCCACCAAGACGCTGCGGATTCCCACCACGGGCGGCCAGGCCGACGCCTTCGCCGCTTTCCCCGAAGGTGGCGGGCGGCACCCAGGGGTGCTGATGTACGCCGACGGCTCCGGCATCCGCCCCGTGCTGCGCGAGATGGCCCGCGAACTGGCCGGGCACGGCTACTACGTGCTCGTCCCCAACTCCTTCCACCGGCACGGCCCGGCACCGCTGGTCGAGCTTCCCGAGTACATCGGAGAAGAGGCCCGGCCCGCGGTCTTCGCCCAGCTGATGCCCCTGATCGAGGCCCACACCGCCGAACGTGTCCTGAGCGACGCCGACGCCTACCTCAGGTTCCTCACCACCCAGCCCGAGGTCCGCACCGGACCGGTCGCGGTGACCGGCTACTGCATAGGCGGCCTCTACGCGATGCGCACCGCTGCGGCCCACCCCGACCAGGTGGCGGCCGTGGCCGCGTTTCACGGTCCCGTGGGGGTCGATGGGGCCGACCTCTTCTCCAAGCTCACCGCCCAGGTCCACCTCGGCCATGCCGAAGGCGACATGACGCCTGAGGTCCTCGGCGAGCTCAACCGGGCCCTGGATGCGGCAGGTGTCGGCTACACCTCCGAGATCTACCCCGGCACCGTCCACGGCTTCACCATGTCCGACACCGACGCTTTCAGCGCCTCCGGGCTGAAGCGCCACTGGGACCGCCTGCTCGCACTCCTGGACCGCACCGTGGCGGACAGCTGAGGCTCCAGCCCGGGCTTTCGAACGCTCACGAGGGGTGCGCGGTAGCGTGCCGTACCTCTCCATCCGACCCGTCGTGGTGCATGAATCCATGCCGCGTCCGGGCAAGGCTCGTCATGACGGTGTGGTCGGCCACCGGTTGGCCGCCGGGATGCGGCTTCGCGCCTACCGGAAGCCGAGGTGAGGTTCGGTACCGGCCAACTCCGTGCCGGCGGACCACAGGTGAGCGGCGACGGCCGGGTCGGCCAGGTGGGAGGGAACGGGCTCACGTCGCGGTTTGCCACGCAGGCCGAAGACCCGCGGCCCCCACAGCTGCCCTCCTTGCACCTCGGGGTCGAGGACGGCACGGACGATGGGCCATGCTCCGGCGTCCTTGCCTTGCACCAGGAGCGCGCAGGGCAAGGCGCGCAGCCGCACATCGGGGAGTGTCACGGCTACCGGCGGGCGGGAGGGGGTGAGGGAGTCGAGTGCGCCACCGGGGTGCGCCACCACACTGAGCACCGTGCTTCCGACGGCACGCAGGCGGCGATCGAGTTCGAAGCCGAAGCACATCGGCGCCAGCTTCGAACGGGCGTAGGTGCGCTTGGGCCGATAGTCCTGGGACGACAGCTCGGCGAGGTCCAGTGGAAGGTGCCGCACACGCGCGCCGGGGACGCGCGAGCGGATCGAGGCCATGGCGGCGTCGGCCCTCGCGCGGTCCCGGCTGCCGAGTATGACGACCGCGCCGGTGGCGGCGAGCTGCTCCGCGGCGAAGTAGCCGATCCCGGCATTACCCCCGGTGACCAGGAAGGTCCGGCCCTCGGCGGACGGCAGCCGGTGAACGTCTCACGGCCGGCTCCGGGATGCGGAAGACACGATGACGGGCTCCTTGCGCTCTGAGGCAGCGTGCTCATGAAGAACACCGACCCGCCCAAGAAGCCCCTAGTAGCTGTCGTAGGTGGGCTTGCCGTTCGGCCGGTAGACGCCGACGATGGTGCCCCCCTTCGTCGTCGAGACGCTGACCGGCTCCAGCGCCGTGGGGATCGCTCCGTCGGCGAACAGCCGCTTGCCGGTGCCGATGATCACCGGATGGATGGTCAGCCGGTACTCGTCGACAAGGCCGTGCCGCATGAGAGTCTGGGCGAAGTCACCGCTGCCGACGACGTTGATGTTGCCACCGTCGGACTCTTTCAGGTTGCGTACGGCGTCGACGATGTCGCCCTCCAGCAGCGTGGAGTTCTGCCACTCGAGGGACGTCAGGGTCCGAGACGCCACGTACTTCTGCATGCTGTTCATCCGGTCAGTGAACGGGTTGGCGGGATCGGCGGTCGGCCAGTACGACGCGAAGATCTCATACGTCTTGCGGCCGAGCAGCATCGCGTCGGAGGGCTCGTACCAGCCGGAGATGGCCGCGCCGACCTCGTCGTCGGACACCGGCTTCTGCCAGCCGCCGTGCTCGAAGCCGCTCTGAACGTCCTCGTCCGGACCGCCTGGCGCCTGCATGACGCCGTCCAGCGTCAGGAACGTGCAAACGATGATCTCGCGCATGGTGCGCTCCTTTCGTCGGCAGGTAGACCGCACGACCGCCATAAACTCATCGGTGGAACCCCGGCGGCGCGCGAGTCGGGCCCGTGAGGTGCGGAAGTGCTGGTGGGGCTGCTGCTGGACGTCGAGGACACGGCGGTGACCCGGCAGACGGCGGAGGCCCTGGCCCGGGGGGCAGGGTTCGTACGAGGTGCCGTCCCTGAGCATGATGTCGAGCGGCCGGTGCGCCTCCCGCGAGGGGGGTGCACCGGCCGCCGGTGGAGACGTAGGCCTTGTGATCAGTTCTTACGGCCCTTGAGACGTCGTACGTCGAAGGACCAGATGCCGCGGCCGTGCGTGGCCGCGTACAGCTTGCCGTCGGGGCCGAGGCGCAGCTGCATCACGACCGTGCTCGGCAGGGCGTGGCCCAGGACCTCCCATTGGGTGGCCCCTGCCGGGCGGTAGAAGGTGGCCAGGTCGGTTCCGATGGCGAGGCCGCCGTTCGGGAGGAGCTTCACGGTGTTGGCGGGAACGTCGGGCAGGTTGGCGGAGACGTCCGTCCAGTCGGCGCCGCCGTTCCTCGACTCGAAGACGTGGCCGACCCCCGCGCCGGGGCCCTCGGTCCACTTGCGGGAGAAGCCGTTGATCGCCACGAAGACGTGCTGGGCGTCGGCCGGGTCGATGTCGAAGCCGGAGACATAGCGGTTCGGAACGGTGCCGTCGACCGGCAGGTTCAGCTGGTGCCAGCCGGTTCCTCTCCCAGACTTCGTCCGGGAGGTGCCCCCAGCCTCGCCGACCGCGATGCCGCGGGTGAAGCCCTGGTTGTTGCAGGGGCCGCACCAGCCGACATAGACCGTGCCGCCGGAGGACGCCACAGCGGTGGCCACGTGGCCCTCACCGAGATCGTAGGCGTTCGTCCACTCCTTGCCGGAGCGGATGGCGAAGCCCTTGGTGTTCACCCACACGTGCCGGCCGCCGGCGATCCAGGTGCCGGTGTTCTTGGCGTCGGCGGTGATCGGCGCGATGAAGCGGGCGCCCGCGCCGCCCTGGTCCTTGTCCGGCGGGGCGACCTCGTACTCGGTGGCCTTGGCCGGGTCGGTCGTCCACGAGCCGTCGTTGACACCGCAGTTCTGGGTGACCCACATGTCGAGGTAGACGTATTCCTCGGCGATGTTGCAGCCGTTGGCGGGGTCGGCGATGGTGTCGCCGCCGTCGCCGCCGAAGTCGGAGCCCATGACCTTGTCGTGGCCGCGCAGGATCGACTGGCCGTTGTCCTGCAGGCCGCCGGTCACCGAGACGCCACCGCCCGCGAGGTCCTTACCGACGCCCACCGAGTAGTACTGGAGGGTGTCGAGGGTGCCGTCGCTCAGGGACTGCCAGTCCTTGGCGTGCCCGCCGGAGTCGACGGCGCCGTTCAGCGGGCGGCGGTAGATGCCGCCGTCGTTGCCGACGTACGCCCAGGTCTTGCCCTTGTAGCTGCCGATCGCGACCGCGTGCTGGTCGGAGTGCGTGGTGGGTGAGCAGTCGCCGGTCTGCTTGGCCGGGTCGATGCTCCAGCAGGGGAAGGGGAAGTTCCAGTACGGGCCCGGGGTGGTCCAGGTCGAGCCGCCGTTCTTGGTCTCGAAGACCTCTTCCAGGCCGAGATAGAGGTGGTCGGCGTCGGCCGGGTCGACCTGGAGGAACTGGTTGTACCAGGACTGGATGCCAGGCTGGTAGCCGTCGCCCTGGAGGGCGGAGCCGGACGCCTTCAGCTTGGTGTAGTCCGCGATCAGCGTCCACGGGCCGAACGGCGAGCCGTTCTTGGACACGTACACGCCCTTGAGCCCGCTGTCCGGGTTGGCGGCCGTCTGCGCCGGGGACTGGTCGATGGCGTACAGGCGCGATCCGTCGGCCGCCGCGGCGAACGTCATGTTGCCCACGTCGTCGCTGCTGGTGGGCAGATCTCCGAGGCCGCTGACCGGCTTCCAACTGCCGTTGCCCTGCTTGGCGTAGAGCCCGTTGTAGGTGTCGCCGCCGCGCCAGCCGACCGCGAGCAGGACCTTGTCCGGGTCCTTGGGGTCGAAGGCGATGTCGTTGGCGATGTTCTTGTACGGCGCGCTCGGGTCGTCCGCCTTGGAACCGCCCGGCAGATACTCCGGGTTGGGCGCGAACTCCCGCTTCCACGGCCCGGACAGCGTGGTCGTGGAGTGCGACCAGACGCCGGTGCTGGTGGCGGCCCACACCTTGGTGCCGGCGAAGCGCAGCGCGTGGATGACCGTGGACTCCAGTTCCGCGCCGCCGACGCGGTCGCCGGGCTGGAACTGCCCGTGGCGCGGGTCCTTCAGGACGTACACGCCCGTACCGACGAAGGACGTGGCACCGGTGTTGGACTCGCCCGTGGCGTACCAGAGCCGGTTCCCGCCGTCCAGGGCGAGCGTGCCGGTCGACAGGGAGGGCAGCTTGTCGGCGATCGGTTTCCAGTGCCCGCCGCCGGTCCTGGACCGGAAGACACCGCCGTTGGCGCCACCCGCGTACACGTAACCCTGGCTGTCGGCGGCGATCCCGGTGATGCGACCGGTCACCTGCCCCGCGCCGCCACTGGAGTTGGAGTTCACATCGCGGTAGCGGGGGTCGTCGGAGTCGTACGGCTTCTTGGTGACGTGGTCCCAGCTGCCGGGCGTGTGCCGCATGGACTGCAGCTGTTGCCAGGCAGCGCCGTAGGCGCCGGGCGCGACCACGCCGGGCGCGGTGCGGGCCTCGGTGAACTGGGCGGTCGCCTCGGCGGAGTTCTCGGCCTCGTCGGCGCCGTCCTCGTCGCCTTCCGGGGTGAACGCGGACATGGCGTCGCCGGCGTGCACCGCCTTGATGTGCTGCCGGCCGATGGCGGCCTGGTGGTGCGCCTGCCAGGGCCGGGGTCTGGTGTCGCTCGACGCCGCGAACGACTGGGTGCTCACCAGTCCGAAAGCGGCAGCCACGACGGTGCAGGTGATGAACCGTCGCTGATGTGTCGGGGGCAGCATGCCCTCTCCTCCCTGCGCCACGGTGCATGGGGGTGTCCCGGGCGCAGGGGGGATCTTGGCGTGAGCACAACAGTCGCACAAAGGGGCTCAGGCGAAAAATGGCGCGGTGTTTACCTTTCGGCCCATCGGGACCCGAACCTCCGCCGAACCACGGCTACTTCGGGCCGTCGACGGTGCCGACGAGATCGGCCAACCTCGCTACTTCATTCAGGCTTCCTTGTCAGCGAACCTGGTCATTCTGCGGCTCGATGTCTTTGACCCTGGTCGGAGTTCCGTCCGGGGCGAACGGGTGGTGGAAGGTGAAGGCGTGCGGTGCGGAGCCGTGGTCGTGGAGATGCTCGAGCCTGGAGACCCCGTCCTGCCAGGTGGGTAGCACGTCGTCGGAGATCCACCAGGCGACGTGATTCGCGTGCCCTGTCCTCTCGAACCAGTCGTAACGCCTGTTCAGCGCCGCACGGTGCAGACCGGTGTAGACGGCGTCGAAGGCGGGGCGCAGGCCGGTCCAGAGCGAGAGGGTCGCGGCCAGGGCGGTGGTCTCCACGGTACGGCCCTTGTCGTACCAGGTCGGTACGGCGAACTCTCCCCATGCACCCCAGTCCGCCTCGAAGAGCAAGCCCCGGTCGCCGTCTGCCGCTTCAGCCCGCGCGAGGTACCCGGGGTGCTGACTGATCTCCCGGTAGACGTCCTCACCAATGTCGTAGAACTCGCGCGTGAGAGGTGCGGGATCGGCGAGCGGTGACTTCAGGACGCCGAAGGTGTACAGCGCAAGATGGGGCATGCGTCTCTCCCTGGTTGGGGTGCCTGGTGTGGACCCGATTCAGTTGCTTACGCCTGGGCGCGAGGTTCGTGGGGCGTGAGCGATTCATCCCGCCGCGGGCGGTTCAGAGTGAAGGAACTCCCGTCCGACCGTGGGCGATTGCCGAAGACCAGGCGAAGGTAGCTGGCTCTGCGAGTCATGTCGAAGTTGCGTTTTCCCTGTCCGAGTGGCCTCGTGCACTGGTCATTGCGGGGGCCGGGGCCGGGGCGGTGACGGGAGGGGCAGGCGCGGGGTGCCGTTGATCCACTTCAGCCGATCCGTTCGCCCGCCATGCCCGTCCGCACCCCTGTCCGAGAGCCCTGAGTGCCGCCGAACGCGTGCGGCCAGGTCTGCCGCCTGGTCCTCTTCCAGCGGTGCGGCTGGCGTGAAGGTGACCGAGGACCGCACGGCCTGTTGCGGACCCGAGCCGGTCGAGGTCGACGTGAACTTCGGTTCGGCCCTCTACACCGCTGACGATCGCGACACCCTGCCCGCAGAGGCCGTCGCCGTCTCGCTCGGCTGCGGCAACCCCATCGCTGTCGCCGAACTGCGCGACGCGAGCGCGTTCTCGACCTCGGCTCCGGCGGCGGAATCGACGTCCTGCTGTCCGCCCGCCGCGTCGGACCGACCCGCAAGGCCTACGGGCTGGACGTGACCGAGGAGATGCTCGCGCTGTCCCTGGCCAACGCCGAGAAGGCGGCCGCTACGAACGTCGAGTTCCTCAAGGGCACCATCGAGGCGATCCCGCTGCCCGCGAACACGATCGACGTCGTGATCTCGAACTGCGTGATCAACCTGTCCACCGACAAGCCCGCTGTCTTCGCCGAGACCTTCCGCGTGCTCAAGCCCGGCGGCCGGATCGGCGTCTCCGACGTCGTCGCCGACGGCACCCTCACGCCCCGGCAGCGGGCCGACCGCGGCGACCATGCCGACTGTATCGCCAGGGCGTTGTCCTTCGCCGAATACCGAGCGGGCCTGGAGGCCGCCGATTTCACGGACGTCTCGATCACCCCGACGCAGGTGGTCGCGGACGGCATGCGCTCCGCCATCGTCCGGGCGGCCAAGCCGGCGCCCGCAGACACCTCCGCGGCGGGGGATGAGGCGGTCGGCGTGTGCTGCGGCGTCAATGCCTGCCGCACCTCGGCCGAGAACTCCGCGGACCCCATCCTGGCTGTCTCCGAGGCAAAAAGTGCCTCGGGGTGCGGCTGCCACAGCTGACGGCGGCTGCCGGGCGAGCCCCGACGGTGTCCGGCAGCCCGAAGGCTATGCGCGCTCCCTGGGCAGGGTCTGGGTCACGCGCCACAGGCGGCGCGGCAGGTCCCCCTCCTCGAAGGCCTGGACCTCATCGAGTGTCCAGCCGTCGGCGAGGGCGTCGACCATGGCGCGGCCGAAAAAGTGCACGGCGAAGCCGCCGTGTTCGAAGATGTCGTCCCCGTGCGCAATCCCGGCACCGTAGTGAGCATCGCCGGTGTGCCGGACGGTGTAGACGAAGATCCCGCCGGGCCGCAGGACGCGTCGTACCTCGCCGACCGCTGCCCGGATCTCCTCCGTGGACAGCGCCATGCACAACAGCATGTGCGCGAAGACCGCGTCCACCGAGGCGTCCGGCAGGGGCAGCCGTGCACGGACATCGTGCACCGCAGTCGTCACACGGCCTGCCACCCCCTGCTGCCGCGCGTCGGCCCGCAGCTGCTCCAGACCGGTGGGGGAGAAATCGGTGGCCTGGACGGTGAAACCCTCGCGGGCGAAGTACAAGGTGTCACGGCCGTGGCCGGCCCCGAGTTCAAGGACGTCACGGACTCCGGCCGCACGGAAGACTGCGGCCGCGTGCACTGCCGGGGCCGACGGCTGCCGGCCATACATCCCGGGATGGCCGCTGTAGGTGCTCTCCCAGTGCGCGCGCTGCATCTCGGCCAGGTCCTGCCCGTCGTCGCTCACGGTCCCCGTCCTTTCGAGTCCTGTCGCGACCGAGCGTATGCCGAGCGCCGAGGCCGGAAGCCCCGGCGCCGGGCCGGGTGAGGTGTCGAAGGTCGGTGGTGAAGAGGGGGAGTGTCTCGTAAGTGGGCGCTGCGTCCTCCAGGCAGCACGACGAAGGAGAGCGATGACGCCGGCTGACCGGCCGAAGACGCTTCCCGTCTGGCGTGCACCCCAGAAAGGTGTCCGGCCGCTGCTCCGATCTGGTGGGCCACGGAGGCGCAGCTGCGTGACCTCTTCAGCGAGGGCCGGCGGACCTCTTCGACACGCCTCCGGAGGTTTTGGCGCAAACGATGGCGCTGGTTCAGCAGGTTGCCGGGAAGATGAGGACCGAGTTGAAAGCCGGAGGCGTGAACATCCTGAGATGAACGCCGGCGTCCTCTGGGCCTTCGCCGCCCTCCGGGCCTTCCCGGAGCCAACGCTCACTACCCCTGCCGAGGCGAACACGGGGACCGGCGCGCCGCCGCCCAGCGCCACCTCCTGAACCGTTTCCTCGGCCGGCTCCACCACCGCCTCCAGACCCGGCAGCACTGCGACGACGTCCGATGCTCCTGCTGCAGACGGTACTTGAGCAGCACTTCGGCGGCCTACAGGTGCAGGACGGCGTCCTTCAGGTCGCGTGCACTGACCCGCTGCCACTCCTCCTCGTCCCTGGCTAGGGCGTTTCCTTCGGATCACCTTCAACGGTCTTGTCCGGCCTGGATACGGTGACGGCATGACGACAATCCTTCGGCACCCCCGACCTGGATTCATGTGGGATTGGTGGGCAGTGGACGCTCAGGGCTTCCTCGTGCAGTTCAGTGGGGGGGGGCGGCTCCTGAGCATCTGCTGGTGCATGTGGACCGTGTCGGCGCCGCGGCTGCATGGGCCGAGGAGAACTGTCCCGCATGGTTCAACGATGCTCCCTCATCGCTTCACGCCTTCAGCTGCAACGGCGAGCTGCCGGTCTACACCCGGAGCAGCGTCCCGAACTCCCCGTTGCGACTGTCCGACGCCCCGGCAGCAATCGCCGACGTTGCGACCCTGGTTGAACTGCACAAGGCAGTGGGAGACACCTGGACGGTTTACCTCGACGAGGGATGGGTCTAGACGGCCGCTGGAATCACCTGGCTGACCAGATGAAGATGGCGGCGATGTGGAGTCCGGCGAGGTAAATGGTGGCGGTCTTGTCGTAGCGGGTCGCCAGGCCACGCCATTGCTTGAGCCTGTTGATGCACCGCTCGACGGTGTTGCGCTGCTTGTAGGCCTCGCGGTCGAAGGCTGGCGGACGGCCACCGAGCCGGCCGCGCCGCTTGCGGTTCGCAGCCTGGCCGGCGGGCTGCGGATCACGGCCCGGATCCGCGCTGCCGCAGATGAGTTCGGATCGCGCGGGATGAGTACGCCTTGTCGGCCAGGACCATCTCCGGGGTGGTCCTGGGCCGGCCGATCGGACGCGGCACTCGCAGGCGGGCCATGACCTTGGGGAACGCGGGCGCGTCACCGGCCTGGCCAGGAGTGAGGACGAAGGCGAGCGGGCGGCAGCGGCTGTCTGCGGCAAGGTGGACCTTGGTGGTCAGTCCGCCGCGGGACTGTCCGAGGGCATGATCGTCCGGCTCGCCAGCCGGTGCCCCTTTTGACGGGCCCCGGCAGCGTGCTGATGAGCGCGGACGATGGTGGAGTCGACCGCGACGACCCAGTCGAGGTCACCTTCGGCGTCGGCCTGGGCAAGCAAGGCGGTGAAGACCTTTTTCCAAGTGCCGTCGGTGGCCCATTTCCGCAGCCGGTTGTGGGCGCCCTTCCACGAGCCGAAGCGCTCGGGGAGGTCCATCCAGGGCGTCCCGGTGCGGTACTTGAACGCGATCGCGTCGATCACCTGCCGGTGATCACGCCACCGCCCACCCCGTTTCGGAGTCCGATCCGGTAGCAACGCTCGATCCTCGCCCACTGGGCGTCAGTCAACGACACACATCAGCCAACGATCAGATGATCCGAAGGAAACGGCCTAGGGAGGTGATGATGCTGAAGAGGTGAGCCAGGCCATTGGCGATGGGCGGGAAGTCCTCCTCGCTGCCGCGCTGCTCCATGGGGCGGAACTCTGCGGCCCGTGCGGGCGGAGGGCGGTGGCTGCCCGCCGTTTCCGGGCCCTCGGCAGGGCTACCGCGTGGGAGATGTGGCGACTGCACCTGCCGGCGGGCCGGGCCCGGCGGTGTCGCCGACTCGGACCAGGGTGGTTGAGGTCCAGGACCGCCGCGACCGGGCGGCGGCGGTCCTGGACCTCTGCGTGCTACGGACTGCTGACCGGCTCAGTTCACGGGGCTGTTCAGCCCGTGAAGGCGGCGGTGCCGTTCGGGACGCCGAGTCCGGTCGGGCCGTCGTAGCCGGTGGTGCCGGTGCACAGGTAGGAGCCGCCGCAGCTGCCGTTGGAGCCGCCGGTGACGTCGTACAGCGCCGAGGTGTGCGCGTAGGGGAAGGAAGCAGGGGAGGAGCCGGAGGACGGGGCGCCGCCCAGGGCGTAGGTCGCCGCGATCAGCGGGGAGGAGGCGCTGGTGCCGCCGAAGACCATCCAGCCGGTGGCCGAGCGGTAGCTGTCGTAGACGGCGACGCCGGTGTTCGGGTCGGCGACCGCGGACACGTCCGCCACCGTGCGCTTGGCGCAGCCGGTGTCCTTCTGCCAGCTGGGCTTGGCGTCGTAGGCGGAGCAGCCGGAGCCGGCCCCGCTCCACACGGTGTCCGTCCAGCCGCGCGCGTTCGAGGCGGTCGTCAGGGACGTACCGCCCACCGCCGTCACATACTTGGACGCGGCCGGGTATTCCACGCCGTAGCCGTTGTCGCCGGAGGAGACGGTGATGGCGACGCCCGGGTGGTTGAAGTACGAGGAGTCGTACGTCGCGTCGCTCGAGGACTCCGAGCCGCCGTAGCTGTTGGAGACGAACTTCGCGCCCAGTCGCACCGCGGTGTTCACGGCCGTGCCCAGGTTCGTCATCGTGGCTGAACTGGCCTCGACCAGCAGGATCTTGCAGTTCGGGCAGGCCGCGCTGACCATGTCGAGGTCGAGGGAGATCTCCTCCGCCCAGCCGGAGTCACCCCGCGGGTAGCTGGTGCCGCCGTTCTGGTCCACCTTCTTGAAGCAGCCGTTGGCGGTGGTGCAGGAGGACAGGCCGTACTGGGAGCGGTAGACGGCGAGGTCGGCCTCGGCGTTCGGGTCGTCGTAGGCGTCGACGATCGCCACCGTCTGGCCCGAACCCCCGCTCGCCGACGGCAGGTTGTACGCAGCCTGCAGCGAGGCGGGGCCGTAGCCGGAGGGAGCGGCGGCCGCGGTCAGTGCGCTCTCGGTGTGTGCCGATTTCGGGGTGCCCGCGGTGACCTGCAGGGCGTTGCAGGCCATCTCGCCCTTCTTCGTCGGGGCGGCGCAGGCGTGGGCGACGGTGACGCCGTGGGCCGGGGAGGTGGTGACCTGGGCCGCCTGGCCGACGGGGGCGGCCACGGCGAGAGCGGCCGTGGCGAGCATGGCCGCGGCGGTGAGGGAAACGGTTCTGCGCAACGTACGTCCTCCGCATGGTGGGTGAACCGGGAAGGGCTGTGGGGGGTGCGCGATACGACCTCGGTGCGGGGTGTGCACCGTGGCCGCGCAGACCGTACGAATGTCGGGGCCACGACAACAAGGCTGCAATTGAAACCGGAACGTTCCTTTGCCTTTCCTGAGGTGTTCATGTGCTGTTGCGGTGCGAGTCGTGGCCGAGATTCGACCCGACCGTTACTTGACGGACCGGGTGACGCCCCGCCGGAGTTCACGCCGGGTTCATGCTGCGCGCGTAGCGCCGTGGCGGCCTTGGTTGGGGACGTGGCGCACACGGTTCGAGCGGGGATGAACGCCTCGGCTGTGGCCGCCGTAGTCAGCGGCAGGTACTTCTGCAACGCAGCCCGCCGGAGGCGTCATACCCGTGGCCACGACGAGACCGGTCCCCATCACCGGGACGGACGACCGCGATGAGCAAGTACGGGCGCCGGACGGCCGGAGTCGGCCCGCGCAGACCGCGGGTGAGCGTTCCGACGGGGAACGTAGGGCCGGCGACGGCCGACATGGGAACTCCTCCCTGGTCCTGGTCACGGTCCTGCTCCTGACCGTCATGGTGCAGGGCCCGATCCGCAGGGCGCTCGCCGCTCCGGTGATGCAGAGCTGGATGACGGTGTTCGTGGCGGTGGTGCTTCAGGCGCTGCCGTTTCTGGTGCTGGGCGTCTTGCTCTCCGCGGCGCTCGCCGTGTTCGTCCCTTCCTCGTTCTTCGCCCGCGCACTGCCCAGCCGTGTCTGGCTCGCCGTGCCGGTCGCGGGCATGGCGGGCGCGGTACTCCCGGGCTGCGAGTGCGCGTCGGTCCCGGTGGCGGGCGCGCTGGTGCGTCGTGGCGTGACGCCCGCGGCGGCCATTGCGTTCCTTCTGTCGGCGCCGGCGATCAACCCGGTGGTGCTGACGGCGACGGCGGTGGCGTTCCCACGCCATCCGGAAATGGTGCTGGGCCGTCTCGTGGGGGGTCTGCTCGTCGCGTGCGCCATGGGCTGGCTGTGGCAGCGACTGGGCCGAACTGACTGGTTGCGTCCGCCGGTACGCGCGAGGGACGAAGGGCGGAGCAAAGGCGCGGCGTTCTGGGACTCGGTCCGGCACGACGTCATGCACGCGGGCGGTTTCCTGGTTCTGGGCGCGATGGCGGCGGCGACGCTCAAGGCGGTGGCCCCGGCGGAATGGCTGCGCACGGCGGCGGGCAACCCGCTGGCAGCCGTGGGGGCTTTGGCCGTCCTGGCCGTGCTGCTGTCGATCTGCTCGGAAGCGGACGCGTTCGTGGCGGCCTCGCTGACGCAGTTCTCGCTGACGGCGAAGCTGGTGTTCCTGGTGGTCGGCCCGACGATCGACCTGAAGCTGTTCGCGATGCAGGCGGGTACCTTCGGCCGCGGTTTCGCCCTCCGCTTCGCCCCGGCCACTTTCCTGCTGGCGATCGCGGGAGCGGTCCTGACCGGGGTGGTGCTCTGGTGAACCGGCAGGCGCAGGCGGTGGTGATGTTCCTGGTCGGTGCGGTACTCCTGCATTCCGGGTGCACGGACCTGTATCTGCGGTATGTGAAGGCGGGGTTGCGGCCGTTGCTGCTGGCGGCGGGGGCCGTGCTCATGGCCGCAGCGGCGGCAGCGGTGTGGTACGAGGCCAAGAGCCGGAGGGGACACGACCATCGTGCGGACGACCCTCATGGCCACCGTGAACCCCACGTCGCGTGGCTGCTTCTGATCCCTCTCCTCGCGCTGATCCTGGTGGCGCCGCCGGCACTCGGCTCCTTCAGTGCGATGCGCGCGGGTACGGCCTTGCAGCAGCCGTACGGCTACACGAAGCTCCCGGCCTCGGACCCCCTGCCGATCGGCCTGGCCGACTACGCGGGCCGCGCGGTGTACGACCACGGCCGGTCACTGGGCCACCGAAAGGTGCGGATCACGGGCTTCGTCGCCCTGGACGCGAAAGGCGCTCCCTACTTGGTCCGCATGTCCCTGAGCTGCTGTGCCGCGGACGCCCAGCCGGTGAAGCTCGCCCTGACGGGCGACATCCCGCCGGTCCTGCAACCGGACACCTGGCTGCGCGTGACCGGCACCTACACCCCGAGGCGGACCACGGACCCGGTGAACAACCGTCCGATCCCGTACCTGCGGGTCACCGAGGCGAAACCGGTCCCGACACCGCGCGATCCGTACGACGAGAGCTGGAACGAGTGAAAGGTCCGACCTTCAGACCTGACCCACCCTGCTGACCGGCGCACTGAAGATGCTCAAGAAGGCCGGCGTCCGCCGGGGCCCAGGACAGACGGCGCGGTTCCGAGAACTGCGACATCACCCCCGGTGTACGGCGTGGACCATGAGCAGGCGAAGGTCGGACAGATACGGTTCCCGGATCGGGCCCGCCGGTCAGGCGCGTCTCATGCCGGGCCGGGACCCGCTCGCCGGTCAGTGTGGGTGACAAATTGCGGCCACGGGTGGTACGGGTTGCCGGCGGACCGCCTGGGAAAATGCGCGGCAGAGTCCCCCTGGCGCGCGGTACGGTGCGCCGATGTCAGCGATCAAGAAGTTCCAAGTCACCTTTGACTGCGCGGAACCTGAGCGCCTCGCTCGCTTCTGGTGTGAGGTGTTGGGATATGTCATACCGCCGCCACCGGAGGGGTTCACCACCTGGGACGATTTCAACCGCACCCTGCCTCCCGAGAAGCAGGGATCATGGTCCGCCTGCAGTGATCCCTCGGGCGTGGGCCCGCGCCTGTACTTCCAGCGTGTACCCGAGGGCAAGATCGTCAAGAATCGGGTGCATCTCGACGTCCGGGTCGGCACCGGGCTCGTGGGGGACGAGCGCCTCGCCGTGCTCGAAGCCGAGTGCGCACGACTGGTCGCGCTCGGCGCGACCCATGTGCAAACACTGTATGCCGATGAGGAGAACGAGTCGTGCATCCCGATGCTGGACATCGAGGGCAACGAGTTCTGTATCGACTGAGCACTCGCCGAGCCGGGGAGGTGGGCAGCCGCCTCCTTTGGGTCAGCAGCGGTATGACCGCCTGCGCATCAGCCGGTCTTGTCAGCGAACCGGTGGAATGAGGGCGGTGCGGTCGAACGGGCCACGATGTGAAGCGGCATACGTGACGGCGTCGTTGACGGCATTGAGGCCGAACGACCGGACCCGCTCGGGGGAGAGGTCCAGGGCACCGGAGGCGAGGAGCCGGATGATGCCGACGTTCGCAGTACGCGGATACATCCACTGGCCGCGCACGGTGATCGAGTTGCGCATGACCCAGGGATAGGGAAGTGCGAGGTCGTCGCCGCCGAGCATGCCGATGCCGCCCATGAGGACGACGCGGCCGTATCCGCGCACGGTCATGGCTGCCGTGCGCGCCGCCGAGCTGGGTGCGCTCGGCGGCAGCAGGTCGATCACCATGTCGATCGGGCCGTCACCCGCCGCGGACATCGACGCGCGGTCGCCGGCCTCGTCACCGGACAGCGGGACCGGGCGCACACGCGGACCGAACCGGTCGACGAGGAGGTCGAGCGCGGCCCGGTTGCGGCCTGGAGCGACCACACGGCCTGCTCCCATTGCGAGCGCGAGCGCGACCGCGCTGCTGCCGAGGTTGCCGGTGGCCCCGCTGACGAGCAGCGTCTCACCGGCTGCGAGCCCGCCGGCCAGCAGCCCGCCGTAAGGGATGACGTGCACGCCGAGCGCGGCCCAGCGGGCCGGGTCGTCCCCCGCCGCTGCGGGCAGCGGGAAGACGTTCTCCGTCGGGACCCGCATGAGCTCGGCGAACGATCCGTCATGCAGGTACCGGGCGAGCCGCGCGCCGCCCTCGCCGCGAGAGCTCCAGCCCTGCAGCGTGATGTCGGGCGTCAGGGCTTCGTCCCGCGAGCGCACCGTGGAGTCGCACCACACCAGGTCGCCGGGGCGCAGCCGGGTGGCGTCAGGGCCCGCGCGGACGACCCGACCCACGCCACCGATCCCGGGCACGACGGGAGGGACCAGGGGGTAGTTCCGCGCGCCACTGAACACCTCGGCCGCATACGGGGCCACGCAGGTGGCGAGCACCTCGACCAGCACCTCGCCGCCACCTGCCTCGGGGTCGGGCACCTCCCGCACCGTGAGCGGGGCACCGAACCGCGTCAGAACTGCTGCTTGCATGTGGGGCCTCCGTGTCGTCCGAGTCCGTCGCGATCGACACTAGGAGCCCGTCGGACATGCGGGAAGCGACGATCAGGCATCCGTGGTATGCGTATACCGCATGGACATCTCCAGCACAGGACTGCGGGTCCTGCGGCAGATCGCCGAGTCCGGCAGCTTCACCGCGGCAGCCACCCGGCTCGGCTACACCCAGTCGGCGGTCTCACGCCAGGCCGCCACCCTCGAACGAAGCGCGGGCACCGCCCTGTTCGAGCGCCGCCCCGACGGCGTGCGGCTCACCCCCGCGGGTCTGACCCTGCTGCGCCACGCCCGCACGATCCTGGACTGCCTCACGGCCGCCGAGCGCGAACTCACGGGCACCGTCTCGCGGACCGAACCGGTGCGGCTCGGACTGTTCCTGAGCGCGGGCGCGGCCATCCTGCCCCCGTCGCTCGCCCGCCTCGCGGCAACCGACCCACAGATCACCGTCACAACCACGGAGGGCACCACGCCCACCCTGGTCCGGGCACTGCGCGCGGGCTCGATCGACCTCGCCGTCCTCACGTCCCGCCCGCCCCACCGGCCCTTGGACGGTGAGTCACCACGCCTGCACGTCGAGACCGTTGCGGAAACCGAACTGGCCGTGGCGGTGTCCTCGACCGGACAGTTCGCCGGCCGCACCGCGGCGCACGTCGACGAACTGGTCGACGCCCCGTGGATCGCCACTCCGGCATCGAACGCCGAGCCACTGCTCGGCGTCTGGCCCGGTCTGCCCGGACGGCCGCACATCGTCCACTGCGCGCGCGACTGGCTGACGAAGCTTCAGCTCGTCGCCGGCGGCTTCGGGGTGACAACGGTGCCCTTCCGGCTCTCGCCGATGCTGCCCTCCGGGGTGAGCCTGCTGCACGTCGAAGGCGCACCTCCCGAGATCCGCCGGGTTCTCGTGGCGCGACTCCCAGGCCGTCCAACTCCGGCGATCACGGCCGTGACCCGAGCGATTGCCTCGATCGCCTGATGCGTGCCGCCGACAACCCAGGTCCCGCAGCAGGAACACCCCGCTGCTGCCGAGTCCGTACGCCACTGACGGCCAAACTCGGATTCTGGCTCACATCCCGTGGAACCGCGACGGCATCCACCGGCGCGCCCTCCCCGCCGCTGTCAGAAGCCGGGGAAGTCCGCTCCGCTCACCGCTCATGACCACGGCCCCAGCGAGGGCTTGTCGGCCGGGTGACTCGGCTCGCCGGTCACATGGTCACCGTTCGGAAGGCCACGCTGCGTGGCCACGAGCGGTGCAGGCGGGCGTTGGCGTGTCAGCCTGCCGGATCGGGCCGGAAGGTGTGCAGCGCGTCCTGCCCCGGCTGGACGACGCCGTAACTGTTCTCCGGTACCTCGTTCCAGGCGCCGGCGAGTTCGCCGAGCGGTTCGGACACCACGAGACGGGTCTCGTCGGAGATGTCCTGGAGGAAGGCCGCGTCCGGATGGAGGGCACGCAGGGTGCCCACCCCGGTGTTGAAGTACAACGACCGCGAGCGCCCTTCGCTGGAGTAGCGGAAGGCCCACACGCGTTCGCCGTCCGCTACCGCGATGGTCATCTGGAGCGGGTACTGGATGCCTCGCGCGTGCCCCGCTTCCTCGACCAGGCCCGCCATGCGCGCCACGGCACCGGGTGGATCTTCCGTCAGGCCGAAGGTGAGCGCCAGGAAGAACATGAGCTCGGAGTCGGTGGATCCCTCGATGTCGGGGTACAGCACGGGATCGACGGCGACGGCGAGGTCGCGTCTCATGAGGCGGTAGCCGTTGATCATTCCGTTGTGCATCCACATCCAGCGGCCGTGTCGGAAGGGATGGCAGTTGGACTGCTGCACGGCTGTCCCGGTCGCCGCCCTGATGTGGGCGAAGAAGAGACCCGATCGGACGTGGTGGGCGACCTCCCGCAGGTTGCGGTTGTTCCACGCGGGACCCACGTCCCGCACGACAGCCGGGGTGTCGGCCGTGCTCCCGGTGTACCAGCCGATCCCGAAACCGTCCCCGTTTGTCGTCTCCACCCCCAGACGGGAATGCAGACTCTGGTCGATCAGAGAATGCGTCGGCTCGAACAGGACCCTGCTCAGTGGGACAGCAGTGCCCGAATAGGCGATCCAGCGGCACATGGTGACTCAGATCCCTTCGCTCCCGGGAACGACAGCGGTTCCGGCGGCACCGGGCGGAGGCGCCGGCCGGTATGGCGGTGCGGCGTGGACCCGACGCCCACACCGTCACTGCGTCAGTGCTTCACAAAAAGCTTGAAGGAGATGATCAACAGACCGAGGACCAGGTTGACCAAAGCCGTGAGCAGGAGCAGGCGACCTGAGGCACCGGCCCGCCGCGCCGCCGCCACCGACCATCCCACCTGCCCGGCAACGGCCACGGCGAGCGCCAGCCACAGAGCGCCCGGCACATCGAGCCCCAGCAGGGGGCTGATCGCCACGGCCACGGCCGGCGGGAGGGCCGCCTTGACGATCGGCCATTCGTCCCTGCACACGTGCAGGACGGTGTGGCGGTCGAGGGGGTGCTGCGCCAGCCGGGCGCCGAACAGTTGCGCGTGTACGTGCGCGATCCAGAAGGCAAGCCCGCTCAAGAGCAGCAGTGCGACCAGTTCCAGGCGTGGGAAGGAGCCCAGTGCGCCGGCGCCGATCACCACGGTGGCGGCGAGCATGGAGCCGTAGACACCACCGGTGTAGTCGGCGTGGGCGCGGCGCTCCCTGCGCCGGTCACGGGCGACGGTGGGGTCGAGTCTCAGCATGACGGCTGCCTTTCGGACGTCGGCTCCCTGATCGCAGGGCATCGCCCCGGGACCGGCTGCCGGCCGTCCACGCGGCAGGCGTGTCGAGGACACCTTCAAGAACCGGGCCGTTTCATCGCACCCGAAAATCCTGTGGGGCACCTCACCCCTGGCGGGGGATGGCGCGCGCCCTCGCGGCGGGCGTGACGGGGCCGACGGCGAGTCCGTGCCCGGCCTGGTGGCGCCACGGGCAGCCAAGGGGGTGTGCTCGTCGGCGTGCTGCCACAGCGGGGCGGGGGTGCTCGGTGCGGCCGGGCCCGGGGCGCTGTGCCGCCACCCCGGCGAAAACCCCGGTCGCCGCTCCGTCAGAGGAGCCCCAGCCGGCGAGCCTGCCGCACCGCGTCCGTCCGCCGGTTCACCGCGAGTTTCCGATGGAGGTTCTTGACGTGCGTCTTCACGGTGTTCACCGACACGAACAGGTCGGCCGCGATCTCCTCGGTGGACATCATCCGGGCGAGGCGCTCGAGCACATCACACTCACGTTCGCTCAGTTGTTCCACCAGTACGGGTTCGGGCTCGGCCCGCCCGCGGGCCGTCCCTTCGTCCGGCGTCAGCCACCCGGTGGCCAGCTCCCGCAGAGGGGATCGCGCCAGGAACGGCGCAATCCATCCACCGGCTTCCCGGAACGGCCGGCGCAGCAGGTCGCGGCGGGCCGTCAGGAGCGCCTCGGTGAGCAACCGGCGGGTTGTACCGACGTCCCCGTCGGCATGCGCGGCCTGCGCCCGTACCAGCGTCGCGCGGACGCGTACCGAGGGGCCGATGTGCTGTGCGCCGGGCATCGCGTTGAGCGCCCCGAGGGCCGCCGACCGGTCACCTGCCGCCAGGTGGGCCCGAGCCGCGCCCACCGCACACGCCGGCTGCTCCGTGCCCAGTTCGCGCAGCACTTCCGCGGCGGCGTCCGGCCGGCCTTCGGCCAGGTGGGCGGCGGAGGCGACCAGCGCGGCGTTGCCCTCCGCCCAGGGAGAATCCACATCGGCCGGCACGTCCACAGCGGTGGCTGCCATCGCGGCGGACGCCCTGCCCCGGGCCAGCAGCAGCCGGGCCGTCACCAGGGAGCGGCCCGCCGCCGTCACCGGATCCGGCATCTCCCAGTCGGGTGTCTGGTCGAGCAGAGTCTGCGCCGTGTCCAGTTCGTCCCGCTCGACAGCCACCGCTGCCATGACCACTCCTCCCAGACCGGAGTCGGCAACAGGGAGACTGAACCGTTTCGACTCCGCCATGGCGGCCGACACATGGTGCTGGGCCCTGTCCGGCCAACCGGTCAGGTAGTCGATCAGAGCCAGGCGGACGAGGGACTCCCGGCGGGGTACCGCCGTGGAGGCACCGCCCGTGCCGCCGGTCACCACGCTCAGGGCCGCTCGTGCCTCTTCCAGCCGCCCCGCCCACAGCCGCGTGGTACCCACGTTCGTCAGCAGCAGGGCGGGAACTTCCGGGTGCTGTTCGAGCAGGTGCACAGGGACCTGCCGCTGGAGCTCCCGGGCTGCCTGAACCGCCTGTTCCGCCTTGCCCGGGGAGCCGGACAGCCGTGCCGCCAGGGCCTCCAGCAGGGCGCAGCTCAGCTGTGCCGTCGGGGGACCGGCATCCTCGGCGGCGAGGTGCTGCTTCGCGTGCTGCAGATGGGCCAGGCCGCGGTCGATGTCGTGTCGGAAGAGGTCACAGGCCGCCTGGACGAGGTCGGACTCCGTCGTCGTCGCCGCGGGTTCCAGGTCGGCGAACAGCCGGCCCAAGTCGTCGGAGCACAGCCCGGTGAAGAGCTGTCCGATCGCCAGGTCGTCCACCAGAGCGCGAGCGGTGAACTCCCAGTCACCCGCGGCGGCACCGTGGCTGACCATTTCCGGAAGGGCCCCCGACCGCCGCGACCATTGTGCTGCCCGGCGGTGCAGTTCCGGCTCGAGGCCGGGGCATCGCTCCTGCAGATGCACGCGCAGGATCTCCCGGAACAGTGGATGCAGGCGGTACCACGAGTGCCCGAGGTCCTCTACGAACGCGTTCACGCGGTGTAGCCCGGCCAGGATGGGCGCGGCATCACGGCGGCCGGTCAGCTCGTCCGCGAGGTCGGCGCAGAAGCGTTCCAGAACGCTGACCCGCAGCAGCAGGTCCTGAGTCGGCGCCGGCTGGCGCTGGAGCACCTCGGCCAGCAGGAAGTCGGCGACGGTGCTGTGGCCGGCTTCGAACTCCTTCAGGTAGCGCTCGGGGTCCGGGCTGTGCCGGGCGGCCAGGGCGCACAGACGCAGCCCTGCCGCCCAGCCACGGGTGCGCTCCACCAGAGCGACGGCTGCCGGCAGGGGCACGCGCAGGCCGTGCAGCTCCAGCAGCTCGACGGCCTCCTCGGGCGTGAAGGCCAGCTCGGCACCCCTGACCTCGGTCAGCTCGCCGGCAGCCCGGTAGCGGTGCAGCGGCAGCAACGGTTCCGTACGGCTGATCAGGACCAGGTGCAACCCCGGCCCGGCATGGTGCAGGACGAACGCAAGCTGTTCGGAGACCTCGGTATCGGCTTTGTCGTACTCGTCGATCACCATGACCAGATCGGTGTCGGTGCTGCTGAGCCGTGCCGCCATCCGGGTCAGCAGGGTGCGGTCCACCTGCCGCGCGTCGGAGGGAAAACCGATGTCGGCGGGCATCGGCACCTGCGCGGTGTGCAGGGCCTTGAGCAGATGGGACCAGAACATTCCGGGCCGGCGGATCGCCTCGTCCAGGGTCAGCCAGGCGACCGGCTGCTCGAGATTCGCTGCCCAGTCCGCGACGAGCAGGGTCTTGCCCGCCCCGGCGGCTCCGTTGACCATCACCAAGGGTGTCGACAACGCATGCCCGAGGTGTTCGACGAGCCGTTCCCGGCGCAGAAAGGTCTCCGGTCTCGTCGGCAGGACGAAGCGGGTTCGCAGAAACGGATCGCCCAGCGGATCATTGTCCCGGCCGGGAGGATGTCGCGGGATCTCATGGTCCGGTGCCACAGCTTTCACCACCCGCGGATCGCGGTCGCTGTCCTCGCCCACCACCATCACACCCCGTGGCTCGCGAACGCGCCAGCCGACACCGAGCGGCCCCTGCCGGATCCCGTGGCCCCTCGCCCCGATGCCGGCCACTGGAGGCGACGGCGCTCAACGGCCCGGGCGCGTCGCCCCGCTTCACCCATGGTGGGTGATGCCGTCGCTGCGGCCGACGCGAAGAGTGGGGGTGCGAGCGAACCGGCATCGTGCCGAAGGGCATGTCCGCGAGTCGGAGGACATCGTGAACGAATACCCGCCCATAGCCGAACACGGCATGATCGGCGACCTGCAGACAGCCGCTCTGGTCTCCTCGACCGGACGGATCGACTGGTGGTGCACACCTCGTTTCGACTCACCCAGCGTCTTCGCCTCACTGCTGGACAGCGGGCGCGGCGGCTACTGCCGTCTCGCCGCAGACCTCCCCTCCGAGAACGGCACGACGATCCGGCAGCTGTACCTGTCCGACACAGCCATCCTGGTCACGCGTTTCATGGCAGCCGAGGGCGTCGGTGAGGTCGCCGACTTCATGATGCCCATCGACTCCTCGACGCCTCAGAACCGGCACCGTCTGGTGCGGGTCGCCCGCGTGGTACGCGGAAGTCTGCCCTTCACCCTCACCTGCCGTCCGCGTTTCGACTACGGCCGCGCCTCCCACGAGCTCGACATGGCCGACGAGCACACGGCGCTGTTCCACGGCCCGGGCACCGACCTGTACCTGCAGTCCTCCACCGGCGTCGCGCTGGATGCCGAGGGTGACGACGTCGTCTCCCGGTTCACCCTCGACGCGGGGCAGGCGGCCGCGGTCGTACTGACCAGCACGGCAGCCGGCGACTACGCGCCACCGCGCCCCTCGCTGGACGGCGCCGCCGACGAATTGGAGGCCTGTCGCTCTTTCTGGCTGTCCTGGCTGCGTTCGTGCACGTACCGCGGGCGATGGCAGGACATGGTGAACCGCTCGGCGATCACGTTGAAGCTGCTCACCTACGCGCCGACCGGGGCTCCCATCGCCGCCGCCACGATGGGGCTGCCCGAGCAGATCGGCGGCGAGCGCAACTGGGACTACCGCTATACGTGGGTCCGAGACGGGTCACTGTCGGTCCGGGCCCTGATCGACCTGGGTTTCCAGGAGGAGGCGCACGCCTTCCGCCGATGGCTGCGCGACCGTATCGATGCGCGGGAGACCGCCCAGGGCGGCGATCCCCTGCAGATCATGTACCGCGTCGACGGCGATCCGTATCTCACGGAGGAAGTGCTGGATCACCTGGAGGGATACCAGGGCTCTCATCCCGTGCGGGCCGGGAACGCGGCCGCGGACCAGCTCCAGCTGGATATCTACGGCGAAGCGTCGGACGCCTTGATCGTCGGCGGGGACATCGGCGCGATCCGCGGCTGGAAGGCGCTGAGTGACGTCCTGGACTGGCTCGTCGATCACTGGGACCAGCCGGACGAGGGCATCTGGGAGACGCGCGGCGGCCGGCAGAACTTCACCTACAGCCGGCTGATGACCTGGGTGGCCTTCGACCGTGGCATCAAGGCGGCCCACGCCTTCTCCCGGCCGGGCGACACCCTCCGCTGGACCGAGGCGCGGGACGCGGTGTTCCGGCAGATCGTCGAGCACGGCTGGCACCAGAAGCGGCAGGCGTTCGTACAGCACTACGACACCGAGGTTCTCGACGCCTCCCTCCTGCTCATGCCGAAGGTCGGCTTCATCTCGCCGCGTGACCCCGACTGGCTCAGCACCCTCGACGCCATGGACGACGAACTGGTCAGCGACAGCCTGGTCTACCGCTACGACCCCGCGGCGTCCCCCGACGGCCTGCGCGGGTCCGAAGGCACCTTCAACCTGTGCAGCTTCTTCTACGTCGAAGCCCTGGCCCGCAGCGGCAGGCTCGCCCAAGCCCGGTACGCCTTCGACAAGATGCTCACCTACGCCAACCACGTCGGCCTCTTCGCCGAGGAGATAGGCCCCTCGGGCGAGCAACTGGGCAACTTCCCGCAGGCGTTCACCCACCTGGCCCTGGTCACCGCGGCCATGGCACTGGACGAGGAACTGGTCAAGGAGGGCAGCAGGCCCCGAGCCGACGGCCAGCGGCACCCCGCCACGCACGGTCTGAGGGGGCCGACCGACAGCGCTGCTGCGAGTCCCGGCAGTGGTTGAGCCAGCCGCGCGCCGTCAACCGGCCGGACCACGGCGGGCCCTGGCCGCGCTGGCCCTCGCCCAGTTCATCTGCAGCTTCGCCGGCTCCAACATGAACGTGATGATCAGCGACATCAGCCAGGACCTGCACACCACCGTCCAGGGCGTGCAAGTGGCCATCACCGTCTTCCTGGTGGTGATGGCGGCACTGATGATCCCAGGTGGCAGGCTGACCGACCGCTACGGCCGCAAGCGCTGTTTCCTCACCGGCCTCGTCGTCTACGCGATCGGCGCCCTGCTGAGCGCGGCTGCCCCCAACCTGGGTGTCCTGACCTTCGGCAACTCGCTCCTCGAGGGCATCGGCACCGCCCTGCTCATCCCGCCGGTCTACATCCTCACGACCCTCCTCAACCCGGACAAGAACAAACGCGCCCGCGCCTTCGGCATCGTCATGGCGCTGGGCGGCATCGGTGCCGCCACCGGACCACTCCTCGGCGGACTGATCACCACGGGCATCAGCTGGCGTGCGGCCTTCGTGTTCCAAGCCCTGGTGATCGGGGTGATCGTCGTCCTCAGCCGCCGCCTCGACGATCCACTGCCGCCGGACCCGACCCGTTCGTTCGACGTCGTCGGCGCGGTCCTTTCCGCAGCGGGTCTCGTCCTCGTCGTCATGGGCATCCTGGCCGCGGACAACAACATCTGGCTCATGATCGCCCTGCTGCTCCTCGGCGCGGCCGTGCTCGCCTGGTTCTTCCACTCCGTACGGGCACGGGAAGCGTCCGGCAAGGAGCCCCTGCTGTCGATCGGCCTGTTCGGCGACCGCGTCTCCAACCTCGGGCTGGCCACCCAGAACATCCAGTGGCTGATGCTCATGGGCACGTCGTTCACGGTGGCGGCCTACCTGCAGACCGTGCGCCACTACGACGCCGTTCAGACCGGGGTCGTGTTCACCGCGGCCACAGTGGGGCTGCTGGTCACCTCGTTGTCCGCCGAGCCACTGGCACGACGGACGCCGCAGCGAACCCTCATCGTGACCGGCTTCCTCGTGTGCGACGCCGGTGTGGCCGCCTTGGTCGCCCTGGTCGCGGCGTTCTCCACCGCCTGGGCCTTCGTCCCGGGACTGCTGCTGATCGGGCTGGGGCTGGGCCTCATGCTGACACCCTCGGTCAACGTCGTGCAGTCGCAGTTCCCCGAGAAGCAGCAGGGAGAGATCTCCGGACTGTCCCGCAGCGTCTCGAACCTCGGGTCCTCCTTCGGTACCGCCATCGCCGGCACCATCCTGGTCTCGGGTCTGACCACAGGCGCCTACATGGCGGCGATGCTCACTCTGGCCGTGGCCGGACTCGGCGGTCTGGCCGCGGCCGCACGCCTCCCGCGCACGCGAGGCGATGGTTCCGTGCCCACGCCGCGAGGCGCGGACGTGTACGGGAAGAAGGGCTGACGACAGGCCGGCGCCCCGGGCCCGCTCGTCACGACCCGTTGCCCTTCCTGCGGCGACGAGAAATGTCCCCGCGGGCCGCGCGCCATCGCGAACGTGTCTGGTCCAGCAGGCTTTCCCACTGCTGCCGGACCTCGTGCTCGGAAGGCTGCCGGCCCTTCCGGATCCGGCCGAGTTCCTCTCCCACCTCGCGGCCCACCGAGGCTGACGCGACGAGGACGAACATGGCCGCGAAGAGAGCCGAGAGCAGCGCGAAGACACTGCCGACCACCCCGTAGCGGTCGGCGTAGGAGTTGAACAGACGCGGCAGGTAGAAGCCCGCGCCCCAGGAATACAGGGACGTGAGCACGGCTCCGGTGACTCCGAACGGCACCAGGTCACGCCACGCGATCCGCTTCGCGGACAGGATCCAGCCGCTCCATGTGAGGAACACCGCCGTCACGGCCGCCTGGCACACGGCGGCCACGAGACCGGCCGCCCACCCACCGAGCACCGCGGAGATCCACCCGCTGACCGAGGCGTAGACGCCGAGGGCGAGGATCCACCACAGGCCGTTGCGCGAGTTGCGCACGCTGAGCGGCTTCAGTTCCCAGGTCTGCTCGAACAGCCGCTGCGCGGCGCGCGCGAAGCTCAGCACGGAGATCGCAAGGAAGAGCACCCCGAAGACGCCGGTGCTGGCGCTCTCACCCTGCGCGGGGGAGAAGAGATAGGTCACCGCGTCGGATCCGGCGCCGCTGAGGTCGTAGCGCTGGATGATCCGCTGCGCGGCGTCGACGTGGACGATGCTGCCCAGCACGACGCCGACCAGAAGGGCCAGCGGAACAAGCGCCGTGAAGGCGCTGGACGCCAGGGCCATCGCGCGGTCGAACCCCACGACCCGCTGGAAGCGGTTGAGGACGCGCAGCGCAAAGGCGGGACGCAACCAGAACGTCAACGTCCGCAGGAGGCGGTCGCGGTCGATGCCAGTCGTCGCCCTGCCTCCAGACGTGCGCGAAACGTGCGAACCGGCACGAGCGTAACCGTCGTCCGCCCGTCCTCGGGGGCGCCACAAGGATCCTTCAGCCGACCGGACGCGGGCGGTTCGCCCGCCGCGGGCGGCGGGGACACCAGCGGAATGACCAGACGGACACGGGTCACCTGCCCGGGGTGAGTCCCTACGCCGCCGAAGGGCGGAAAGCTGGAACACGAAGCGGCACGAAAACTGCCATCGGCTGTCGGCGGGAGAGCGGCACATGCGCTACGAGATCCGCGTCGAGGGGCACCTCTCGGAGACACTGGCCAAGGTCTTCCCCGAGCTGGACCACGTCGTGATCTCCGACGAGACGGTGCTCTACGGTCCCGTCGTCGACGAGGCCCACCTGTACGGGCTGCTGGAGCGCTGCCAGTCGCTCGGGCTGCGGTTGCTGGAGATGCGCCGGCTGCCCGACTGATGCGGACGGCGAAGCCGCTGTCACGGGGCAGCGGCGCGGACCCGGCCCGAGGCGACGGCCGCGGCCGGTGCGCGGGCGTCCTGCTCGTCCTGATCGGCGCAGTTCCGAGCGGGGCGGGGGACTTCACCCGCCGGGGGTGAGGTCGGGTGGGTGTGGGCGTGTGCACGCTGAGATCAGCCGGGGACGGCGGCGGGGCGCCCGCCCGGAAGCGAGAAGAGAGATGAGCACC
>NZ_JBVJPV010000005.1:294885-426490 GCF_055609245.1 Streptomyces sp. NPDC036813 | reverse complement strand
AGCTGCTGGAAGTCCTCCAGCGTGGGGTCCTGCGCCTGGAGCATGGTGCCCATCGCCCCGTCGGCGACCACCACACGGGTGGCAAGCGCCTCACGAAGCCCGCTCATGACAGCCCCGCCAGGCGCGGTTCCATCTCACGGGCGGCGTCGTGCCCGTACGTGCGCTCGACACGCTCGATCAGATCCGCCGCGAGCAGCTTGTACTCCTGGGTGCCGACCGTCTCCAGGACGATCGACGCCAGCGCACAACCGAGCTGTGCCGCCCGTTCCTCGGGCCAGCCCCAGCTCAGGCCGGCGAGGAATCCGGAGCGGAACGCGTCCCCCACTCCGGTCGGGTCGGCGATCTCCGCGGTGGGGACGGCCGGCACGTCCAGACGGGGCTGACCGCACCGCGCCAGGGAGACGCCGTCCGCTCCCCGTGTGGTGATCCAGGTACCGACGCGTTGCAGGATGTCCCGTTCGCTCCAGCCGGTGCGCTCCCGCAGCATGGCGGACTCGTACTCGTTGGTGAACAGCAGGTGCGCGCGGTCCACGAGGTGACGTGCCTGGGTGTCGTTCAGGCGGGCGAGCTGCTGCGAGGGATCGGCGGCCAGGCGGATGCCGGCACGCCGAGCGGTCTCGGTGTGGCGCAGCATTGCCTCCGGGGCGTCGGCGCCGACGAGCACCAGGTCGAAGCCGCCGGAGCGGGCCGCCTCCGCGGCGAGGTCGATCTTCGCGGCGTCGGCCATGGCGCCGGAGTAGAAGGTGGCGATCTGGTTCTGCGCCTCGTCCGTCGTGCACACGAACCGGGCGGTGTGCAGTGTCTCGCTGATCCTGACGGAGTCCGTGTCGACCCCGGCGGCGCGCAGCCACGCCCCGTACTCGGCGAAGTCGGCTCCCGCGGCGGCGATCAGACGTGGGGTCAGTCCGAGCCGTGCGAGTCCGAAGGCGATGTTGGCGGCGACACCGCCGCGCCGCACGTCGAGACGGTCGACGAGGAAGGAAAGGGACACCTGTTCCAGCCGGTCGGCGATCAGTTGGTCGGTGAACCGACCGGGGAAGGACATCAGATGGTCGGTGGCTATCGAGCCGGTCACGGCGATTCGCACGACGGTCTCTCTCCTTGAACCCGGGGTCGAAGGGTGCGGCCCGGTGCCCGGCGGCCGGGTCGCGCGGGGCGCCGGGGCCGGGCCCCGGCAGTGTGGGGCTGCCCCGGCACGCAAGCCTGCCGCGCGCCACTGAAGCGCCGATCCAGGTCACCCGCCGCCGGCCGCGGGGTGGACGTCCGGATACCGCTGGTACGGCCGTCAGGGATGATGCACAGTGCCTTTGTGGACAGACGACGGCTGGACGGCACGGCTCCCGCGGCGGCGCTTCGCGGATACTCGCTGATCGGCGCTGACGGGCGGCCCTACCGCAGCGACGTGGCCGGCAGGTTCGGCGGCTACCGGCGCGGACGGATCTACGGACGGCTGGACTGCCCCTCTGCGCTGCGGCACATCGCCCGCGGGAACTATGTGCGCCACCGGGTGTTCTTCGCGGACGAGGCGACCGCGCTAGCCGCGGGATACCGGCCGTGCGCGGTCTGTCTTCCCGATCGCCACCGGGCGTGGCGCGCAGGGGAGCCGTCATGAACGAGCCCTCTCCCCGGCTGCTTCCGGCGGACCTGTCCGACTACGCACCCTGGCCCGCGCCCCGGCCGCACACCGGCCGCGAACTCGCGCGCGTGCTCGCGCTGCTGGAAGGTGCCGGGTTCCGCGGCGGCAGCGTCGCACTGGGCCATGGCCGGGACGCCGCGTCGAAGGACGCCGCCGAGGCGTTCGCCGACGCCTGGCAGAGCAACGGCGGGCGGCTGGCCGCAGTCGTCGACTGGCCTGAGGACGCCGCGTCGTGGCTGCGCCAGGCTCGCCGGCTGACCCGTCCCGAGCCGGATGCCTGGGTGGTGGCCGCGGCGCCGGTCGGCTGGGCCCAGATGAGCCGCCGGCTGCGGCACAGCACCGACTGGGACCCGCGCCGCACGTTCGGCTTCGCCTCCGCGGGCGACTCGCGTCTCGTGACCGCGGCGGGGCCGGGCGTCCTGGACGGGATGTGCGGCGCGACGGCGGACGGCAGGGTGTGGACGGTCCGCCGGGGCTGGGTCGTCGAGTCCGACGGCGAGTGACGGCCGGCCGCTGCGGGCTGCGCTCTTGCTCTTGGTGGCCGGAAAACCGGGCCGGAGCCGGCTCAACGGCTCGCGCCCACGGCGCACCGCCGGTCGCGGTGCGCCGTGGGCCGGACGGTCAGGGGTGGTCGGCGGTCAGGGGAACTGGACCACCTTCGACGGGACGGTGCTCGTGCCCGAGGTGGGGGCGCCGGTGTCGTTGACGACGTGGGCGTACTGGCCCTTGCCGCCCAGCGAGATCACCAGCAGGTCGTGCAGCTTGATCCCCGGCTTGACGGGCACCTGGAAGCCGTGGGCCTGCACGATCGAGGGGTCGGCCGTGTAGTTGCAGTAGCTGCCCAGGCCCCAGGCTTCGTGGGTGGTGACGGTGTCGGCGACCTTGTAGGCCGCGTAGCCGGTGATGCCGTCGTGGGTGATGGCGGTGGCGTTCGGGGCGTCGTACGCCTTCTCGTTCTGGAAGAAGATCGTGCGGCCGCGCTCGCCGCTCCAGTAGACGTCGTACTTGTTGAAGTGCTCGACGAACAGACCGGTGGCGAGCACGTCGTTGCCGTTGACGCGCAGGCCGTAGTCGGCGCGGTTGGTGTCCCAGCCGACGCCGCTGCCGTGGTCGGCGCGCCACAGCCATGTGTGGTCGATGACGGCGTTGTTGCTGTTGACCACCACCGAGTTGGTGGCGAGGCCGGGGCCGGCGCCGCCGATGCGGACGAAGACGTCCTGCATGGTGGTGGGGTTGGCGGAGTGGTCCGCGGTGGAGCCGGGGGTGCCGATGCGCAGCAGCGTGTCGGAGTTGACCGGGCCCGCGTCGATGAGGAATCCGGCGAGTTTCACGCCGTCGACGTCGGCCACGTGCATCGCGTCCACGCCGTTGTCCGGGACGAGGGTGGCGAGGCCGAGACCGAGGACGACCGTGTTCGCGCGGGTGACGTCGATGGTCCGGTCGAGGTGGTAGACGCCGGGCGTGAACAGGAGGTTGAGGCCCTGGGCGAGAGCCTGGTTGATGGTGGCCGCGGTCGCGCCCGGCTTGACGACGTAGAACTGGTCGAGCGGCAGGGACGTGCCCGCGTTCGCCGGCCAGGAGACTCCGCGGGCGTTGGCGCGCTTGGCCGGGACGAACACCTTGTAGGCGGAGCCGTCCAGGTAGAGGAAGGGCTTCTCACGGGAGACGGGGGTGGTGTCCAGGGTGGTGTAGGGGCCGCTGTCGAAGTCGGTGGCCGGGGCGCCCTGGACGCCGGTGAAGGTCATGTTCCACACGCCGTTGGTCCAGCCGCCGACCGAGCTGTCCCGGGTGTACCACTGCTGCTGGGAGTACGGGCCGACGGTACCGTCGATCTTCGAGTCGGCGATGTAGCCGCCGGAGGCCCAACCGTAGCCGTTCGGCGCGAGGTTGAGACCGCCCTTGACGTGGATACGGCGGAACGGGGCGGCCTGCGCCACGGCCCAGCGGTCGGTGCCGTTGGACGGCGTGATGGCGAGGTTCTCCGCCGAGCGCCAGAAGTTCTGGGTCGCGTTGCCGTTGAACCAGCCCGCGTCGACGGTGACGTCGCCGTTGATCTGGGTGTCGTCGGGGTTCAGGCCGAGGCCGGAGACGGAGGTGTAGAAGCCGATCTGGGCGTTGATGCCGTTGTAGGTGCCCGGCTTGAGCAGGAACTGGTAACGGCCGGTGCCGAACTGGTTCGACTCCTGCTGGGCGAAGACGTCGTCGAACTTCTGCTGGAGATTCGGGGTGGAGGGGTCGACGACGATGACGTTCGGCCCGAGGTCGCCGCCGCCCTGGACGGGCGGGACTCCGGTGGTGCCGGTGTGCACGGCGACCTCCCACAGGGAGTATCCGTATCCGGTGCCGCGCGCGGTGCCGTAGACACGCACATACCGGCCGGAGCCGCTGACGTCGTAGGACGCCGTGCCGCCGCTCGCGCCGGTGACGCTCTTGAGGGTGCTCCAGCTCTGCCCGTCGGAGGAGGCCTGGATCTGGAAGTCCTTGCCGTAGGCGGCCTCCCAGTTCAGGTCCACCTTGCACAGGCCCTGCACCGAGCCGAGGTCGACCTGGATCCACTGCGGGTCGGTGGACTGGCTGGACCAGCGGGTTGAGGTGCTGCCGTCGAAGGCCGCCGAGGCGGGGGTGCCGGCGTTCTCCGTGGACGAGGCCGAAGCGGGCCTGCCCTGCGCCGAATTGGCCGTGCCGCAGGCGGACGGAGTGCCGCCGTCCGTCGAGCCGAACACCTGGAACTCCCAGAGGGAGTAACCGTACGGGGTGGCGCGGTGCACGCCTAGCATGCGCACATAGCGGCCCTGCCCGGACACGGCCAGGGTGTCGAGCCCTCCGTCACCGCCGCTGACGGACTTCAGGTCGGTCCAGGTGCTGTTGTCGGCGGAGATCTGGACCTTGTAGTCCTTGCCGTAGGCCGCCTCCCAGTTCAGCACCACCTGGGAGACCGAGGCCGTGGCCCCGAGGTCGACTTCGAGCCACTGGTCGTCGGTGGCGGCCGAGGACCAGCGGGTCCCCGTGTTCCCGTCGACCGCGTAGGCGGCGGGGGTGCCGTTGTTCTCCTGTGAGGAGGCGGTGACCGTCTTCCCTTGCGACAAGGGCGTTTCGGCCGCGGAGGCCGCGGAGTGGGCGAGGGGCAGGGCGCTCAACGCGGCCGTGGTGGCGAGCGCGACGCCCAGGGATCTGAGTCTCATACGAGTCCCTGCGGGTGGGGGTGGACGAATGCGTGCAACAAGGGCTGGACGTGACTGCACCGGCACACGGCGGCACAGCAAGGGGCTTCGCCGCGTGCTTAGTTCACGACTTGAGTTAACTAGTGATGTCAGCCGGGTGACAAGACCCCGGCAAGGAAAGGGTGTGGGGATTCCGGGCGGCGGTCTCAGAGCGCGGCAAGCAAGTGACGCCCCGTCACCTGGCGATGGAAAGAGGGCTCGCGGAGTGGCCACGTCAGCGGGATCACCATCCGCAACGGCCGCGCCACGGGAGTCGTCGTACGCCGGCAGGGGGAGAAGACCTTCCTGCGCGGCGGCGAGGTCGTCCTGTGCGCCGGGTCCCTCGTCACTCCGCAGCTGCTCCAGCTGTCCGGCATCGGCCGGCGAGCCGACCTGGAGCGGCTCGGCATCCCCGTCGTCGTGGACGCCCCAGCGCGTCGGCACCCGGTTCAGCGACCACCCTCAGCTCGTCCTGGAGTGGACCCACGGCAGGAGCTGGGCGCACCCCACGGTTCCTGGCTGGGCGGCTGCCTGCACCTGTCCTCCTCGGACGGAACCCATCCGGGCGACCTGGAGATCCTTCAGTCACTGGTCCCCCTGGCAGGACTCGTCGGCGGCACGACGACCGTGCCCGGCGCACCTTTGCCCTTCCTCGTCTCGGCCCAGTCACCCGGAAGAACCGGCCGCCTGTCCCTGAGGTCCGCGGATCCCGCGACACCCCCGCGCGTCGAATACGGCTACCTCGACGGCCCCGAGAACCGCCGCCGCGTGCGCGAAGCCGTACGCGCCACCGCGGAGCTCCTCACCGCACCGGTCCTTCGACGACATTTTCCACGGGCTGCTCCAGCCGGGCCCGGACGTGCTCACCTGCGATCACGCACTGGACGGGTGGATCAACCGGAATATCGGCACCGCCCACCACACGTGCAGGACCGCACCGATGGGCCCGGACACCGCGGACGCGGTGGTCGGCCAGTACGGAAGAGTCCACGGCGTTCACGGTCTCCGCGTCGCCGACACCTCGATCCTGCCCACGGCCCCCTGCGGGGCCCAGCGGCGACAGCCGTACTCATCGGAGAGGTCATTGCGCATGCCATGGGCGCCGACCTGCCCTGACCTGCCGGACTTCGGTGGTCGAGCCAGGGAGCCGATCCGGCCGGGCATGAGGTGGCCTCCGACCGGGCCGGCACGGCACGCGTCTGCCCGTACGGCTCGACGTGTGAGGGCCGGCCCGCGAGGCGGGCCGGCCACGGTCACGCCACCGGGTCGAGGAACGTCAGCACCGAGGCGTCCTCCTCGATCAGCGGCGCGAGTGTTGTGTTGAACGGAGCACCGTACGGAGCCGCCAGGTGCGCCTGGAAAGCGTCCTCGTCCCGGTACACCTCGAAGATCCAGTAGGCGCGCGGGCTCGACACCTTGGTGTAGACGTCGAAGGCGAGGTTGCCGTCTTCCTCGCGCACCTTCCGGGCGTAGTCCAGGATCAGGCGGGCGACCTCGTCCTCCGTGCCCTCGCGTGCGGTGAACTCGGCGAGCAGGGTCTTGTTCACGGTGTGGTGACCTCCTTGGTCGGGCGTGCGGTGGGGATCAGTCGCGGTAGGAGCCGAGGTGCCAGACGCGGGCCCGGTCCAGCTTCACCGAGCCGTTCTCGGCGAAGACCTGCACCCCCCGGCTGTCGGGGTCGGGGAAGATCTGGTCGGTGATCACCGCTTCGCCACTGCCGCCGAAGACCTCGACGGACGACCAGTCGACGAGGATCCGCAGTGTCACCTTGCCGTTCTGGGCCTGCAGCGGAGCTCGCTGGACGCCGGCGAAGGTGCTGTTGAAGTCCACGGCACCGGAGCGGGTGCGGTCGACGTACAGCTCCCGCGCCGCGGTGTCGTAGCCGATGACGGTCTCCTCGCCTCCGGCGCCGGTGCGCACCTTCAGGCCGAACCGTTCGGCGTCCTTGAGCGAGAAGGTCGCCTCGATGTCGAGCGCTTCGCCCCTGGCCGCGGGACCGAGCAGGGGCTTCGAGGTGCTCGTGACGGTGACGTCGGCCGCCGTCGCCGGGCGTCGCCCCCGCAGCGACTCCAGGCTGCGCACCGGCTTGGCGGTCAGCCGGATTCGACCGCCGACGGTGCGCAGGGCCATCTCCCGCGGCACGCTCTGCGCACCACGCCAGGGGGAGGTGGGCAGGGCGCCGCCGTAGTCCCAGTTGTTCATCCAGCCGACCATGTACCGCTTGCCGCCCGGCGCGTCCTCCCAGGACACCGCCGCGTAGTAGTCCTTGCCGTAATCGGCCCAGCCGGCGCGCTGCACGATCGACTCGGCGGGCTTGTCGGCTTCGGTGAACTGGTCGGCCAGGATGTGACCCCAGCCGGCGGTGTTCATGTCGACGACCTGGATCTGTGCCTTCTTGCCCAGGTAGGGACGCAGGTCGAAGGAGGCCCAGTCAAGGGTCTCGCTGTTGGAGCCGGTGGCGCTGCGGACGACCTCGCCGTCGACGATCAGGTTGACGGACGTCTCCTGGGAGACGGGTCGCGCCTTGACGTCGGAGAGCATGATGTGGTCGACGTTGAGGTGGCCCCAGCTGCCGGTGTTGTCGTCGACGATCCTGAGCTGCGCCTTCTTGCCGGCGAGGTCGCCCACGTCCCAGGAGGCCCAGTTGAGCGCCTCGGCGTCCTTTCCGGTGGCGCTGCGCACCACTTGACCGTCGACGAGGAGTTCGAGGGCTGTGGGGTCGGCGGAGCCGGCGGGATGGTTGCCGCCGCCTATGAGGAAGTTGATGTGGTTCTTGTCGATGGTGAATTCGGGTGACATGAGGGTGCCGGTGGAGGAGTCGCCGTTCAGGTAGGTGTCGACCAGGCCGTTGCCCAGGAAGCCGGAGACCTCTTGCTGGTCGGGGAGGGTGCCGGTGGCCGGTGCGGCGCCGAAGGCGTCTCCGGTCCTCGTCCAGTCGCCGTACGTGCCGCCCTCGAAGTCGGCGAGGACCGTGCCTGCGGGCGGCGGTCCCTGTTCCATGACGGTTCCGGGCTCGTGCGGGTGCCGCCCGCCGCCGACTTCGAAGTTCAGATAGGAGCTGTCGACGGTGAACTCGGGTGAGGTGAGGGTGCCTGTGGCGCCATCGCCCGCGTGGAAGCTGTTGGCGATGCCCTTGCCGACGAAGCCGTCGACCCTGCCCTGGCCGTCCAGCGCCCCGGCTGCCGGCGCCTGGCCGAACGCGGTGCCGGTGGTCGTCCACGCCCCGAAGTCGCCGCCCTCGAAGTCCTGCACGACCTGGCCGGCAGGTGGGGTGTAGGTGCCCTTGTCCTCGGCGGTGAACTTCCTTCCGTCGAAGTCGCCGATGAAGTACTGGGCGGCCGAACCGCCCGCGATTCCACCGGGGTTGATGTTGACCACCAGGACCCACTTGATGTTGTTGTCGTCCCCGTCGACCGCGAGGGGGAACAGATCGGGGCACTCCCACACACCGCCGGTCGCCCCGGCCGGCCCGAACTCGCTGAGCTCGTTCCAGTCCTTGAGGTTCTTGGACGAATAGAACCGCACCTTGTGCTCGGTGGACAGCGACACCGTCATCAGCCAGCTCCTGGTCGGTGCGTACCACTGGACCTTGGGGTCGCGGAACTCGGTGGAGCCGATGTCGATGACGGGATTGCCCTGGTACTTGGTCCAGGTGCGGCCGCGGTCGGTGCTGTAGGCGAGCGACTGGGCCTGCTTGCCGCCCCTCTTGTAGGCGCTGGTGTAGATCGCCACCATGGGCGGGTTCTTCTTCGCGCCGAACCCGGTGGTGTTGTTCCAGTCGACGACCGCACTGCCGGAGAACACCATCTCCTTGTCGTCGTGCGACAGGGCGAGCGGCAGCTCCTTCCAGTGCACGAGGTCCGTGCTCACCGCGTGCCCCCAGGACATGTGACCCCAGGAGTTGCCGTTCGGGTTGTACTGGTAGAAGAGGTGATACTCGCCCCTGTAGTACACGAGGCCGTTCGGGTCGTTCATCCAGTTCTTCTCCGGGGTGAAGTGGAACTGGGGGCGATAGGTCTCGGAGTAGGGCGGGGTGTCCGCAGCGACGGCCTGAGGGGCGAGCGAAGCGGCGGACAGGGCGCAGACGGTCGCCACCGCCGCGACCAGCCGCGTGCGGGCATGAGGGGGTACACGTCCAGAGCTCATGGGGTCTCCTGTGCTGCGGCCGTCCACGCTGCGGAGCCTGCTGCCCGGCACGGACGGTCCCTGAAAGTGACGCCTCGTCGGCGCCGTCGTCCGCGACGCCTGGCAAGGGGGTGAAGTGGTGTCATCGTTGACTTGTGTCATCGATGACACCAAGTGGCCCGATGATGGGGGCAATCCGGCCGTCACGTCAACGGTGCGAGCCCGATTGTCCCGGCGCGGCTTGGCTGCCCGTTCACGCACATCCGGTTGTCGCGGGCTGCGCCAGTTCCCTCTGCCACGGCGGGTTGGGACCGGGAACCGAGCAGGTCAGGGCCGCGACCCGAGTGGCGAACCGACAGGCTTCGGCGACATCGTCGAGGCGGATCTCCTTCAGCCGGCCGTCGAGGAGGCCGCGGGCCCCGAGGTGGTGCAGCAGCCCGGCCGTGAAGGAGTCCCCCGCCCCCACCGTGTCGACGACCCGTGTCGCCACGGCGGGAACGTGCAGCCGTTCGCCGTCGAGCGAGGCCAAGGCGCCGTCGGCACCGCGCGTGATCACGACGAGCCGCGCCCCGGCCGCATGCCAGATGTCGCACGCCTGCTCGGGCGGCGTACCCGGCAGCAGGAGCTCCAGGTCGTCCTCGCTCAGCCGGAGCACATCGGCGAGACCGCACCAGCGCGCCAGCCGGGCGCGGTAGACCTCGGGATCCACCAGCAGAGGCCGGACGTTGGGGTCGATGCTGATGGTCGCCCGAGGGGCCGCCGCGGCCAGGAAATCCTCCACCACCGCCGCGCCCGGTTCTCGGACCAGGGCCAGGGATCCGGTGTGCACGCAGGCCGACCCGGACAGGTCCACCCCCGCCAGTTCCCCGGCCGTCCACTGCCAGTCGGCCGTGGCCTGTGCGTGGAAGGAGAAGGCCGCCTGCCCCTCGGCGTCCAACTCCGCCACGGCGAGCGTGCTGGGTTCTGCGGCCGCGACAGCGCTCGACAGATCCACCCCGGACGCCTCCAGGTGGGCCCGGAACAGACGGCCGAACACATCGCCCGACAGCCGCGCGAGGAAGTGTGCCGGGGTGCCGAGACGGGCCAGGGCGACGGCCGTGTTCGCAGGTCCGCCGCCGGGCAGCACCCGCAGGGCGAGCTCGTTCGAGGTGCTTGTGGGCCCGGTGAACGCGTCCGCGACGCACTCCCCGAGGACGGTGATCTGACGCGGGCTCATGGGCTGCTCTTCTCTGCGAACGCACGGGCGAAAGCGGGCACGGACCGGGCAACGGCCACGGCCGTTACGGACTTGTGTCGGGTGCAAGGCATTGACGTTGCCGGGAGGCGGAGTCCATCATCCTCGGCAAGCAGTGTCAACGATGACATAAGTCAACGATGACACCTCGGGACGGCATGCTCCGATGCCGCCGCACCGCCCGCAATCCCGCAGGAGTCGTTCATGTCTCGCACCCCTCGTCTGCCCTCGGCTGTCCTCAGAGCCGCCGCGTGCACCGGCCTCGCAGCTCTCACCCTGACGGCCTGCGGGTCCGGCTCCGGAACGGACACCGCCGGCTCCGGTTCGGGCAGCGTCAAGGTCGGTCTGATCACCAAGACCGACACCAATCCGTTCTTCGTGAAGATGAAGGAAGGCGCGGAGAAGGCCGCCAAGGACAACGGCGCCCAACTCATGACCGCCTCGGGCAAGTTCGACGGGGACAACGCAGGTCAGGTCACCGCGATCGAGAACATGGTCGCCGCCGGGGTGAAAGGCATCCTGATCACCCCCAGCGACTCCAAGGCGATCGTGCCCGCGATCGCGAAGGCGAAGGCCAAGGGGGTCCTGGTCATCGCCCTCGACACGCCGACCGAGCCGGAGAGCGCCGTCGACGCCCTCTTCGCCACCGACAACCTCAAGGCCGGCGAGCTGATCGGCGAGTACGCCAAGGCCGCCATGAAGGGCAAGACCGCCAAGATAGCCACCCTCGACCTCGCGCCGGGCGTCTCCGTCGGCGTCCAGCGACACAACGGCTTCCTCAAGGGTTTCGGCGCCACCGACAAGGACGTCGCGTGCGCCCAGGACACCGGCGGCGACCAGGCCAAGGGCCAGACCGCCATGGAGAACTGCCTCCAGAAGGAACCCGGCATCAACGTCGTCTACACCATCAACGAGCCGGCCGCCCTGGGCGCGTACACCGCGCTGAAGGCCAAGGGCCGCGAGAAGGACGTTCTGATCGTCTCCGTCGACGGCGGCTGCACCGGCACCCAGGCCGTCAAGGACGGCAAGATCACCGCGACCTCACAGCAGTACCCGCTGAAGATGGCCGCCGAGGGCGTCAAGGCCGTCGTGACATACGCCAAGGGCGGCAAGAAGGCGTCCGGGTACACCGACACCGGCGTCACCCTGATCACCGACAAGGCGCAGGGCGGGGCCACCTCCAAGGACACCGGCTACGGCCTGGAGAACTGCTGGGGCTGAGCCACCCCCGAGGACCGTACATCCGTCGCCTCCCCCCTCAGCGGGGCGGCCGGCCCCACGACAGGGGACGGCCGCCTCCCTCGCCGCCTTGTCCTCCCGGTTCTCCGCAAGGCAGGACAAGGACTTCTGTCTTCCGACAAGGACTTCGCATGACCGCCACGTCCACGCCGCCGAGCACGTCCTCGGCGTACGCCGACCTCAAGGCGCCGACCACGGCCCGCAGGCTGCTGACGGCACCGACCACCGGCCCGCTGGTCGCTCTCCTCCTGGCCTGCGTCTTCTTCTCCTTCTCGACCGACCAGTTCCTCACCGGCGGGAACTTCTCGCTGATCGTGCAGCAGGTCATGGTCGTCGGCACCCTCGCCATCGGTCAGACCCTGATCATCCTCACGGCGGGCATCGACCTGTCATGTGGTGCCGTGATGGCGTTCGGCAGCATCGTGATCGCCAAGATGGCCGCCGAGGGATCCCTGCCCCCGCTTCTGGCCATCGCGCTCGGCATCGTGGTCTGCGGCGGCTTCGGGCTGCTCAACGGGCTGCTGGTGCAGAAGATCCCGCTGCCGCCGTTCATCGTCACCCTCGGCATGCTCAACGTGGCGTTCGCGCTGACCCACATCTACTCCGAGGAGCAGACGGTCCCCAGCCTGCCCGGCCCGCTGACGGCTCTCGGGCAGACCTTCCCGCTCGGCCACACCGACATCACGTACGGCTCCCTGGTCACCATCGCCCTGTTTCTCCTGCTCGCCTACGCGCTGAGCAGCACCGGCTGGGGCCGGCACGTCTACGCCCTGGGCAACAGCCAGGAAGCCGCGCGGCTGAACGGCATCCGGACCTCTCGCCTGACCATCGGTGTCTACACCGTGGCCGGCCTGCTCTACGGCATCGCCGCCCTGCTGCTCATCTCCCGCACCGGAGTCGGCGACCCCCAGGCCGGCCAGACCGACAACCTTGACAGCATCACCGCCGTGGTCCTCGGCGGCACCAGTCTCTTCGGCGGACGCGGCTCGGTCCTGGGCACCTTCATCGGCGTCCTCATCGTCGGCGTCTTCCGCAACGGCCTGCAACTGATGGGTGTCGCCTCCATCTACCAGACCCTGATCACCGGAACCCTGGTGATCCTCGCGGTGACCGTCGACCAGATCTCCCGGAAGAAGGCCCGATGACCGCCACCTCCTCTCCCACCCCCGTCCTGCAGGCCCGCGGTCTGGTCAAGCGCTACGGTCACGTCACCGCCATCGACGGTGCCGACTTCGACCTGCTGCCCGGCGAGGTCCTCGCGGTCATCGGCGACAACGGCGCCGGAAAGACCAGCCTGATCAAGGCACTTACCGGTGCGGTGGTCCCGGACGCGGGCGAGATCCGGCTGGGCGGCAAGCCGATCCAGTTCTCCGGGCCGCAAAGCGCGCGCGCCCACGGCATCGAGACGGTCTACCAGGACCTCGCCGTCGCCGCCTCCATGGACATCGCGTCCAACATGTTCCTCGGGCGTGAACTTCGCCGCCCCGGCATCCTCGGCAGTGCCTTCCGCATGCTCGACAAGAAGCGCATGCGTCAGGAGGCCGCCGAGCACATGGCCGACCTGAAGATCGGCCTGCGTTCCCTGACGCAGCCGGTCGAGACGCTCTCCGGCGGACAGCGACAGGCCGTCGCGGTCGCCCGTTCCGTCGCCTGGGCCCGCAGCGTCGTCGTCATGGACGAGCCCACCGCCGCGCTCGGCGTCAAGGAATCAGGCCAGGTCCTGGACCTGATCCGCCGCGTCCGTGACAAGGGCATGCCGGTCGTCCTGATCAGCCACAACATGCCCCACGTCTTCGAGATCGCCGACCGGATCCACGTCCACCGGCTGGGCAGGCGCGCTGCCGTGATCAAGCCGTCCGACTACTCCATGGCGGAGGTCGTCGCCATCATGACCGGCGCACTGACCGTGGACGCGGCCGGAGATACTGTCGTAACGGATTCCGAGGCGGCGAAGGCCGCGGGAGTCCAGGCCACCTGACCACATCACTCGACACTCGACGGAATCCGGCCGAGGCCGCGGCCGGAACCGACGAGCAGAGGAGACCGTTCCTCCATGGCAGCGAACCGCCGCCCCACCCTGGCCGACGTCGCCCGAGAAGTGGGCGTCAGCGCCAAGACCGTATCCCGGGTCCTCAACGAGGACGGACCCGCCTCGGCCCGGACCAGGGAACAGGTGCTCGCTGCCGTGGCCAAGCTCGGCTTCCAGCCGAACCTCATGGCACGCAACATCCGTGTCGGCGGACCCGACACCACCATCGGGCTGGTCATCCCCGACCTCGGCAACCCCTTCTTCGGAGCCGTGGCCCGCAGCATCGAGGACACCGTGCGCGAGCGCGGACTGACCCTCCTCATGGGCTCCTCCGCAGACGACCCCGATCGCGAGCGCGCCCTGACGGACAAGTTCCTCGCCCGCCGCGTCAGCGTCCTCATGGTCGTGCCGTCCGTCGGCGCCGACCACTCCCACCTCAAGACCCACCGCACCGCGGGCCTGCCCGTCGTCTTCCTCGACCGTCCGGGAGCGGGCCTGTCCACGGACAGCGTCGTCAGCTCCAACCGTGCGGGCGCCCAGGACGGCGTCGCCCACCTGATCGCCTATGGACACAGGCGTATCGGCTTCGTCGGCGACCTCCCCACCAAGCTCTACACCCGCCGCGAGCGCCTGGCCGGATACCGCGCGGCCCTGCAGGAAGCCGACATCCGGTACGACCGCTCCCTGGTGACCGACGCCCACGACCAGCACGGGGCCTCCGCCGCGACCTCTCAGCTCCTGGGCCTGGCGGACCCGCCCACCGCCCTGTTCGCCGGCAACAACATCGTCGCGCTGGGCATCATCACCGAACTCGCCCGGCGCAAACGGAAGGACGTCGCCGTCATCGCCTTCGACGACGTGGAACTCGCCGAGGCGCTCGAACCGGCCCTGACCGTCGTCGCCCAGAATCCCGAAGAGATCGGCCGAACGGCGGCGATCACCGCCCTGGCCCGTCTGGACGGCGACCGCTCCCGCGCCCGCAGCATCACCGTTCCCACCCGCCTGATCGTCCGCGGGTCGGGGGAACAGCCCGCTCCGAAGCCGTAGGAGGCACCACGTTGTGGTGGCTCACCTCCATGGGGTCGAACGTTGTCGCCACGCTCAAGGAGGCGTTCGCCGTGGCGCCCGGGATCACCGCCGTCGACCTTGCCGTCCTCACCCGCTTGCCCGACACCCAGCGGCTCGGCTTCGTTCTGTATGGCCGCTGGACGCGCCAGGCCGTCGAAGCCGGGCCCTGGCGGGACGAGAACGACGCGCTGCGGTTCCTCGACATCGGTCAGGACGTCGCCTGCGCCGTCACCAGTACTGCTTCCGGGAACCTGTCCAGCACCATCAAGCCTTTGGACACCAGTCGGCTTCCCGGGCTGCAGAGTCTCCTCGACCATGCCCAGGACGACCAAGCCCTGGGCGATGCCACCCTGGCCGACCTGGACGGCGAGCTTCGTGCCAATGTCCCCGACGGGCACTCCACTCACTCACCGGATCACTACCGCATCCGCCCATTCGCCGAGTGGAAGAGCGAGGCGACCCTGTCGCCGCCGTCCATGGCTCCGGGCCACACCGCCACAGTGGCGGGCCTCGCACCCGCCCGCCCAGCCACGCCCCGCCACCGCGCTCGCACCGGGACAGAACCTGGTGCTCCCGGAGGAAGCCCGGCAGGAAATGCACATCGCCTTCAGCTTCGCCGGCGCCGACGCCGACCTCACGTTGTTCCTGACCGACGCGGGCAGCAGGGTCACGTGCGATGAGGACTTCATCTTCTACAATCAGCCCTCGGCTGCCGGGGGCGCCGCCCGCCTCCTGGGCAAGCAGGCCGAAGGCCCGTATGCAGTGGAACGCGCGGACCTTCACCTCGCCGCGCTGCCCCAGCACATCCAGCGTGTCGCCATCGCCGTCAACATGGATGTCGCCGCCGGCCTCACCTGCGGCGCCCTCACTCATGCCGCCCTGCACGTGAACTGTGCCTCCGGAGCGGCCTGGACCTTCCAGCCACCCACCGACCCTGGCATTCGCGCCATGGTCGTTGCCGAACTGTACCGGCACACCACTGGCGGACAACTCGTGTGGAAGTTGCGGGCGGTCGGTCAGGGCTGAGCGGACGGTCTGGATGGACTGGCCCGCGCACACGGTGTCGACATCGAGTAGCCCTGCGCTGCATCCTCCAGTCTTCCTCCCCTTCGAACACGACGAGTTTCCAGATTTCATCGCACGGTACCCGGCCTGGACTTCTACTGCGGCTCGCGTCTCGGTGGCTGCGGCAAGAAGCTGTCGGGCCTGTCCGTCCAACCTGCGTATGGCGCCGGCCAGGGCACGTGACCTGATCAGGCCGGCTCTCAGAGATTGATGAGTCCGGCCGCAGTGTTTTCGGCTTCAGGTGCGTGCCGCTCGCTGAGGAAGAGCACGGTGGGAAGAGCCGGGAGCAGCACGAAGCCTTTGCCGAGGAGCGTGAGGAAGGCCATGGGCGTGCTCGGGACCAGGGCGAGATGGAGGCAGGCCCCGGCGGTGAGGGCGATCGCGACGCCCATGACCTGGACCTCGCGCCCGTGCCGATCTGCCCAGATGGGCAGCGCTGCGCAGCCGATCACACCGGCGATCATGGTCAGGGCGAGGATGAGGCCGGCGGTGGATTCCGAAACTCCCGCGGGCGCCAACAGCGGTTGCACGAACGTCGCGAGTGCGATGAACGCGCCCATCGGGATGGCGACGACCGCGCACAAACGGCGTACGCGGCGATTGCCGAATGCCGCGCGAAAGGACCGGAGTCCGCTGGTCACGGATGCGGACTCGGGGCTCGTATGCGGGGGAAAGCGAAGTACCCCGACGAGACACAGCCCGGCGTCCATGGCGAACAGGGCGGTGATGAGGGTGAGGGTATGGATGTGGCTCTCGCCGGGCAGAAACGCGCCGAGCAGGTAGCCCAGGACCATGCCGGCGAACGTGGCGGAGGATGCGGCGGCGATGCCAGTGGCGCGGTGCTTTTCGGCGAGATAGCCCACGGCAAGACCCGGTATGGCGTTCAGGATGAAGGGTTGTCCCACTGCGGCGACGACCTGCCCGATGAAGGCCCAGGTGAAGTCGTCGGTAACCAGTCTCAGGAACGCCCCTGACGCAGTGAGTACCGCGCCGACCACGAGGGCTGGACGAAGAAACCGGTCGAGCGCGATGCCGGCAGGGATGGCAAGGAGGACGTAGATCAGCGGGAAGACCTGGGACAGCAAGCCGATCGCGCCGATGGAAACACCGAAGTGCCGCTCGGCGTCCTGTGTGACGGGTGCGTGTTGACGAAGAGCGCCTGGGTCGCGGCCGCCAGGAGCCCGTAGGCGAGAAAGACCGACCACCGGCTCTTCATGTGCTGCTCGACGTGCGGCGCAGCCGTCGTCGTGGCTACGCGTGCGTTCTCATCCGCGCTGGGGAGTGGCGCGTGACGACCAAACGACTCGTCGCGCCTCCGGGCGCTGCGTCGGATCATGACTGTGGCGACTGCAATACACCTACGGCGGCAGCTCCGCGCGCTCGTCGCCGAGCGGTCGTCGACTCCGGCATCTCATTGTCCTTGTCGGTCGATCGGGGGTGCTCCACTGTCGCGATCCGGATCGTCCTAGAGTGAAGACCGCCCTTGACCTGCACAAAGCGGCAGGGAGCCGTCTTTTGGGAGTTCACATGCTGCGCACCATGTTCAAGTCCAAGATCTAGCGTTTGGGTGTTTCCGCAGGTCAGAGTTACTGATCGCCGCCTCCAGGTCAGCAAACGGTCAGCATCAGGCTGGACGGTGTCCGGCTTGCTGACCTGCCCCGCGGCAGGTGTCGGCTGGCCCCGCCCGACGTCCTGCTCGGAAGACTTGATACGTGGCGCGACAGCTCGCTCGTGGGGTGGGGTCGTTCTTCGAGGGTGCAGTTTTTCCCGGCCGACTCGTTGCTCGCCCCCATACACAATTCGCCTCCTGGATGCTCTTGCTAAGCAACGCTAAGCGGCCCGCACGACACACAGGACGATGCGATCGAGCGCCTTATGCAGAACCAAGCGGAGAAAAGAAGACCGCGCCGTCCGTTGCCGAGGCCTGCCGGGAACTCGGTCAACAGACGGTCGCGCAATACGCGAAGCAGGGGTGGCCGCGGCAGCGGAGGATGACGGAGTAACCCACGGGCTGGCACGTCGACTTCATCAACGGGCACGTCATCCCCCGTCTGCCTGAAGGCGATCTTGCGGGACACCTATGGCAACGGGGCCAGGGCGGACGGTCCTTGAAGGGGGTTCAGGAGTCCGGGGGACGTCCGCCAGTCGGACGGGCGTGGGCCGGATGGCCGGGTCACGCCGGGAGAACTCCGTCGGTGAAGACGCTGCGCAGGCTGGTACACGCATCCGCGACGGCTTCGGTGGCCTTCGTGAAGGCGTCGATCTCGGTGAAGAACCCGTGGTACACGCCTCGATACCGGCGGTGCCGCACCGGGACGCCCTCTGCCTCGAGCCGTCGCGCATACGCCTCGGCGTCGTCGCGCAAGCAGTCCACTTCCGCGGTGATGATGTGGGCGGGGGCGAGGCCGGCGAGAGTCGCGGCCTTGAAGGGCACCGCGAGTGGGGTGAGAGCGACGCCGGCGTCGCCCACGTACTGACGCCAGAACCATTGCGCGTCGGCGGTTCCCATCAGGGGGGCGTCCGCGAACTCCGTCCAGGACGGGCGTGCGAAGGAGTCGTCCACGGCTGGGTAGACGAGGATCTGGAGCGCGGGCTGGGGCAGCCCGCGGCCGCGCAGGTCGAGGCAGAGCGACGCCGCCAGACCTCCACCGGCCGAGTCTCCGCCGACCGCGATGCGGCGGCTGTCGATCGAAAGGCGGCCCGCGTTCTCGACGAGCCAGGCATGGGCCGTCCTGGTGTCGTTGATGGCGGCGGGGAACGGATGCTCGGGTGCCAGCCGGTAGTCGACCGAGACCACGACGCACTCGGCGTGTTGGCTGAAGAGGCGGCACACTTCGTCGACGCCGTCCAGGCTGCCGACCGTGAAGCCCCCGCCGTGGAGATAAAGCAGGCTCGGCAGGCCGGCCATATCCGTGCGCGGCACGTGCGGACGATAGATCCGAACCGGCACGGAGCGGACCATCCCGAACGGATCGGTCCAGGTCGCGTTCTCTTCCCCTACGGACGCGACTCGGGTCCGCCGGGGCGGAGGTTGCGGGGCCGCGAACCGCCGCACTCCCTCCAGGCCGAGGGTGTGCAGAGGCTGCGGGAGCACCTCCGCCAGAAAGTCGGCGGCGAGGCGGGACTCGGGATCCAGGAGTCCGCGCCACGTGGGCACAGGTTCCACCGCGGTCGCGGTCGGGCTGCCGTCCGGGCCGGGAGTCGGTGTGGGTTGCTCGACGGGAGGGATGGGGGGATTGGCCACAGGGGTGCTCCGCACTCAGTGATCTTGACAAGATCCAGCCGATTGGACAGAGTCAATCGACTAGATCATACGACCAACATGGGGAATGAGCCAGGTGTGGGATCCGGCGATAGATTGGACGCGCCTGCTCCGTACTACGGGACACTCGGAACGCCCATGACTGAGCCCAGCAGCCCCAAGGACGCGGGATCCTCGCGAGGTGGTCCTTTCGGGGGTGCGTCTGCCGCCGATGTCGCGATCATGGTGCTGGACGACGAGCTGCGGCTCGTGGGGTGGAGCCAAGAGGCCGAGACGTTGTTCGGGTATCGCCCGCACGAGGTGATGGGTCGTCCCGCCGACGCGATCCTGGCTGACGCGGACACCGGCACCAGTGTGTTCGCCGACAGGGGGCGTCGTGGGCGGACGCCGGACATCCGACCGGTACGTCACCGTGACGGGCATCGCGTCGACGTGGCCGTGAACTGCCGGCGCCTGCCCGACGGTACATCCGGTGCCTGGCTCGTCCAGGCGATGCCCGCGAGACAACTGGGCGAGCAGGCCGTCGATCGGGCCGTGCTGTCCGGCCTCTACCACCAGTCGCCCGTCCTGCTGACCATCTATGAGACGGACGGCCGGATCCGCTGGTTCAACCATGCGGTCGAGGCTCAGTTCGGTGTCTCCGTGGAGGAATGCGCCGGGAAGTTCCAGACGAGCCTCCTCCCGGAGGGGACGCTCCTGTACGACGGAGATGGCCGTGAGGTGCAGGACGTCGAGGACATCATCCGAGGCGTCGCGCGGACCGGCGAACCAGTGATCGACATGCGCTACCGGAGCGTCACTCCACTCGAGCCTCTGCGTGAGCACGTCTGGACCGCCTCGTACTTCGTGCTCAACGACGCGGAAGGGGTGCCGGTCGGGGTCTGCGAGACCGGTGTGGACATCAGCGAGCGTTACGTGGCCCAGCAGCGCCTGGCCTTGCTGAGCAGGGCGGGGAGCAGGATCGGTGCGACTTTGGACATGCGGCGCACGGCGGGTGAGCTGGGTGATCTGGTGGTTCCGGAGTTCGCGGACGCGGTCGTGGTCGACCTGTTCGCGTCGGTGCTGAGCGGGCAGGAACCGCCGGTGCCGGTGAACGGCGGCAAGGCCGGTTCCGAGCTGTGCGAGGTGGCGCGTGACGCTCGTGCCGCGGCGGTCGGTGACATCGCGGCTGCGGCCCTGGACGCGGCAGGTCCGAGGTGTCTTGCGGACTCCGCGCCCGTCTCCGCCCCGGCGTCCGGCGCTCTGGTGGTGCCGTTGGAGTCCCGGAACGTGGCGATGGGGGTGGTGGCCTTCGTGCGATCCGCGCCGCGCGACCCCTTCGATGCCGAGGAAGTCGCGCTGGCCGAGGAACTGGCGTCCCGCACCGCGGTGTGTGTGGACAACGCCCGTCGCTACGCCCGGGAGCGCGCGACCGCGCTGATGTTGCAGCAAGACCTACTGCCGCGCGCGCTGCCCCGGCCGGCCGGGGTGGAGCTAGCCCACCGCTACCTGCCGGCAGCCGGGCCGGTGGGTGTCGGTGGGGACTGGTACGACGTCATCCCGCTGTCCGGGGCACGTGTCGGGTGCGTGGTCGGGGACGTGGCGGGGCGCGGAATGCACGCGGCTGCCACGATGGGGCGCCTGCGTACCACCGTGGCCGCTCTTGCCGCCCTTGATCTCGCGCCGGAGGAACTTCTCGCTCGCTTGGACGACCTGGTGGTCCAGTCCGGTGCCATCCGGACCGCGGCCGAGGCGGAGGACCAGGCGTTCGGCGTCACCTGCCTGTACGCGATCTACGACCCGGTCTCGCGGCGCTGCGTCATGGCGCGAGCGGGTCACCCCCCTCCTGTTCTGGTCGCCCCCTGTGGACGGGCCGAACCCCCCGACCTTCCCGCCGGGCCTCCGCTGGGCTTGGGGGGCCTTCCCTTCGAGAGTGTCGAGATCGAGGTTCCGGAAGGCGCGGTGCTCGCCCTGTACACCGACGGGCTGGTGGAGAGCCGGGACCGGGACATCGACGTGGGCATTCGTGCCCTGTGCGAGGCGGTTTCCCGTCCTGACCACGACCCGTTGGAACACCTCTGCGACAGTGTCACCGCCGCGCTGCTGCCGCGGCCGCCGGACGACGACGCCGCCCTGCTCCTGGTCCGGATGCACGCCCTCGCGGAGGATCAGGTGTCCACCTGGGACATACCCGCCGACCCTGGCGAGGTGGCCCGCGCGCGGTCGTTGGTCTCGGAACGGCTCGAACGGTGGGAAGTCGGCGAGGCCGTCTCCTTCACGGTGGAACTCGTCGTCAGCGAACTGGTCACCAACGCGATCCGCTACGGCCGCGCCCCGATCGGCCTGAGACTGATCCGGGAACGGGGACTCATCGTCGAAGTCTCCGACGGGGGGCACACCTCCCCGCACCTGCGGCGAGCCGCGACGGAGGACGAGGGGGGCCGCGGCCTCTTCCTCGTCGCGCAGATGACGCAACGCTGGGGAACCCGCTACACGCCGACCGGCAAGACGATCTGGACCGAACTGGCGTTGGATCCCGTTGAGCTCACACCCCTGGCGTTCGGGCTGTGACCGGCTGGTCGACATCTTCGATCCGGTGAAGATCTGACCTCTGCCTGCGGAGCGGAGCGCTCGTCCGGCCCCGGCCCCTGTCTGTCGAAGCTCCCCGCACCGCCTGACTGAGCCAGGCATTTTCTTAGTCATACGTCTTGAACGGATGACTAACTTGGTCTTAGCGTACGGGGCGGCGCCGCTCCCGCGCACCGCCCCTGCGGGTGGGGCGGCCCTGTCATGGCAAGAACAAGCTTGCCCTGCCTCCCTGCCGACGCCCCCGCGGGCGCCGCGATCGAGGTGATCACGAGAGACCGTGGCGTGATCACCGAGGGCTCTCGACGGGCGACGACCTCGCTTTCCTGTGCCCCGGGGAACCCCCTCCCGCCCATGACCTGCTCGGCCGTGAAGGCTCCTTCGCCCTCACCATCCCCATCGGTGCCGGGCTCCCGGGCCCCATCTGATCAGGAACCGGAGAAATCCATGACAGAAATCCATCAGCCTGACGCACACGCCCGCGAGGTGGCTTCTCGACCGCCGAACAAGGGGGTGCTCATCGGCGTAGCCGCGCTGCTGGTCGTCCTGACCAACGCAGTCGTCTTCGTTCTGCCGCCCCTTCTGCCGATCATCGAGGCGCAGTACCACCTCGCCACAGTGGCCGACACGACGTGGGTCTACTCGGTGCTGACCCTGGGCGGCGGAGCTGGTTTCATCCTGTTGCCGCGTCTCGCCGATGTGTACGGCGACCGGAACGCCTCCGTGGCGGCCTCCGCCTTCCTCACGGTCGGCGCGCTCATTCCGGCCATCGGTGACTCGTATCCGACCCTTCTGGCCGGCTGTACTCTGATGGGCTTCGGTGGCGCGGCACAGCTGCTCCCGCTCGGTTTCCTGCGCCGCAATCTCGGCGAGAGCGGCATATCGGTGGGCGTCGCGGTTCTGGTCATCGCCACCGGTGCGGGCATCGTCGTCGGCATGCTCGGCGGCGGCTTCATCGTCGAGCACCTGTCCCTGCGAAGCTTCTTCGTCATCCTCACCGCCGCCTGCGCGGTCACGACCGTTGCGTCCTACGCCGCGATCCCGCACGCCCCGCCCGCCGAGCGCGCGCGCCGCATCGGCGTCCTCGGCACGGTGTGGATGATCGCTTGGGTGGCAGCCATCCTGCTGACCCTGACCCAGGGGCTCGTGTGGGGGAGCGCAGCGCTCATTCCGCTGACGGCCGGCGTCATCGGGGGCATCGCCTGGGTGCGCGTGGAGCGCAGGTCGTCCTCGGCGGTGTTCGACGTGGCGCTGATGAAGGCGCCCCTGGTCACCGCTTCGTGTCTGTGCATCGCGTTGTTCGCGGCGGTGAACTCGGCCTTCCTGCTCCTGCTCAGCACCTACGCCCAGATCGCTCCCGGGGCTCTCCGGCCGGCGGACGCCTACGGCCTCGGGCTCAGCGCGCTGGACACCGCGTGGCTCATGGCGCCCTTCGCGGCCGCGTTCCTGCTCCGCGGTTCGGTGCTCGACCGCGCCTTGTTCAACGGGCGCGGTGTGCCCGTCTTCGTCCTCGGAGCACTCATCAGCGCGGTGGGACTTGCCTGGCTCGCCGTGGCGCACGACCGGCCGTGGCACTACCTCGTGGGCGCCGCCGTGATGGGTCTCGGATGCAGGATCGGCTACACCGCAAGCTTCACCCTGGTGCAGATGGCGGTGCCCGAGGAGAAGGCCGGCATGGCCGCCGGTGCCGCCGGGACTTTCATGGCCGTGGGTTTCGCCCTCGGCACGGCGCTGGTCAGCGGCGACCTGAGTGCCTCCGTGGTCCCGGTGCCCGGAACCGGACTCGCGGTCGCCGCAAAGGGCCTTTACGGCATCGGCTATGGGATCTCGGGCGTTCTCGCCCTGCTCATCGTGGTGACTGTGCTGACCTCGCGTGCCCGGTCCGGCCGGCGGGCCGAAGCCGCCGCGTCCTGAACCAGCCTCCTCGCTCGGACAGGCCCGACCAAAGGAACCCCAAGTCATGAAAGAACTGCTGCTTCTGCTGGCCGACAGCTGGATGATCTTCGCCGGCTTCTTCTACGGATGGAAACTCATCCGGCGGTACGGAAACCACCTGCTCGGCCTGGAGTGGTTCATCGTCGCCACGTCCGGCTCGAACTTCCTCGTCTGGTCCATCCTCGGCGGCGACCAGGGCAGTCCCCTGTACTCCATCACGTACTTCTTCGATGCCTTCTCGCGATCGGTGGGCGCCACCCTGATCGTCGTCATGGGCCTGATGCGAGTGACGCACCGGTACAAGCCCACGTTGGCGGTCGACATCGGGGTGTTTGGGCTGGGCGTCGTAGCCGGGTTGTATCTCCGGCAGTTCCACGGCAATGGGCTTCACGTCGTCCCGGCGACGTTCTACGTCGTCGTCAACGGGCTCACGACCCTGTTCCTCGCCTATCTCTCGTGGCGGCTCTGGAAGATCCGTGCCAGGGGTCTGGCCATCGGTGCCGCGCTCACCACCGCTGCGGCCACCGCGATCGCAGTCACGTACGACTTCTTCCCGATTCCCGGCGACGACGAGTACGGCACCATCTTCTACATCTTGGCTCTCACCACCTGGGGGACTCAGCTCTTCGTGTACTTCCTCTCGTACCGGGCTCTGCACGACCACAACGTGGCGACGGGCGCGGAGCCGGCCTCGGACGGCAGGAGCGTTGCCCCAGCCTGACCGACTCACCGAGGGCCCGACACTCGTGTCGGGCCCTCCATCGCCATGAGACGGCCGGGGGGCGTGCGGCGCCGGCCGTTCTCTTCGCCCTGAAGAGATGTCTGGACCATGATACGTTGAAGTGGTTCAAATGACTGAGTCAGTTCTTCGGGGAGTGCGGGATGGCGTACGTGTCGGCGGAGGCGCGCCGGGAGCAGTTGATCGAGGCGGCTGTGCGGGTGATCGCTCGGGAGGGCGCCGACGGAGCGACGACCAGGAAGATCGCCGATGAGGCGAAGGCGCCTCTGGCCTCCCTCCATTACTGCTTCCAGAACAAGGAGAACCTCCTCCTCGCCGTCTTCGCGCAGCTCTCCGACGAGTTGCCCGTCGACGTCGATCTGCCGGAGCACGAGGACATGAGTCTGGGACTCGTCGTCGAGCAGTGCCTGACGCGCGCCATGCAGTGGAGTGTGCAGAACCCCGTACGGATGCGGGCCATGATCGAGGTCACTCTGTGGGCCGAGCGCTACGACCCCGAGCTTTCCGTCAGCTTCTACGACGCCTTCCTCAAGTCGTCGGAGGCCGTCCTGCGCCAGGTCGACGTACCGATCCCGGACGAGGAGCTTCACTCGGTCCTGCGGGTCGCGATATCTCTGGTCGACGGGCTCTCGCTGCAGATGCTCACGAACGGCGACACGGAGCGCACGCTGCGCGACACGGCGACCGCCTGCGCGATGCTGAAGGCATTCCTGACCGAAAGGGCGCGAGAGGCCGACGTGGTGGGCGGTTCCGCGAGCGCGTGACCATCGGCGCAGGTGGAAGCTGCGCGAGCTGGGCTCTTCTCCACTCCGCGAAGCGCCGGCGGCCCGTCGTTTTCGACGGCCCACCGGCGCGGCCGGCCCCTAATCCAGGCGGATGAAGGCGAGTCGGCGGTCGGCGTACTCGCGACGCAGGACCTTCTTGTCGAACTTGCCCACACTGGTCTTGGGGATCTCGGCGACGAAGGCCCAGCGTTCCGGGAGCTGCCACTTGGCCCAGCTCTCGGCCAGGTGTTCCCTCAGTGCCACGGCGTCGGCCGGTTCACCCGCGCCGTTCCTCAGGACGACGGCCACGCAGGGCCGTTCGTCCCAGCGCTCGTCGGGGACGCCGAAGACGGCCGCCTCGGCGACGGCGGGGTGCGCCATGATGTCGTTCTCCATGTCGATGGAGGAGATCCACTCGCCCCCGGACTTGATGACGTCCTTCGCCCGGTCGACGAGAGTGAGGAATCCGTCGGCGCTGATCCGGCCGACGTCGCCGGTCCGCAGCCAACCGTCGTCGAAGGCGCCGGCTTCGACCGGCTCGTCGTCCGGGCTGTAGTAGGAGCCCGTGATCCAGGGCCCTCTCACCTCCAACTCGCCGAGTGACTCGCCGTCGTGAGGCACGGGGATACCGTCGTCGCCCTTGAGCCTGAACTCGACCAGTGGCGCGAACCGTCCTTGGCTCATCCTGTAGCGCCACCGGTCCTCACCGGCCGCCCGGGCCGGCGGGTGGGCCACTGTACCCACGGAGGAGGTCTCGGTCATCCCCCAACCGTGGACGACCCGGACCCCGTGCTGCTCCTCGAAGGTCTTCATCAGCGTGGGCGGCATGGCCGAGCCTCCCACGACGACTTCGCGAAGGTGGCTGATGTCCTGGGGGTGGGTCGCGAGCCTCGCGGCGAGTCCCGTCCAGATGGTCGGTACGGCAGCGGCGGACGTCGGTCGCTCCGCTTCCATCATGGCCAGCAGCGGCTCGGGCTGCAGGAAGCGGTCGGGCATGAGGAGTGACGCGCCGGAGAGCATGGACGCGAACGGCAGACTCCAGGCGTTGACGTGGAACATCGGCACGATCGCCAGACACGTGTCGCTCGTCGCCAGCCCCATCGCGGCCGGAGTGGTCACGTGCATCGCGTGCAGGAAGAGCGAACGGTGGGAGTACACCACGCCCTTGGGATCGCCCGTGGTGCCCGAGGTGTAGCACATCGCCGCGGCCGAGCGCTCGTCCAGCACGGGGAAGTCGTACACGGCGGGTTGCGCCTCCAGGAGGCGCTCGTAGTCGAGGACTTCGACCCCCCGGGGCGCACGGAATCCGGCCGCGTCGCCGTTCACGACGACCACATGACGCACGGTGTGAAGGCGGGGGAGGACCTCTTCGAAAGCGGGGGCGAGCGACCCGTCCACGAACACCACGCGGTCCTCGGCGTGGTTGGCCGTGAACACGAGCTGGTCGGGGAAGAGGCGGATGTTCAGGGCGTGGAGAACCGCGCCCATGGCGGGCACCGTGGCGTAGACCTCCATGTGCTCGGTGTTGTTCCACATGAACGTCGCCACGCGATCGGACGGCCCGACGCCCAGGTCGCGCAGGGCGTTCGCCAGCCGGGCGGCCCGCGTGCCCAGTTCACCGAACGTGCGCCGGCGCCCCTCCCGGCCCGTCCAGGTGGTGACGGTGGCGTCGGCGTGCACGGAGGTCGCGTAGCGCAGCAGATTGGCGAGCGACAGTGGCCCGTCCTGCATCGTGCTCAGCAATTCATGGCTCCTTGGGTCGGGCGGTCGCCGTGTCGGCGTGCGGGTGCGCGGCAGTGGCAGTGCCTGGCCGCAAAGGACGCGATCGACGTCGCCGGGGGTTGACGCCGGGCCGGAGGGCCTGGCTACCATCGAGTGGGACGATTGATCTAGACGTCCGATCTAGTCAGATGACTGTACTCAACTCCGCGAGGCCGTCGCAATGCCCTGTCGCGGGGCGACCGGGAACCCCGAGCACGTGGTGCCGGGCCGGTCCGACGTGTCGAACGCATCGTGCGAACAAGGCGGGAAGTGACCTTTATGGATCAGACCATTGAGCGTGTCGACGTGGTGATCGTCGGCGCCGGCCTCTCAGGCATCGCGGCGGCGGTCGAACTGAGGGCAACGCACCCGGGGCGGTCGTTCCTCATGCTCGAGGCGCGCGGCGACGTCGGGGGCACGTGGGACCTGTTCCGGTACCCCGGCATCCGGTCCGACAGTGACATGTTCACGCTGGGGTACGGCTTCAAGCCGTGGACCGCCGAGAAGTCGATCGCCTCGGGTGAGGCCATCCTCGACTACCTGAAGGAGACCGTCGACGAGCACGGGCTCGGGGAGCACATCCGCCTCGGGCGCCGGGTCGTCGCTGCCGACTGGTCGCAGGACGACCGCTGCTGGATCCTGGACGTCGCGGGCCCCGCCGGTCGCGAACGCGTCGCCTGCTCCTACCTCTACATGGCCGCGGGCTACTACGACCACGACAGCGGCCACAAGCCGCAGTTCCCCGGCCGGACGGCATTCCGCGGATCGATCGTCCACCCCCAGCAGTGGCCGGCCGACCTCGACTGCACCGGGAAGCGGGTCGTCGTCATCGGATCCGGTGCCACCGCGATCACCCTGGTCCCGGCCCTCGCCGAGACCGCGTCGAAGGTCACGATGGTGCAGCGGTCGCCCACCTATGTGGCCATCGACTCCGATGTCGACGAGGAGGCCAACCGGCTGCGCGCCGAGGTGGGGGAGCAGGAGGCGTTCAGGCGGATCCGGCTGCGCAACGTCCGCGACCAGCAGGCGAGGTACCACTTCGCCCGCACCGATCCCCAGGCCTTCAAGAAGCCCCTCTTCGACGAGATCGAGAAGATCGTCGGCCGCGACTGCCGGGAGAGGCACTTCACCCCGGCCTACGAGCCCTGGGACCAGCGCCTGTGCCTGGTGCCCAACGGGGACCTCTTCCACGCCATCCGGCAGGGCAAGGCCGACGTGGTGACGGGCCACATCGAGACCTTCACGGAGGGGGGTCTGCGGCTGACCTCCGGCGAGGAGGTTCCGGCCGACGTGATCGTGACCGCGACCGGCCTGGAACTCGTCACGCTCGGGAAGGTCCGGTTCAGCATGGGCGGTGAGCCGATCGACTTCTCGCGGACCTTCACCTACAAGGGGGTCGCGTTCAGCGGGGTTCCGAACCTCCTCATGGCCTTCGGCTATCTCAACTCCTCCTGGACTCTGCGCCTCGAACTGGTCAACCGGTTCTGGAGTTCGCTGCTCACCAGGATGGATGAGCTGGGCGCGGCGGTCGTGACCCCTGTGCTGCGTGACGAGGACCAGGGCATGCCGAGGGAGCCCTGGATCAAGGACGTCTCCTCGGGCTACCTCGTGCGCCACATGGACGACATGCCGGCCCAGGGCGACCGTGAGCCGTGGATCAATCCCCAGGTCCACGAGCGGATGAGGGACCTCCTGAGCGCACCCCTCGAGGACGGTGTCCTGCGCTTCGCATAGCGCCCGGCAAGGGGCGATTTCTTTTGCCGCCATGTGATTGACACCCAGCCGTCACCGGGATTAGGTTCGAGTCAAACGACTCAGTCAAATGAACAAGTCATTTGATCGAGATTATATGTAGGGCGCCGGCACCCCGTGTTCGGCCACCAATGATTGAGGTGAGTGCCCATGAGTGGCGCTGTGAGAATCGAGGTCGAGCCGGATCCGACTCCGCTCGTGCTCTCGCTGGCGAGGGCCTTGCGCGAGAGCGCGGAGGTTCCCGAGCTGCGTGACCTCCTGACGGGGCTGACCGGCACCGTGGCGCTGCGCTCGGGGCTGGACGCCCAGACCGCGACCCTGCTCTTCGCCGAGGGCGGCGTGGACATCCACCACGGCGTGGACGAGGGCGTCGAGGCGATCCCCCTCGTGCCCTATTCCGATTACGCGCTCGCCGCGACGCCCGATGCGCTCGCCTCGGCGGTCGAGACACTGCTGAACCCGCCGATGCCCGCCTGGCGTGATGCCGCAGCGTCCTTCTGGGCGGCGAACCAAGGCTCGTACGGATTCCCCGAGGGGCTCCGCGTGGTCTGCCAGACCGAGGAGCAGGAAATCCGCTTCGGCGAGGACGCACTGGCGTACGAGGTGCACGGCCCCGCGGACGCGCTGGCGGCGGCGTTCAGCGGCCGCGGTGAGACTTTTCTGTTCGCTCTCGCGGCCGGCGTCACCGTCGTCGGCAGCGTGGCGCACCTGTCGGCAATGTGTGGCGCGCACTGGAAGGTGAGATTCGGTGTCTGAGATGACCATTGATGAGCTTGACCGTTGGCTGGATGAGCACGGCATCACGTCCGTCGAGATCCAGGCGACCAACCTCGACGGCACGTTCATCGGAAAGACCCTGTCACCGGCGAAGTTCCTGGGCGGCGTCGAGCAGGGATTCGCCTTCGCGGATGTCGTGTTCGGCAACGACCTGAGCAGCACCCCGATCCTCGGTATCCCCTTCCCTTCCTGGCGCGGCGAACTCGCGGACATCTTCCTTCGCCCCGACCTCAGCACGCTGGTCGTGTGGAAGCCGGGCAAGGCGGCCGTCATCGGCGACTTCTGGACCCAGGACGGCACCCCGGTCTCCGTCTGTCCGCGCAACCTGCTGCGCCGCGTCGAGGCCGACGCCCAGCAGCTCGGTTTCACGGTCAGCACCGCCATCGAGATCGAAGCGACCATTTTCGAGGAGTCGGTTCGCGAAGCCCGCGCCAAGGGCTACGAGAACCTCACTCCGCTCGGCGGCACCAGCGGAGGTGCCTACGTGCTCGCCAAGGACGCGGACTGGCGTGCGTACCTGGAGCGGGTGGAGGAGCGGCTGCGGGCCATCGGCATCGACTGGGAGGCCTGGAACGATGAAGCCGCCGCAGGTCAGATCGAAGTCAATGTCGCGATCGGCAGTGCCGTCGAGGTCGCCGACCGGTGGGCCCGATGTCGCCAGGTGATGCGCGAGGTGGGCCACGAACTCGGCCGGACCGTGACGTTCATGGCGAAGTGGTCGGACGCCTGGGGCCAGGCGTCGCACCTGAACCTCTCGCTGGCGACGCCGGGCGGGAACGCCTTCTACAGCCCCGACGGCCTGTCCGACGTGATGAGCCGGTTCATCGGCGGCGTGATGCCGGCGATGGCGGGTACGACGTCGATCTCCCTTCCCTTCATCACCTCCTATCGCCGGCTCATCCCCGCCGAGGGCCCGCCCACGACCATCAGTTGGGGAGTCGGCAACAAGACGACGGCGGTGCGCGCCGTCGTGGACCACCCGAAGCAGTCCCGCATCGAGTACCGCGTGCCCGGTTCGGACGCGAACATGTACCTGGTCACCGCGGCCGTACTCGGCGCAGGCCTCTTCGGAATCCGCAACGAACTCGAGCCGCCCACCGCCTTGACCGGCATGGCCTGGTTCCGCCCCGACGGGGAACCGATTCCGGCGAGCATCAGCCAGGCGACCGCGGCACTGGAGGCGGACAAGATCCTGCCCGAGGCGCTCGGAGTTGAGTTCGTCGGCTACTGGATCGGCACGCGCCTGTCGGAGTGGCTGTCGTTCCACACCGGTGGGGGCGAACCCGACTGCGGGATCACCCCGTGGGAGCGCAGCCGATACTTCGAGCTGGCATGAGCACCCGGATAGCAGCCGCCGTCCTGAACACGGCGCCGGGACACCTCGAACTCGAGGAGCTCGTGATCGACGACCCGGGACCGGACGAGGTCCTGGTGAAGGTGGCGTACGCCGGTCTGTGTCACTCGGACCTCCACGAGATCGACGGCACCTTCGAGACCCAGCCGCCGATCGTCCTCGGCCATGAGGCGGTCGGCCGGGTGGTGGCCGCCGGCCCGGGCGTGTCGGAGTTCGCGTCGGGGGACACGGTCGTGACCTGTCTGTCCGTGTACTGCGGCACCTGCGAGTACTGCGTGACCGGCAGGCAGACCCTGTGCCTGCACCGCGCACGACTGCAGCAGGAGCGATTCCGTCCGCGGCTGACCAAGCCCGACGGCCGGCCGGTGCGGCCGACCGCCGGCATCGGCGCCTTCGCGGAGATGATCCTCGTCCACAAGAACAGCCTCGTCACCATCCCGGACGACATCCGTCCGGAGACGGCGAGCGTGCTCGGCTGCGCCGTCACGACAGGCATGGGCGCGGTCCTGCACAGCGCCTCGGTGCAACCCGGGCACAGCGTCGCCGTCGTCGGACTGGGCGGAGTCGGTTTCGCCGCCCTTCAGGCCGCACAACTGGCGGGCGCGGCGCAGATCATCGGGATCGACGTCGTACCGGGCAAGCTGGAGCGGGCCGTCCGATTCGGTGCGACGCATGTCGTCAACGCGAGGGAGACAGACCCGGTCGCGGGGGTGCGGGCGATCACCGGCACCGGCGTGCACCATGCGTTCGAGGCGGTCGGCTCGGCCACCACGGCCGGACAGGCGTTCGCCATGCTCCGGCCGGGCGGTACCGCCACCGTGATGGGCATGATCCCCCACTCGCAGCCGATCCCCATCCGAGGGGCGGAGCTGTTCCTGGAGGAGAAGCGCATCCAGGGCTCGTTCATGGGCTCCAACCACTTCAAGGTCGACGTCCCGCTGTACGTGCACTTCAACCGTATGGGCCTGCTCCAGCTCGACGACCTCGTGACCGCCCGGTGCGACCTGACGTCCATCAACGACGGATTCAAGGCCCTGGCGTCCGGACGGGAGATTCGCGTCGTCGCCCGGGTCGGGGAGGTGTGAACATGAAGCCGCTGATCGGAATCACCGGCCGCCGGCTGAGTCTGGGCATGGTGGCCAGGACGTCCCGCCGTTTCCAATTCCAGTTCACTGACTCGTACTTCAGTGCGTTCGGCGACAACGTGGCGGCTGCGGGCGGAATCCCGGTCAACCTGCCGTTCCATGCCGACGCGGAAGGCGTCGTCGACCGCCTCGACGGACTCATCGTCACCGGCGGTCAGGACATTCACCCTTCCCGATGGGGCGGCAGCGCTCGGGTCGACCCCACGGTCGACCCGAGGTGGGACTTCGATGCGCCGGACCTCGGACGAGACGAGTACGAGGCGGCCCTGATCGTGGCGGCACTCCAGGCGAACATTCCGCTCCTGGGCGTGTGCCGCGGTCACCAGCTGCTCAACGTCGTCCTCGGCGGCACTCTCGTCGACCACATAGAAGAGGGCCCGATCGTCCACGTGTCCCCGAACTTCGCGCCGGACGACGGCGATGACGCACACACCGTCAGCTTCACGCCGGGAAGCCTCGCCCACACGCTGTACGGACCCCGGCGCGTCGTCAACTCCTGGCATCACCAGGCGGTCGACCGCCTCGGCCGAGGACTCACCGTCATGGGCACGACCGCCGACGGAGTCGTCGAAGCCATCGGGCTGGCCGACAGACCGGTGGTGGGGCTGCAGTGGCATCCCGAGTGGATGGCCTCCCCCGACCCCGTCTTCGACTGGCTTGTCGACCAATCCGCGGCGAACGCTCTCGGATCCGCCGTGACAGGAGGCGCGACGTGGTGAACACGGACCGATCGGGCACCGCGCGTTCACTGGACGACTGGCTCGCTCTCAAGAGCCGGCTGAGTCTGTCGCGCGGAATGTGGATCAACGGCGAATGGGCCGAATCGAGGACCGGTCGGACGGCCACCCTCGTCAGCCCGCGCGACGGACTGCCCTTCGCGGACGTCCCCAGCGCGGACCGCGACGACGTGGACCGGGCCGTCCGAGGTGCCAGGCAGGCGTTCTCGTCCCGGGTCTGGGCGGGCCTGGAGCCACGTGAGCGCGGGGCCGTGCTGATCCGCTGGGCGGACCTGCTCGACCAGCACCGCGACGAACTGGCCCTGCTGGTCGCGCTCGAGATGGGCAAGCCGGTCACGGTGGCCTGGTCCGTCGAACTGCGCACCGCCATCAACACGATCCGCTGGTACGGCGAAGTCGCGGACAAACTGATGGACGAGTCGCCGCGCGGCCGCAACGACTCCGTCGCCCTGGTGACGCGGGAGCCACTGGGGGTCGTGGGCGTGATCACGCCGTGGAACTTCCCGATGACACTGTCGATGTTCAAGATTCCCGCAGCTCTGGTGTCGGGAAACAGCGTCGTCGTCAAACCCGCGACGCAAACGCCCCTCTCCCTCCTGCGCGCGGCGGAACTCTCCGCCGAGGCAGGCCTGCCGGCCGGGGTGCTCCAGGTGCTCACCGGCAGCGGTGCGACAGTCGGCTCGGCCCTGGCGCTGCACAACGACGTCGCCACGGTGACCTTCACCGGCTCGACGGAGGTCGGCAAGCAACTGCTGACCTACGCCGGACAGTCCAACGCGAAGCCGGTCTGGCTGGAACTGGGAGGTAAGTCCCCCAACCTCGTCTTCCCCGACGCACCGGACCTGGACGAGGCCGCGCGGATGGCCGCCTGGGCGATCTCCTTCAACAGCGGGCAGATGTGCACGGCGGGGTCGAGGCTCCTCGTGCACGAGGACATCCGCGACGAGCTGGTCGCCAAGGTCGTGGATCATCTCGGCCGTCACCGGATCGGCGATCCGCTGGACCCGGAGACCACGATGGGGCCTCTGGCGTACGAGCAGCATCGCGACGACGTGCTGGACGAGGTGCGCAAGGGGATCGCGGAGGGAGCCCGGCTCGTCCTCGGATCGGACCGGAAGAGGACCGACGGACTGTACGTGGACCCGGTGGTCTTCGTGAACGTGGACCAGCACAGCCGCCTGGCCCAGCACGAGATCTTCGGCCCCGTCCTGTCGGTCACGACGTTCCGCGACGACGCCGAGGCGATCGCGATCGCCAACAACTCCGACTACGGACTCGGGTCCGCCATCTGGACCGGCGACCTTGCCCGGGCCCACCGCCTGTCGCGGGAGATCCAGGCCGGCCTGGTCTGGGTCAACTGCTACGAGGAGGGCGACACCTCGGTGCCCTTCGGCGGTCAGAAGCTCTCCGGTCACGGGTCGGACCGGAGCCTCCACGGCCTCGACAAGTTCACGACCCTGAAGACGACCTGGATCGAACTCGCCTGACCCGTCGCGAAGACGACGCGCAGGAGACCAGGGAAGCCGTAATGCCCGCGGCTGATCGCGCGGTCGATCAACCGTGATTCGGATAGAGAGAGAATTCGCATGACCACACAGAAGAAGGCTCAGGCGCTGACATCGGTGGCGAACGACACGCCGGCGGAGGAGATCCTCAAGATCGTGACCCGGGACGGCGGCGTCATCATCAAGGGCTTCCTGACGCAGGAGCAGATCACCCGCTTCAACTCCGAGATCGAGTCGCCGCTGCAGGCGATCAACCCGGGTTCGACTCACGAGAACGAGATCGTGGCCGCGTTCCACGGCCACAACACCAAGCGACTCACGAACCTGGTGACGCACAGCGCCACGTTCCGCAGCGAGGTCATCGACCACCCCCTGGTCCACGAGATCAGCGACCTGGTCTTCCTCCAGGAGTCGGGCACGTACTGGATGACCACCGCACAGGTCATCGAGATCGGCCCCGACAGCCAGGCGCAGATGCTGCACCGCGACCTGGAGAACTGGTTCCCGTTCATCGGGATGGGACCCGGCGGCCCGGAGGTCACCATCAACTTCCTGGTCGCCCTGACCGACTTCACGGAGGAGAACGGCGCCACCCGCGTCATCCCCGGAAGCAACCACTGGAGCGACTTCGAGGACCGGGGGACTCCCGAGCAGACGATTCCCGCGGTCATGAACGCCGGAGACGTCCTGCTGATCAGCGGCAAGGTCGCGCACGGCGGTGGGGCGAACCGGACCGGCGACGAGTACCGGCGGGGCCTGGCCTTCGCCTTCAACGCGGGCTTCCTCACCGGCGAGGAGGCGTACCCCTTCCTGGTCGACAAGGAGCTCGCCAAGACGCTCTCCCCGCGTGTCCAGCGCGTGCTCGGCTTCCGCTCCCAGTACCCGACGGGCTCTCCCGGCCTGTGGCAGGTCGACTACGCCGACCTGGGCGACCACCTCGGCCTCTGAGCCGACCTGACCAGCTCGCGCGGCCTCGTCGTCGGCGCCCCGTGAGCGAGACGTCCCGCAGAGAGCCCTCCACGGGCCTTCTGTGGGACGTCGTCCAGGTCTGGCCCTCGTTCCCGCTCATCGATCCACGGACGCCGGATTCGGTGCCGCCGTCCCGCCTGTGCTGAAGGAGGCACTCGAACATGACCAAGCCGACCGGCGTCGTTCTCGTCGGACTCGGAGCCACGGGCATCGCCATCGCCGAGTCGCTGGTGAGCCGACGCGACTGCGCACTCCTGGGTGCGCTGGACATCGGGGTGGACAAGGCCGGAGTGACCCTCTCCGACTTCGTCGCCGGCGCGCCGCGTGTCCCCGTGGTCGCCTCCGTCGCGGAGCTCCCGCCTGCCGACGTGGCCGTCGTCGCCACGTCGTCCTGGGTGGACGCGATAGAACCGACGCTCACCGCCCTCATCGAACGGGGGACGAACGTCGTGTCGATCTGCGAGGAGCTGAGGGATCCGACCCGGAGCCACGCGCAGGCTGTGGCCCGCCTGGATCGGCTCGCGCGCGAACACGGCGTCTCCGTACTCGGTACCGGTTGCAATCCGGGGATGCTGATGGACACGCTTCCGCTGGTGCTGAGCGGCCTCACACTCGGGGTGGATCGCGTGTCCGTGCGGCGTACGGCGGACATGAGCCGCTACGGCGCGATCCTGAGGAAGTTCGGGCTGGGTCTCACGCCGGCCGAGTTCGACGCCGAGCGCGATACCGGCCGCGTCATGGGGCACGTCGGCTTCGCGCAGAGCATCAGCGCCCTGGCCCGTGGACTGGAATGGGATCTCGACTCGATCGAGGTCGACACCGTCGAGCGAGACCTGATCGCGGAGACGGAACGCAAGGGGCAGCACGCCGTCATCCCCGCGGGAACCGTGACGAGCGTCCTGCACCGGGCTCGTGGACTGGTGCAGGGGAAGGCCGTCATCGAACTGGCCACCCGGTTCGGCATCTTCGACCCGAAGGACGCCGTCGAACGCGGTGACGGACTCCTGCTCGTCGGTCACGAGCAGACGATCGAAGTCGTCGTGCCCGGCGGGTTCGAGAGCTTCCTTTCCACTGTGGCCATGGCATCGAACGCCGTGACCGCGGTCGTCGAGGCGGAACCGGGCTTCCGCACCGTCGAGGACCTGCCGGTGGGCGCCCTGGCCAGCAAGGGCGCCCGCGTCGCGCCCTGAGGCACCCGCGACACCTCGCCCGGTACCGGGCGTCAGACAGACACCGGGGAACCGGCCGCCTTCCTGGGCGGCCGGTTCCCCGGTGACCGAGAAGGAAGGAACATCGAATGGGCCTGGAGTCATCGCGCATCGCCTTCGAGCGAGCCCGGCGCAGTGTGGGAGCAGGGGTGGGCTCCGGCCTCCGCGCGGCCATGCAGCCCCATCCGCTCTTCGTGAGCGAGGCGCGAGGAGCCCACGTCTGGGACCTGGACGGCGACCGTTACATCGACTACGTCATGGCGTGGGGTCCCCTCGTCCTCGGACACGGCGACCCCCGCATCGTGGACGCGGTACTCGACGTCGTCTCGCGGATGCAGGTCGTCGGCACCGGCCACGTCCTCGAGTACGCGGCGGCGGAGGCGGTTCTCCAATCCGTCCCGCACGGCGAACGCCTGCTCTGGAGCAACACCGGGACCGAAGCGGTTCAGGTCGCACTGCGCCTGGCGCGGGCGGCCACGGGGCGCCGGCGGGTGGTGAAGTTCGCCAAGAGCTACCACGGATGGCACGACACCGTGTACGCCGGCTTGACCGAAACGGACCCCGACACCAACAAGGACGAGGTCGCGATGCCGGCAAGTCGAGGCCAGAGCCCCAGCGTGCTCGACGACCTCGTGGTGGCGCGGTTCAACGACGTGGAGATGATCGAACGCATCCTCGCGGACGCCGTCGAACGGGACATCGCCGCCGTGCTCATCGACCCGATCATGAGCAACGCCGGCGTCGAAGCGCCCGCGCAGGAATTCCTGCAGACCCTGCGGTCCCGTTGCGACCAGCACGGGGTGGTGCTCGTCTACGACGAGGTGATCGCCGGCTTCAGGATCGCCCGGGGTGGTGCGGCCGAATTCTTCGGGGTGCACCCCGACCTCTCCGTCTTCGGCAAGGCCATGGCCGGCGGCTTCACCCAGAGCGCCGTCGTCGGCCGAGCGGACCTGATCGACCAGGTGACCGACGGCGTGGTCCACGCCGGGACGTTCAACGGAAATCCCGTCGCGCTGGCCGCCGTACAGGCGACCATGGGAGCACTCGAGGACCCTTCCGTCTATGAAACGCTGGAAAGCGTCTCCGCTCGGTTCGAGCTCGTGATCGGGGACCTGCTGGCCTCCGCGCCCCAACCCGCCCGTCTCAACCGCGTCGGTTCTCTGCTCCAGTTCGTCCCGGACCTCGATGCCACCGGCCTGCACGGCACCGGCGGTCCCTGGCCGCAGATTCTGGGGGGGATGCTCGCCCACGGCGTGGCGTTCATGCCTTCGGGCAAGATCTTCCTCAGCACTGCGCACAGCCGGACGGACATCGACGCCACCGCCGACGCCCTCGAGAAGGTTCTGCGTCAGTTGCAGGGGCCCGCAGAAGGCTGACCGCCGCCCGCTGCCCGATGTCGTCGACGTCCTGATCGACACCCCGCGCGCCTTGCGCCTCACAGGCCTGCACCCGGTCTCCTGTGCCGCGCCGCAAGGCGCCCAACCCTCGGCAACTGCCGTTGCGGCGCCGGACCGGCGCCTCGGCATCAGTCCGCCCCTCTCCCGATCGGTGTGGGCCGCAGCCGACCGACTCGCCCCGCCCGTCTGCACGGCTGCGACCGCCCTCACGATCCCGTGCGCCGCGGCCGTGCTCCTTCTTCCGGAGAGAGGTCCCGTGCCCTCCGTTTCCTCCCGGCCATCCGTCTCACCACGGCGGGTTCCGGCGCCACCGCCCCATTCGTCCCCTGGTGACACGCGGGTGCTGGTCATGATCAACGCGCTGCCGCTTGCCGTCGGCGTCCTGCTCTCCTGCTCCACGACCCTTGGAGCGACCGCCGTGTACGGCCGCCTCACACTCGGCCTGGGATGGGCATTCCTGCAACTCGCCGTCCTCATCGGCGGGACATGCGTGTACGAGCACCGGGCCGCGTCCCCCCGGGCATCGGCGTCCGCGACGACCGTCGCCTCTCGTACGGCCGGGGGCGCGTGATGACCGCCTGCCTCCTGAGCGCCGGCTCGCTCGACCCGATCGGTTCCGATGCGAGGGGCGCCGTGATCAGCGCGTTCCTCGGCTTCATCGGCGTCTGCCTCCTGTGGGTCTTCACCCTCGCCACCCAGGGCGACGACCTGGAAGGTCTCTACGTCGCCGACCGGTCCCTCCCGCCCGTCTTCAACGGCGTCGCCATGGCCGGCGAACAGATCACGGTCGTCATCCTGGTCACCCTGCCGGGATCGATCTCCCTCTTCGGCTACGACGGGGTCTCGATCGCCGTCGACAGCGCCATCGCCCTAGGCGTCTTCCTGCTCCTCGCCCCGAGGATCCGCAGCACCGGCCGCTACACCCTCGGCCAGCTGTTCTCTCTGCGTGCCGAGGGGGTAGGGGTACGGATTGCGGGCGCGGTGGTCACCCTGTGCATCGCCATCCCTCTGCTGATGGTCCAGCTGCGAGCCGGCGCCGTCACGACGGCTCTCCTGATCGGCATGCCGACCGAGACGGTCCAGGTGGTGTGCACGGTCATGATGGGATGCCTCATCGCATGTTTCGCCGGCGTGGCCGATCTGCGCGGGACCAGCTTCATGCAGGTCGTCAAGGTGCCGGTGACCCTGGCGACGCTCGCCGTGGTGACCCTGCTGGCGCTCCGTGTCTTCGCCTGGAGTCCAGGAGAACTGCTCTCGGCCGCCGTGGACAAGAGCACGTCCCCGCACGCGTACCTCGGTCCGGGCTTGTGGGCACACACGACAGGTCGCGGACCGCTCAGCGCGATCAGCGACCACATCGTCGTCATCCTCGGCACCGCGATGATGCCCCACCTGATCCTGCGCGTGAGCGCCGGCCGGGACGTGCCGGCCGCCCGGCGCTCCATGAGCATCGCCGTAGGACTGAGCGGTCTCTTCTTCCTGCTCCTGATCACGACGGGCTTCGCGGGGGCCGCGGTGGTGGGCAGCGAACGGATCGGGGCGGTCGACGCGAAGGGACAGGGAGCCCTGATCCTGCTGGCATCGAGCGTCCTGCCCCACCACTCCACGGGCCGCGTCGTACTCATCACGCTCGTGGCCTGCGTCGCCTTCCTCGCCGTGCTCACAGCCGTGGCCGCCGTGACCTTCGCCGCCGGCGTGTCCGTGGCCCGCGACCTGTTCGGAGGGAACGACCGTTCCAGGAGCGTCATCGGAGAGCTGGGAGTCCTGCGGCTCTCCGTCGTCGTGCTCTGCGCGGTGAGTCTGGTCCTCACCGTCGCCGCACACCGCTACCCGATCGAGTTCCTCCTCGCGTTCTCCATGAGCATCGCTGCCTCGTGCGTGTTCCCCGCGCTCGTCTACTCCTTCCTCTGGACCGGCTTCAACCGGCAGGGGCTTCTGTGGCAGGTGTACGGAGGACTGTCCCTCTGCATACTCCTGACCGTTTTCTCTCCCGGTATTTCCGGGACGGTCTACGCGCTCCTGCCCCAGAAGGACTTCGACCTGTTCCCGTTCGACACCCCCGGGGTGGTCTCCGTCCCGGCAGCCTTCCTCCTGGGATGGCTCGGCAGCGCGCCTCCGTGGAGGCGGACCTCCCGGATCCGGCGGACCGCGGGAAGGGAAACGAGAGATGAGGGACACGCCATGGCTTCCCGCTACGGCGCCCCTCAGGCGGGCATCGGCTCTGGCCGGGACGGTGTCAGCGGATGAATCCACTGCCGGCTGCGACAGGGGACACGACCCCGAGAAACCACAGGGCTGCTCCGGCCGGCAAGTTCCGGCGCGCCGAAATTCACGGCACCGACGGCACCGGCCCCACTGCCCCTCGAAGGACTGATCCATGAGCGACAACCGCACCAACCAGGGCCGCTTCTCGGGCCGCACCGCCATCGTGACCGGCGCGAGCCGGGGTATCGGTCTTGCCGTCGCCGAGCGACTCGTCGCCGAAGGAGCGCGCGTGTGTCTCACCGCGCGCAAGGCCGGACCGCTCGAAGAGGCCGCGGCCGCACTGCCCCGAGGCAGCGTCATCACTGTCGCCGGGAAGGCCGACGACGCCGAACACCGCCGCGAGGTCCTCGACACCGTCGCGCGCGAGTTCGGCGGGCTCGATGTCCTCGTGAACAACGCGGGCATCAACCCGGCGTACGGCCCCGTCGTCGGCCTGGACCTCGATGTCGCCCGCAAGGTGCTGGAGGTCAACGTTCTCGCCACCCTCGCCTGGGTCCAGGACGCGGTGGCACACCAAAAGCTGGGTTTCACCGAGCGCCACGGCACCGTCGTGAACCTCTCCTCGGTGACCGGCGACACCCCCGCACCCGGCATCGGCCTGTACGGAGTGAGCAAGGCGGCGGTGTCCCACCTGACCAGGACCCTGGCCGTCGAACTCGGCCCGGAGATCCGGGTCAACGCCGTGGCTCCCGCCGTGGTGAAGACGCGGTTCGCCGAAGCCCTGTACGAGGGCAAGGAGGCCGAGGTGGCCAAGGACTATCCCCTGCGGCGCCTGGGCCTGCCTTCGGACATCGCCTCCGCCGTCGCCTACCTGGCCTCGACGGACTCCTCCTGGGTCACCGGCCACGTTCTCACCGTCGACGGCGGCCTCACGGTCGCCGGCGGCACCGCCTAACGGCCCTGCCGACCCCCGAAAGGACTGTCATGACTTTCACCCACCTTCCCCCCGAAGTGGCGCGGCTGCGTGAGCGCACCCGCCGGTTCATCCGCGAGGTCGTCATCGACTCCGAACCCGCACCGGGCGGACGTCTCGACCAGAACACCCGTGACCGGCTGCAGGCGGCGGCGAAGGATGCCGGCGTCTTCGCGCCCCACGTGCCGAAGGAGTACGGCGGGCAGGGCCTGCCCATCGAGCACTGGTCGCCGATCCTTCAGGAGGCCGGGTACTCGCCGATCGGCCCCAGCGTGCTCAACTGCATGGCCCCCGACGAGGGGAACATGCACATGCTCCACCTGATCGCGACCGAAGAGCAGAAGAAGCGCTATCTCGCGCCTCTGGCCGCGGGGGACGTACGGTCGTGCTTCGGCATGACGGAACCTCACCCGGGAGCCGGGTCCGACCCGGCGGCGCTTCGGACCAAGGCCGTGCGCACCGCGGGCGGCTGGATCATAGACGGCCACAAGCGGTTCACCAGCGGCGCCGTGGGCGCGGCGTTCTGCATCGTGATGGCACGGACCCCGGCACTGGACGGCTCCCCCGAAGGGGCCACCATGTTCCTCGTCGACATGACCAACCCCGGCGTCCGGATCGGCGAGGCGATCCACACCGTCGACCGTTCCATCGACGGCGGCCACCCTCACCTGTACATCGACGACTCCTTCGTCCCCGACGAGGCGGTACTCGGTGAGGTCGGACTCGGCTTCCGCTACGCCCAGGTGCGGCTCGGACCCGCACGTCTCACCCACTGCATGCGATGGCTGGGGCTGGCACGGCGCGCGCTCGACATCGCGCTGGACCGGGCGGGGAAGAGGGAGCTGTTCGGCGGTCCGATCGACTCGCTCGGCCTGGCACAGCACCTGATCGCCGAGTCCGTGATCGACATCGAGACCTCCGACGCGATCATCACCAAGACGGCGGCGCTGCTGCACGGTGATCCGAAGGCGGGGTCCGCGATGTCGTCGGTCGCGAAGGTCCACTGCTCCGAGGCGATCTTCCGGGTGATCGACCGCGCCATCCAGATCTGCGGCGGGGACGGAGTCTCCGACGGGCTCCCGCTGGCGCAGTACCTCAACGAGGTCCGCCCGTTCCGCATCTACGACGGCTCCAACGAGACCCACCGGTGGGCCATCGCTCGCCGGGCCTCGGCCGGCCGCGGCGCCGCGGTCCGCGCCGGTGAGCCGTACCGGGGCGATGCCGTCGTCGGCCGGGACGGGGGCGCGTGATGCACACCGTCCCTGACGGCGTGGAGGTCGTCGCGAGCTGGGAGAAGGCCCGTCACCTCGACAGCCCGCCACTCCTGGTCCTCGACGCGGTCACCGGCTTCCTCGACGCCCACGGCATCGGCAGCGGCCCGCTCGCCTGGCAGCGCATCGGCGACGGCCACTCCAATATCACCTATCTGATCGAGCGGGGTGGTGATTGCGTGGTCCTGCGCCGTGGCCCGCGGCCGCCGCTGCCGAAGTCGACACACGACATGGTGCGCGAGGCCCGCATCCAGAAGATCCTCGGCGGACACGGGGTACCGGTGCCGGAGATCCTCGCCGTCTGCGAGGACGAGTCGCTTCTGGGTGTGCCGTTCTACCTCATGTCCCGGCTCGACGGGACGGTCGTCACCGACACCATCCCGGCCCACCTCTCTCCCGCCGAACAGCGTCAGGCCACCAGCGAGGCCGTCGTCGACACCCTCGTGGCTCTGCACGGCATCGACGTGACCGGAGGGGAGCTCGCCACCCTGGGCTCCCCCGAGGGGTATCTCCGCCGCCAGGTCGACAGGTTCCGCGGGCTCTGGGAGGTCAACACCACACGCAGCCTGCCCGCGGTGGAGCGGATCTCGGACTGGCTCGCGCGCAACCTGCCGGCGAGCCGGGCGGCCTCGGTGGTGCACGGTGACTACCGCATGGGCAATCTCATGTTCGCTCCCCAGGCCCCCGCCAGGGTCCTCGCGATCCTGGACTGGGAGATGGCGACGCTCGGGGACCCGCTGGCGGATCTGGGGTACCTGACCGCCACGTATTCCGAGGCAGGCCGCCCCACCACCCCGCTCGAACTCACCCGGGTGACCCGGTTGCCCGGCTACCTCACCCAGCGCCAGCTGGCAGAGCGCTACCAGCGCCGCACGGGCGTCGATCTGACGTCGCTGCCCTGGTATCAGACCCTCGCGCTGTGGAAGGCAGCGATCTTCTGCGAGGCCATCTACACCCGTTGGCAGCGCGGCGAGCGCCCGAACGACACGACCTTCGGGCCCGCGCTCGAAACGGGTGTTCCCCGCCTGCTGGAACGGGCCGGGCAATACGCCAGCCTGACGGCGACCGGTCACCGCCGTCACACCTCTCTTTAAGCACCGGTCCGGCCGCAGGGACCCGCCCACGAACTGAGGAGCGGGACGCCAACTGGGCCATGCTCGCTCCTCCTTGGGCATTCCATCACACGTGCGTCTCGGCCCCCAGTTCTCCGATGGGCCGGCGTGTCAGCCGACACGTGCGTTCAGCGGGCCGGGTCCGGGCTTGGGCAGGTCTGCGATGAAGCGGCCGGCAGGTCCGCGTCCTGCTGGCCCAAGGGCTCCGGCTGCTCGGTGCGCCAGACGTCGATGTAGCCGAGTGCCCTGCGCCGCCACGAGCCGAGCGGTGACCTCGCGGCTCTGGCCGTCGCCCTGCTCGGCGTCGGGGTGCGGCACTGGGTGAACCTCCGCAACGACGGACGCGCGTTCTGCGCGGCGTCCGAACTCGCCGTGGAGCGACGGGACAACGTCATGTCCTTGGCCGGCGTTCATCACCACGGGCGCCCTCGCCCGCCGAAGCGCGGACGGCGCTGGGTTCGCCGGTCGGTCATGGCCGCCGTGATGACGATCGGCTGGGCGAAGGAGCGACAGGTCCTGGAGGAGAACGATCGGCAGGCCGCCGACCGGTCGACCCACGGATGAGCACCGAACGGCAGGCACGGCTGCACGGCGGGAAAACGGAGCAGCGCACATGACCAAGAAGACTGCTCATCGGTGCGGCCCGTGAGATGTGCGGATGGTCGTCGAGGCCGTGCGCCTGGCCGCCCGCTACCAGGCCGCCGAGGACGCCGACGCCGCCAGGCCGCTCCTCGCACAGCTCCTTGGCTTCTTCGGTGACGAGGCGCACGTGCGGCCACTGCCCGTACGCGATTCGGTTGCGGGACGTCCTCGGCAAGTAGCGTGAAGAGGCCGGCGACGGCAGACAGGACGACGCGATCGAGCGGCTGCGCGCCCCGATCTGGAGCAGCTGTGGCGAATGGCGCTGCCCCGCCTGCACCTGATGTGACGTCAGGTAGGTCAGCATCTGGTCAGCGTCAGTTCCGGACATCCCGAAACGGTGACCGAACAGGTACCCCGTTGATGGCGTCACAACAGCCTGGTCGGCGCGGAAGCCCAGGTAGGAAGGCTTTCCTCCTAAGAGAAGCGATGTTCCTCACAATCATCGACTTCGACCCGTCCCCGTGTAGAGTGAAGACCGCCCTTGACCTGTACAAAGCAGGCAGGGAGCCGTCTTTCAGGAGTCCAAAGTGCTGCGTACTCTGTTCAAGTCCAAGATCCACCGCGCCACCGTCACCCAGGCCGACCTGCACTACGTGGGATCCGTGACCATCGACGCCGATCTGCTCGACGCCGCCGATCTGCTGCCCGGTGAGCTGGTGCACATCGTCGACATCACCAACGGCGCGCGGCTCGAGACGTACGTCATCGAGGGGGAGCGCGGGTCCGGGGTGATCGGCATCAACGGAGCCGCCGCCCATCTCGTGCACCCCGGCGACCTGGTGATCATCATCAGCTACGCTCAGGTCACCGACGCCGAGGCGCGGGCGCTGACGCCGCGGGTGGTGCACGTGGACCAGGGCAACCGGATCGTGGCCCTGGGTGCCGACCCGTCGGAGCCGGTGCCGGGCTCGGACCAGGAGCGCAGCCCGCAGGCCGTCACGGCCTGACGCCGACCCGGGACCGATGATCAGGAGCGTGGCCATGAGCGACATCGACATCCGCGACGACCGGGCCGCCGGCCGGCTGGAGGCCCTCGGCGACGGCGAGGTCGTCGGGCACATCGAGTACTTCGTGCTCGACTCCCCGCGCACCGCCCTGGTCCCGGTCCACACCATCGTCGAGCCCGCGCACGAGGGGAAGGGCATCGCGTCCTCCCTCGCGCGCGAGCTGTACGCCATCGCCGGGCGCGAGGGTGTTCCCGTCGCCCCCCTGTGCCCGTACGTCGTGAAGTGGGCCGCCAAGCATCCCGACGAGGCTCCGGCCGCCGACCCCGAGCTGCGCACCGCGGCGAAGGAATGGCTGGCCGCCCATCCTGGGCGGTTCTAGCCACCGGCTCCCGAAAGGGCTCTTTCCGTCGGCGTGCGTCCGGGGTGACGCAGGTCACATCAGAAGCTGTCACATCGGGGTGGGCCGACCCGTCGTATGGGTGCAACCGACCACGACGCACAGGGAGCCCATGATGGACGCTCGGCTGAACCTCTTCGAGAACCCGGTGGCGGGCAAGCTCATCCGGCACTTCAACTCCGCCGGGAAGGCGATCGCGGACTCCTCGCTGCCCGCCGCGACGCAGGAGTTGGTGAAGATCCGGGCCAGCCAGATCAACGGCTGTGGCTTCTGCACCGACATGCACACCAAGGACGCGGCGGCCGCGGGGGAGACATCGGTCCGGCTCAACCTCGTCGCCGCCTGGCGGGAGGCGACGGTCTTCACCGAGGCCGAGCGGGCTGCCCTGGAACTGGCCGAGGAGGGCACACGGATCGCGGACGCGGCGGGCGGCGTCTCGGAGCAGGTGTGGGCGAACGCCGCCAAGCACTACGACGAGGAACAGCTCGGGGCGCTGGTCGGGCTCATCGCCCTCATCAACGCCTACAACCGCGCGAACGTCCTCGTCCGACAGCCGGCGGGCGGCTACGAGCCGGGCATGTTCGGCTGACGGGGCGTCCGGTCGGGGCGCGGGGCACCGGGCCATCCGGCGGGGCAAGGGGATCGACCGGTGGGGGCAAGGAGGGCGTGAGGCGGGGGAGGGGCGCGGCGCCGGCCGGCGTCGCCCCCGCGCCGTCCACCGTGAGCCCTCGCCCCCGCGCTGTCCACCGTGAGCCCTCGCCCCCGCGCCGTCCACCGTGAGCCCTCGCCCCCGCCGGCCCGGTCCCCGGACCCCGTACCGGCGTTGGGCCATGCGGAGGGTGCGTCGCGGCTCCACCGGGTGACTGGCCGCGCGGGCGCCGGGTACGCGGGGGAGTAGTCCAGGAGCCACCGTCGACCGACTGGCCGGAGGACGCCATGACCGACCCGTACCACGACCCGGTGCACCCGGGCCCGACACCCGGCCCCCACCCCCAGCAGCCCTACCCGGAGCCGGTGTCGCCGCCGGATCCCTCGCCGGCCCCCCCACCGCCGGGGCCGGGCCCCGAGCCGACTCCGCAGCCGCCGGGGCCGGGCCCCGAGCCGACTCCGCAGCCGCCGGGGCCGGGGCCTGACCCCACGCCCCAGCCGCCGGGGCCGCCACCCGTCCCCCAGCCCCCTGGTCCGGGGCCGCAGCCCACGCCGCCACCCCCGGGGCCCGGGCCGATCCCGCCGCCCGGGCCCGGCCCGAACCCGCAGCCCCCGGGCCCGACCCCGCTCCCGGAGCCGGACCCGTCACCGATCCCGCCCGGCCCCGAACCGGTCCCGAACCCGGAACCGGGTCCGCCGCTGACCTAGGGCACGTCGAGGGTGGCTGCGAGGAGCAGGGCGGTCACGCCTCCCCTCACCGAGCCCCGCCCTCCTACGCCGTGACCTCCGACCGGTCCCCGCCCCACAGCGTGTGGAAGGAACCCTCGCGGTCGACGCGCCGGTAGGTGTGCGCGCCGAAGAAGTCGCGCTGGCCTTGCGTGAGCGCGGCCGGGAGGCGTTCGGCGCGCAGGGCGTCGTAGTAGGCGAGGGCCGCGGCGAAGCCGGGGGTCGGCACGCCCTGGAGGGTCGCGGCGACCAGCACCTCGCGCCAGCTGTCCTGCGCCGCCGCGATCTCCCGGGCGAACGTCTCGTCGCTCAGCAGGCTCGGCAGGTCCGGCCGTGCGTCGTACGCGGCGCGGATGCGGTCGAGGAACGCGGCCCGGATGATGCAGCCGCCGCGCCAGATCGACGACACCGCGCCGAGGTCGATCTCCCAGCCGTACTCCTCGCTGCCCGCGGCGATCTCGTGGAAGCCCTGCGTGTACGACACGATCTTCGAGGCGTACAGCGCCTGCTCCACCCGGTCGGCGAAGGTCGCCGCGTCCGCCTTGGACAGCGGCGCCGCCTTGGGACCCGCCAGCTCGCGGGACGCGGCCCGCAGCGCCGCGTGGCCCGACAGCGACCGTGCGAAGACCGCCTCCGCGATGCCCGACACCGGCACGCCGAGGTCGAGGGCGATCTGCACCGTCCAGCGGCCGGTGCCCTTCTGCTCGGCCTGGTCCACCACCACGTCCACGAACGGCTTGCCCGTGGCCGCGTCGACGTGCGCCAGCACCTCCGCCGTGATCTCGATCAGATACGAGTCGAGCCGGCCGGTGTTCCAGGTGCGGAAGATCTCCGCGATCTCGGCCGGCGTGTACCCGGCGACCTCGCGCAGCAGCTGATACGCCTCGCCGATCAGCTGCATGTCGGCGTACTCGATGCCGTTGTGCACCATCTTCACGAAGTGCCCGGCGCCGTCGGGACCGACGTGCGTCACGCACGGCGCCCCGTCCGCCGCCTTCGCGGAGATCTTCTCCAGCATCGGACCGAGAGAGTCGTACGACTCCGTCGAGCCGCCCGGCATGATGCTCGGGCCGTTGAGCGCGCCCTCCTCGCCGCCGGAGATGCCCGTGCCGACGAAGTGGATGCCCCGCTCACGCAGCTCCCGCTCCCGGCGCCGGGTGTCCGCGAAGTGCGCGTTGCCACCGTCGATGATCATGTCGCCGGGCTCCAGCAGCGGGGCGAACTCCTGGATCACCGCGTCCGTCGGATCGCCGGCCTTCACCATGATCACCAGGCGGCGCGGCCGCTCCAGCGCGTCCACGAACTCCTTGGCGGTCTCCGTCGCGACGAAGTCGCCCTCGTGCCCGAACTCCTCCACCAGCGCGTGCGTGCGCGCAGCCGTCCGGTTGTGCAACGCCACCGCATAGCCGTTGCGCGCGAAATTACGGGCGAGATTGCGGCCCATCACCGCGAGTCCAGTGACGCCGATCTGCGCTGAAGTGCTCATACCGCCTGCTCCCGAAGACCTAGAAGACATGGGGACTGCAAGACATGGGAAGGGTGGGGGAAAGATCGTGCCGTTCCTGCCCGCCAGTATCGCCTCTCGACCATGCTGACGTGCCGGTACGCCGGCCGCACATCAGGCGGCGCCGCACCCTCAGTACGCACGGAAGGCGCCAGGCGCCTCAGCTTTCGGCTCAACGGACGGCTATTCCCGGCCACTTGACACCGCCGGGAGGCCGAATCGCTGTCTTGTCATGGTCTGTTCCCGGCGCCTACTGTGCCGCTCCTGACGCTCACGCGTGTCGAGGGGGGCTCCCAGCATGGCCGTACGCGGCCGGCACCGCCGGTACCAGCCGAACAGGATCAACCGCGCCTCACTCACCGTCACGGCGGGCGGTGCGGGCATCGCCCTGCCGCTCATCGGTGCCGGTGCCGGTGCCGCGCACGCCGCCGACGCGAGCACCTGGAACAAGGTCGCCGCCTGCGAGTCCAGCGGCCACTGGAGTGTCAACACCGGCAACGGCTACTACGGCGGCCTGCAGTTCACCCAGTCCACCTGGGCGGCGTACGGCGGCACCAAGTACGCCGCGCGCGCCGACCTCGCCACGCGGCAGCAGCAGATCGCCGTCGCGGAGAAGGTGCTCGACGGACAGGGCCCCGGCGCCTGGCCGGTGTGCTCGGTGCAGGCCGGGCTGACCAGGGGCGGCCCGGCACCCGACGTCCACCCGGACAGCGCCCGCACCGCATCCCGGCCCGTGGAGCGGTCCGCCGGGCGGTCGTCGGTGCGCGACGTCCAGCCGCAGACCACGCCCCAGTCCCGGGCGGGCCGGACCGAGATGTACACCGTGCTCCACGGTGACACCCTCTCCGGCATCGCCGAGACACAGCACGTGGCCGGGGGCTGGCAGCGGCTCTACGAGGCGAACCGCACCACCATCGGCGCCGACCCCGACCTCATCCTGCCCGGCCAGCGGCTGCGGGTGCACGGCGGAGGTGCGACGAAGGCCGCCCCGAAGAGCCACGGCCACGCAGGCACTACGGCGCCGGCGAAGAGGACGGCGAAGGAGCCGGCGAAGAAGAGGGCGGGGGAGAAGACCAGGAAGGCCACGCCGGAGCCGAGCCGGAAGGCCGGCGGTCACGCCCTCGTCGCGCCCGTCGGCGGCGGCATCGGCACGCCGTACCACGTGGCGGGCTCCTCCTGGTCGAAGGGCTACCACACCGGCGTCGACTTCCCCGTGCCGACCGGTACGTCCGTGCGGGCCGTCGGTTCGGGCGAGGTCGTGGACGCGGGGTGGGGCGGGTCGTTCGGCTACCAGGTGGTGATCCGGCACGCCGACGGCCGCTACACCCAGTACGCGCACCTGTCGGCGATCTCGGTGCGGGCGGGGCAGTCCGTGGGCGGCGGTCAGCGCATCGGCCGTACCGGCTCCACCGGCAACAGCACGGGCCCGCACCTGCACTTCGAGGTCCGGACCGGACCCGGCTTCGGGACGGACGTGGACCCGCTGGCGTATCTGCGGGCCGGCGGCGTCAGGATCTGACCCGGGCGCGATGCCGGTCCGGCACCAGGACCGGCACGCCCGGCACGAGCACCGGGACACAGGCACTGACAAAGAGCGGGGCACAGACGTGGAGCACCTCGTCGGTCCCGCTCGCCGCCTCCCCGCTCCGGTGCGCCGCCGAGCCGGAACCCGCCGAGGCCGCGGGAACGGGCCGTACCCCTCCCTGCGCGGGCACGGCCGCCACGACCGGCACCTCGACGGACGCCGGCACCGGCACCTCCGGCGACCCCTCCACCGATGCCGGGTCCGGCGCCGGCACCTCCGGCGACGCCTCCGCCGACTCCCGTCCCCCAACCGGCGCGTGCAGCGGCACATCCACCGGTACGTTCACCGCTGCGTCCACGGAACCCGCGTCGGCCCGGTACGACAGCCCCGCCGTCTCCACCGCGGGCACCCCCGCCATCTCGGCCCCGGCCGCCCCCGCCGTCTCCGCCAGCCGCTCCGTCGTCAGCAGGATCAGCCCGCCCGCCGCGAGGACCCCGCACCCCAGCGCCAGCACCGTGCCGGTCGTGCCGTGGCGGAAGGTTTCGCCGAACATCGTGATGCCCACCGCCGCCGCGACCACCGGGTTCACCACCGTCAGGGTGGCCAGCGGCGCCGTCAGACCGGCGCCGCGGTAGGAGGCCTGGGACAGCAGGACCCCGGCACAGGCGAACACGCCGATGACCGCCAGCGACGGCACGTCGGACACCGCCGGGCCGCCGGTGAGGTCCACGGCGACGGTCTTGGTGAACACCGAGGACATGCCGAACGCCACGCCCGCAGCGGTCGCCAGCAGCACGCCGCGCACCGCCGGATGCCGGTGCGCGGCCCGGCCCGCCACCATCAGCGCCGCGACCGCGGCACCGGCGACCAGCGCGCTCGCCACGCGCTGCGGCGTGTCCAGCGACTGCGCCGCCGACATCCCGACCAGGGCCAGCAGGCCCGCCAGGCCCACCGTGGCCATGATCGCGCCCCGCCAGGCGGTCGCCCCGGCCCGGCGGCCGACGAACAGGGCCGCCATGGGCAGCGCCAGCACGATCGTGAGCGCGCCGAGCGGCTGCACCAGGCTGAGCGGGCCGCAGGCGAGCGCCACCACGTGCAGCAGACCGCCGAGGCCGTTCAGCGCCAGCGCACCCCACCAGGCGGGCCTGCGCAGCGGTGCGTAGCTCTCGCCGGCGCCGGTCGCGGCGACCCGCTCCTGCACGATCGCCCCGGCCGCGTAGGCGACGGCGGAGACGAGCGAGAGCAGGACGGACAACGCGAGGGCGCTCATGAGCGTCTCCTTCGCGGGAGGCGGGGGCTCCGGGCCCGGCGCGACGAACGGTCGGCTTGCATGGGCAACACCATGCCGCTTCGCCCTCTTCCCGTCGTCGTCCCTGAGCACGCAATGCTTCCTACTGCCGATGGAGTACGACTCGTGTCCCGTCATCCCTCAGAGGGGTGACAGGGGTGACGACCCGGTGATCACGGCCCCGAACGCCCTTGGTACTACTGCTGCTCGTGGACCTCGACCCCGACCTCGCTGCCCTGCGTCCGCTCGGCGGGTTCTTCCTCCTGCGCACGGCCGCAGCCGCGCACGGTGCGCTGCCCACCCTCGCGGACGCCTACGGCGGCGCACGCGCGCGGGTCCGACCGGATCCGCTCGACACCCGTGTGCGCAGGGTCGCCGTCGGTATCCGCGCGCCCGAGGCCCGGGTCGCGGCGTCCATCGCCCACCAGGGGCTGGCGGCCCGGCTGTGGTCCGTGGCCCTCGGCTGTGCCGTGCTGTACCGCACGCTCCCCGACCTCGCCCCGGGGCTGCTGCGCTGGGATCCGCGGGGCAGCGCCCCCGACGACCTGTGGCTGACGGAGCTGCGCCCGGACCCGCACGCCGGGGACGCGCCGGGGGACCACCCCCGGGCTGCCGCGCAGGATGTGGCCCGCGCCGTCCTGGACGGCCATCTGCACCCGCTCGCCACTGCCCTGCGCGCCCGTCACCGCCTCGCCCCCGGTCTGCTGCGCGGCAACGCCGCCTCCGCGCTGGCCGGAGCCGGCCGCCAACTGGAGGGATGGGCGCTCGCCCACGGCCGTCCCGACGCCGCGTCCCGCGCCCGCACCCTGACCGCCGCCCTGCTCGCCCACCCGGACCTCGCCGAAGCCGGCACCCTGACGGCTCCCGCGACCGGCACTCCGGCCGGCCCCCAGACATTCCGCCGCCGCAGCTGCTGCCTGTACTACCGGGTGCCCGGCGGAGGCGTGTGCGGCGACTGTTGCTTCTTGAGGCCCCCGCGCTCTTCCCCACGCGCCCCGTCTGGGTGACCATGAAAGGAGACCGTTGGGCAACTACCGCCGAGCACAGGGGGTCGACGGGTGCGAGTGGGACTGCTGACCCGGGAGTACCCCCCGGACGTGTACGGCGGCGCGGGCGTCCATGTGGAGTTCCTGGCCCGCGAACTCGCCCCCCTGGTCGATCTCGACGTGCACTGCTGGGGCGAGGGCTCGAGCGCGGACAAAGCGGCCGGCATCCAGCGCCACCGCTCCTGGTCCCGCCTCGACGACGCCAACGACGCGCTGCGCACCTTCTCCGTGGACCTGTCGATGGCCGCCGCCCTGCAGGGCCGCGACCTGGTCCACTCGCACACCTGGTACGCCAACCTCGGCGGCCACCTCGCGAAGCTGCTTTACGGCGTCCCGCACGTGGTGACCGCGCATTCGCTGGAGCCGCTGCGCCCCTGGAAGGCAGAGCAGCTCGGCGGCGGCTATGCGCTGTCCGGCTGGGCCGAGCGCACCGCCATCGAGGCCGCCGACGCGGTGATCGCCGTCTCCGGCGCCATGCGCGAGGACATCCTCGCCTGTTATCCGGCGCTCGATCCGGCCCGGGTGCACATCGTCCACAACGGCATCGACACCGCGCTGTACCGGCCCGACCCCGGCACCGACGCCCTGGTCAGAGCCGGTGTCGACCCGCGGCGCCCGTACGTCCTGTTCGTCGGCCGCATCACCCGGCAGAAGGGCGTCCCGCACCTGCTGCGGGCCGTGCGGGACATCGACCGGGGCGCGCAGGTCGTGCTGTGCGCGGGCGCGCCCGACACGCCGGAGATCGACCGCGAGTTCCGCACGCTGTACGAGGAGCTGAGCGCCGTACGCGACGGGGTGCACTGGATCCCGCGCATGCTGCCGCGCCCCGAGGTGATCCAGCTGCTCACCCACGCGGCGGCCTTCGTCTGCCCGTCGGTGTACGAGCCCCTCGGCATCGTGAACCTGGAGGCGATGGCCTGCGGCACCCCGGTGGTCGCCTCCCGGGTCGGCGGCATCCCCGAGGTCGTCGAGGACGGCGAGAGCGGGGTACTCGTCGACGTGGACGAACACTTCGAGTCGCGTCTCGCCCGCGCGCTGGACGGCGTCCTCGCGGATCCGGCGGCCGCCCGGCGGATGGGTGAGGCGGGACGCGAGCGGGCGGTCACCCGGTTCGGCTGGGACGCGGTCGCGCGGCGCACGGTACGGCTCTACGAGGAGATTCTCGGCGGCACCAAACAGGCGTAACGCGCCCTGACCAGGGGCAGGCATCGGTCAACCAGGTGAGGGGAGCGGCCATGCGTCGTGGTGGTCCTTCGGTGCTCGGCATCGTGCTCGCGGGCGGAGAGGGCAAGCGACTGATGCCCCTGACCGCCGATCGCGCCAAACCGGCGGTCACCTTCGGCGGGACGTACCGCCTCGTCGACTTCGTGCTGTCCAACCTCGTCAACGGCGACATCCTGCGCATCTGCGTGCTGACGCAGTACAAGTCGCACTCGCTGGACCGGCACATCACCACGACCTGGCGGATGTCCAGCCTGCTCGGCAACTACGTCACACCGGTCCCCGCCCAGCAGCGCCTCGGCCCGCGCTGGTACCTGGGCAGCGCCGACGCGATCCTGCAGTCGCTGAACCTGATCCACGACGAGCAGCCGGAGTACGTCGCCGTGTTCGGCGCCGACCACGTCTACCGGATGGACCCCCGCCAGATGCTGGCCCAGCACATCGAGGGCGGCGCGGGCGTCACGGTGGCCGGGATCAGGGTGCCGCGCAGCGAGTCCTCGTCGTTCGGCGTGATCACACCCGGTTCGGACGGCCGGACGGTGCAGCGCTTCCTGGAGAAGCCGGCCGACCCGCCGGGCCTGGCGGACGACCCGGCGTGCGTGTTCGCGTCGATGGGCAACTACATCTTCACCACCAAGGCGCTGATCGAGGCCCTGCACCGGGACGCCGAGGACGAACGTTCCGTGCACGACATGGGCGGTTCGATCCTGCCCCAGCTCACCGAGCGCGGCGAGGCGCAGCTGTACGACTTCAGCGCCAACCACGTTCCCGGCGAGACCAGCCGCGACCAGGGCTACTGGCGGGACGTGGGCACCCTGGACGCGTACTACGAGGCGCACATGGACCTCATCGCCGAGCGTCCGGCGTTCAACCTCTACAACCGGCACTGGCCCATCTACACCCACTCCACCGACCTGTCGCCGGCCCGCTTCAACGCCGGCGGCATAGCCGGCGAGTCGATCATCAGTGCGGGGTGCCTGATCCGCGGCCAGGTCACCCGGTCCGTGCTGTCCCCGGGGGTGGTGGTCGACCCGGGTGCGGTGGTGCAGGGTTCGGTGCTGCACGACAACGTGCACGTCGGCCGGGGCGCGATCGTGCGCGGCGCGATCCTCGACAAGAACGTGGAGGTTCCCCCGGGCGCAACGATCGGCGTCAACCCGAGCCGGGACGCGGAGCTGTACACCGTCTCCAAGAGCGGGGTGATCGCCCTCGGGAAGGGCCAGCGGGTGTCGTAGCCTGCGGACCGGTCAGCCCTTGGCCTCCTGCATCGCCCGGAAGTTCTTCATGATGGCCTCGCTGGTGGGGCGCACCTCCCGGGTCGGGCTGAACTGCAGGGCCTCGGTGCCCGGCGCGGTGCGTACGGGGACGTGCCCGGGCGGTGCGTAGTATGCGTCGCCCTCCTCGTAGACCTCGTCGTGGTCCGCGTAGTGGAAGATCAGCTGCCCCTTGAAGACGTAGCCCCAGTGCGGGCACTGGCACCGGTCGTCGGGCAGCCCCCGCAGCAGCGGCGTGTGATCGACGTTCTCCCGGAAGGTGATGAAGTCGACCGTGTAGTCGTCCAACTCCTCGGACCGGTCGAGAACGATTCCGAAGTCGCCGCCCTGGGAGGCCGTCTCCCTGGATACCTTCGACATCTCCCTCGCCCCTTTCTGCAGAGAGTGCCGTCGCAGCGGACTCGCTGCGACACAGGGGACGCCTCCATTCTTCGCCGTCGGTGACGAGGGAGCCACTCGCCCGCCGCGGACTCCAGACGGCTGTTCGGCTCCACCCTGCCGTCCCTCCCGACGGCGAACGCGCCCCGCTCGGTGGTGAGTACGGCGGTGCCCGGCCACGCCTGGCCGGTGCGGCAGGGAGCTGAACGGGCTGCCGGTCCTGACCGCCGCCCCCGGTCGGCCCGCGGCCGTCCGGGTGGGGTGTGGCGCAGGAGGGGGGCCTGCCGCGGCGAACTGACCTCAGTTGTCCCATGAGTCCCACCCCTCACTCGAAGGGCGGGACTTAATCTGCTGTTAACTGAGCGTAGCCTGATCGTACTTGACCGTAATCGGGTGCAGGGGTTTGACTGCTGGTTCATCCGTCCGTCGACGCGAGGCAAGCCCTTGACTTCTGATCTGCTCGCACCCCTCGATCTGGCGTTCTGGAACATCGAGTCCCCCGAGCATCCCATGCACCTGGGCGCCCTCGGCATCTTCTCCGCCCACTCGCCGACCGCGGGCGCGCACGCGGCCGACCTGCTCGCCGCGCGCGCCGCGGCCGTGCCCGGGCTGCGCATGCGGATCCGCGACGTGTGGCAACCGTTGCGGGCACGCCCACCGTTCTCCTTCGGCGGGGCCGTCCGCGAACCCGTGCCGGACTTCGACCCGCTCGACCACATCCGGCTGCACGCACCCACCGCCGACTTCCACGCCGAGGCCGGCCGGCTCATGGAGCGCCCGCTGGAACGCGACCGGCCGCCGTGGGAGGCGCATGTGCTGCCCGGCGCCGACGGGGTGTCGTTCGCGGTGCTGTTCAAGTTCCACCACGCCCTGGCCGACGGACTGCGGGCGCTCGGGCTGGCCGCCGCCATCCTCGACCCGATCGAGATGCCCGAACCCCGGCCCCGGCCCGCTCAGCCGCCGCGCGGACTGCTGCCAGACGTGCGCCGGCTCCCCTCGCTGGTGCGCGGCGCGGTGTCCGGTGCGCTGTCCGACGTCGGCCGCGCCCTCGACATCGGTGCCTCGGTGGCCGCGTCCACGCTCGCCATGCGCAGCACGCCCGCGCTGACCGCCGAGCCGTCGGGCACTCGCCGCACGGCCGGCGTGATCCTCGACCTGGACGACGTGCACCGCGTCCGCAAGACCGTCGGCGGCACCGTCAACGACGTGCTGATCGCAGTCGTCGCCGGGGCGCTGCGCACCTGGCTCGACGAGCGCGGCGACGGCAGCGAGGGTGTCGCGCCCCGCGCCCTGATCCCGGTGTCCAAACGCCGCCCGCGCACCGCCCACCCGCAGGGCAACCGGCTCTCCGGGTATCTGATACGGCTCCCGGTCGGCGAGAGCGACCCGCTGGGCCGGCTCGCCGCGGTCCGCGTCGCCATGGACCGCAACAAGGACGCCGGCCCGGGCCGGGGCGCCGGCGCGGTGGCGCTGCTAGCCGACCACGTCCCGGCGCTCGGTCACCGGCTCGGCGGGCCGCTGGTCTCGCAGGCCGCCCGGCTGTGGTTCGACATCCTGGTCACCAGCGTGCCGCTGCCCAGCCTCAGCCTGAAGCTCGGCGGGAACCCGCTCACCGCGGTCCACCCGCTCGCGCCCCTGGCCCGAGGCCAGTCCCTGGCGGTCGCGGTCTCGACGTACCAGGGCCGGGTCCACTACGGCCTCGTCGCCGACGCCGAGGCCGTACCCGATCTCGACCGGTTCGCGGCGGCCCTGTCCCGGGAGGTGGAGACACTGCTCACAGCGTGCGCCGACTGAGCCCGAACGGTTTGGTCCCCGGGTACGGCGCTCCGTTAGAATTCCGCGTTCGAAAGCGGGCGCGGTCGGAGCGCCGCGGGACCAGACCAGGGATCGGCAGCGCGATGACGGTGACAGAGGACGGCTCGGCGACCACGGACGAGGTGGTGTACGGGCCCGGCATCGACCCCGAGCGCCTGGCCGTGTGCCTGAGCGTGCTGGAGGAGCTCGACCGGATCGACGTCGACCACCCCGACGCGATCGCCGTGCGCCGGGCGACCTCGCACATCTACCGCACGGTCAAGCAGCGCCGCCGCCAGGAGCGCCGCGCCGCCAAGACCGCTCACGACCGCGCGGTCACCGAGGCCACCGCGACCGGCTCCGCCGAGCGCATCGACGACGAGACCGAGGGCATCCTGCCGTCCTCCAAGGTCGAGCCCGGCCGGATCGCGGGGATACTCCAGCGCCCCCGCTCCTGCTACACCTGCAAGAAGCGCTACGTCGAGGTCGACTACTTCTACCACCAGCTGTGCCAGGAGTGCGCCGCCCTGAACCGCGCCAAGCGGGACGTCCGCGCCGACCTCGCCGGCAAGCGGGCCCTGCTCACCGGCGGCCGCGCCAAGATCGGCATGTACATCGCGCTGCGGCTGCTGCGCGACGGCGCGCACACCACGATCACCACGCGCTTCCCCAAGGACGCCATCCGCCGCTTCAAGGCGATGGAGGACTCGGCGGACTGGCTGCACCGCCTCGAGGTCGTCGGCATCGACCTGCGTGACCCGGCGCAGGCCGTGGCCCTGGCCGAGCAGGTCGCCGAGGCCGGCCCGCTCGACATCCTGATCAACAACGCGACGCAGACGGTCCGCCGCCTGCCCTCCGCTTACGCGGCGCTCGTCGAGGGCGAGAGCGCCCCGCTGCCCGCCGGGGAGCTCCCCGCCCACCACGTGATCGGCGCCTTCAACTCCGGGGCGGTCGACGGCATCGCCGCGCTGCCCATCGGTACCAGCGGCCTGGACGCGCAGAAGGTCGCCGACCTCGCCCTCGTCGCGGGCAACGCCAGCGTCGCCCGGCACCTGGACGGCACCGCCATCGACGCCGGCGGTCTCGTCCCGGACGTCGTCGACAGCAACACCTGGGTGCAGACCATCGACCAGATCTCCCCGGTCGAGCTGCTCGAGACCCAGCTGTGCAACTACACCTCCCCGTTCATCCTGATCAGCGCGCTGCGCCCGGCGATGGCGGACGCGGCGAAGAAGGCGGCCAGCGGCCGGGCGTACGTCGTCAACGTCTCCGCGATGGAGGGCGTCTTCAACCGCGGTTACAAGGGCGCCGGGCACCCGAACACCAACGCCGCGAAGGCCGCCATGAACATGGTCACGCGGACCAGCGCCCAGGAGATGTTCGACAGCGACGGCATCCTCATGAGCTCCGTCGACACCGGCTGGATCACCGACGAGCGCCCGCACTACGACAAGCTGCGCCTGGCCGAGGCCGGTTTCCACGCGCCCCTCGACCTGGTCGACGGCGCGGCCCGGGTCTACGACCCGATCGTGCGCGGCGAGGCGGGCGAGGACCTGTACGGCGTCTTCCTGAAGGACTACGCACCGGGCAAGTGGTGACGGCGCGTCCCGCGGGTTCTCAAGGGGCGCGGCGCGGCTCCTTCGGCGGCCGCGGCCCCGGCCGCTGTGGGGGCGCGGTCCTCGGCCACGTCCGAGCGGGCGCCCCTCGGCCCCATCGAGGGGCATCCCCTCGGCCACATTGAGGGGCATCCCCCCGGCCACTTCGAGGGGGCACCCCCCTCGGCCCGCCGGGGGACGCGTTCCGCGGTCTCTCGCGATCGCGTCCCGCGGTCTCTCGCTCGGTTGCGCCCTCGCGCTGCTCGCCGCTCAGTCGACGGCGCCGGTCCGGGCGTGGTGTCCGGCGAGCAGTTCCAGCACCGTGCGCCAGTCCTCCAGGACCCCGCCGTCGAGGGCGTCGGTGCGCGCCTCCTCGTCGGCCTGACGCAGGGCGAGCAGCGCGTCGTCCGTGGCGGCGGCCTCGCACGGAGCCGTGCGCACCAGCTCGTGGACACGCTCGCCGAGCAGTGAGCGCACGGCCCCGGCCGCGCGTTCGGCGCCGCCGGTGGCGTCCCCGGGGCGCAGCAAGCGTCCCACGGCGAGTACCAGACCGGCGACCTGGAGCTCCTTGTCGGCGGGCCGGCGCCGGCGCAGCAGCGCCGCGGTGCGCAGGGCGCGGTCGTGCAGATCGGCCGGGGCGGCGGCGCCCGCCGGCAGGTCCCGCACGCCCCGGCAGGCGTACAGCAGATCCATCAGCTCCTCGACGCTGCGCAGTTCCATGCGTCTGTCCTCCCGCGAGACAGCCGGTGCCGGCGCACCAGCAGAGCACGGCCGGCTTATCGATCGGCCAACGGCACTTGAACTGCGGGCCGAAGTCGAAGACCCGCGCGGGAACATAGGCCGATCGAGTGACTGATAAAAGGCATCAAACCGGTCAAAAGGGTTCAATTCCCTAGTGGGGACATGTGCGTGACTTGCCATGGTTACCCCAAATTTTCAGCCCCATCGAGCGGTGCCCCGCTCATTTGGTTAATCTGTAGCGGACGGACAGCAGAACGGGGTCCCACCCACACCCACCGTCCGTCATGGGGCAAGCCGGTCCACCACGGCCTGATCCGCTGTGAGTTGTCGACGCCACCGCGTCCGAACGCCTTGAGACAGACCCGAGCGGGCGTCGAAGAACAGGCCGGAGTATGGCCCGTACGCCCCCCGGGTGACCGACACATAAGGAGTGCGCGGTGACACCAGAGAAGACGAATCGCGAGCAGCGCCCCAAGGAACGCACGGAGCGCGCCGGCCGCCGGCCCGGAGAGATCGGCAGCCTCGACGTGTGGGCCCGGTCCGCCCCCATCCGCCTCGCCGGATACGAGGACGACCTCGCCGAGCCGCACATCCTGCCCAGCGTGGACTGACCCGCTCCGGGGCAGGACCATCGCGATCGCCGACCGCATGGGCGTGTCAGACTCACGCCCATGCTGATCAGAGAAGCCGCGGCCGAGGACTGGCCGCAGATCTGGCCGTTCTGGCACCGCATCGTCGCCGCCGCCGAGACCTACGCCTGGGACCCGGACACCACCGAGGAAGCGGCCCGCGCCCTGTGGATGAGCCCGGCCAAACGCGTCTACGTCGCCGAGGACGAGACCGGTGCCGTCATCGGCTCCGCGTATCTGACGCCCAACTACGGCGGCCCGGCCGCGCGCATCGCCAACGCCGGCTTCATGGTCGACCCCGGCCGGGGTGGCCGCGGCATCGGCCGCGCCCTCGCCGGGCACATCCTGGCCGAGGCCAGGGCCCACGGCTACCGGGGCATGGTCTTCAACGCCGTCGTCGAGACGAACCCGGCCGTCGGGCTGTGGCAGTCCCTCGGCTTCACGATCCTGGGCACCGTTCCGCAGGCCTTCGAACACCCCCGGCACGGGCTGGTGGGACTGCACATCATGTACAAGGCGCTGTAGCCGGCCCAGCCCGCGCGCGCCCCGGCCTGCCCTCAGCGGGCCTCGGCCGTCTCCCCGCGCCAGTCGCCGTCCCGGTGGGCCCAGCGCACCGCGGGCGTCACCGCGAGCCCGGCCAGGGCGAACAGAACGCCCAACACCGCCCAGCCCACCGCCCCGTGGGCGATCGCGGTGACAGTCACCAACGCCGGGCCCGCCATCATGCCCGCCGACATGCCCGCACCGAAGACGCCCTGGTAGACGCCGTGCGCGCGGGCGTCGGCGAGTTCGTAGCCGAGGGTCCAGCCGCCGGCCGCCGACAGCACCTCGGCGAAGACCTGCACCACCGAGCCGGCGATCAGCGCGAGCACCGCCCACAGGGGCGAGAGGCCGGCGGACAGGGCGTACACCGCGCAGGCCGCGGCCAGCAGCAGGCCCGACCAGGCCATCGCCCGGACCGCGGCCGGCACCCGCGCCGCGCGCCGGGCCACCCGCACCTGGAGCAGCGCCACCAGTACACAGTTGACGATCATCAGCAGCGCCGCCGTCCAGCGCGGCGCCCCGGTCCGCTCCACGATCCACAGCGGCAGCCCGACCTCGGACAGCGAGTACTGCACGACGAGTACCGCGTTCAGCACCGTCACCGCCAGGAACGGCAGATCGCGCACCGCCCGCCAGGGGCCGGCCGGCTGCGAACCGCCGTCCGGTCCCCGGCGCCCGGCGACGTGCGCGGCCAGCGGCAGCCGCGGCACCAGCAGGGCCGGACCGGCGAACGACAGCGCGTTCAGCACGATCACGGTCATGTACGCGGCGCGCGAGTCCAGTTGCAGCGCAACGGCGCCGAGCGCGCCGCCCGCCCCCATGCCGACGTTCGTCACCATCCGCAGATACGCCCGCGCCTCCACCCGGGTCGCCGCCGGCAGCACGTCCGCGTACAGCGCGCCCTGCACCCCTCGGCTCGCCATCTGCAGCCCCGTCGCCACGACCACCGCGAGGAGGAAGCCGGCACAGGAGTGCACCAGCGTGTACGCGGCCGTCGCCAGGCCCGTACCGCCCCACAGCAGCGCCCCGACCCGCCGGGCGCCCCACCGGTCCGCCGCCCGCCCGGCGGGCACCCCGGCCGCCACACCGACCAGTCCGGCGACCGTCATACCGACGCCGACCGCGGTCGCGTCCAGGCCGACGATGCGGGTGAAGTACAGGACGCCGAGGGGGAAGTACAGTCCGTTGCCCAGGGAGTTGACGGCCGTCAGCACCGTGGCCAGACGCAGCGCGGGATCTTTGGGCAGCAGTCCCGCGGCCCGGGTGGCGCGGCCGGTCTCCGGTGCGGGTCGTGTCGTGGTCATGCGGATCAGGCAACCCGGTCGCCGGCCCGGTCCGGCATTGATTTAGCGTGACGCTCAATGATCGAGTTCCGGTTCGGCATCGGCGACCTCGCCACGACCTCCTTCGCGTACTCCCCGCTGCAGGAGGCGGTGTTCTCACTGCGCTGCCTGCACGACCCGGCCCGCTACCCGCACCACCGGCCCTGGCTGCGCCGGATCCGGCCGCGCCTGGGCGGCCTCGACCACGAGATGCTGACCGCCCTGTCCGCGCCCTGGCTGTGGGTGCCCGACTTCCTCACCCCGCGGCCCACCCGCGCCCGCCCCTCCGTCGCCGACGAACTCGCCACGCTCCGCCGCACCCCGCCCGATGTCGTCGCCGCCGACTTCCGCGCCACCTACCGCACCGCCGGTGCGCTGCCCGAGGTCGTGGCGCGCGGTCTGACGGACCCGCCGGCCCTGCTGGAGCGCTCCGTGAACGCCCTCGAGGACTACTGGCACACGTGCCTCGCCGACGACTGGTGGCCGCGTGTCCAGGCCATCCTGGAGGCGGATCTCGCCCACCGGGGCAGGGTGCTCGCCGAGCAGGGCCCGGGCGCGATGCTGTCCGGGCTGGACGACCGGCTCAGCTGGGACGACGGCCGACTGCGGCTGTCCACCCAGCACTTCACGGTCCCGGCGCCGTGGACCGACATCGTCGGCATCGCCGGGCGCGGGATGGTGCTGCTGCCCACGCTGTTCGCCCGAGGCGCCCAGCCCACGATCGATCCGTCCCGGCCGCCGGTCCTCGCCTATCCGGCCCGCGGCCGCGCCACCCTCTCGGAGCAGCCCCCGCCGGTCACCGACGACGCGCTCGTCCGCCTCCTCGGCCGCCCCCGCGCCCGCCTGCTGCTCCTGCTCGCCGAACCCGCCTCCACCACGGAACTCGCCCACCGCCTCGGCGTCACCCCGGGCGCGGTCAGCCAGCACCTCACGGTCCTCTACGACGCGGGCCTGCTCACCCGCACCCGCACCGGCCGCATGGTCCACTACGCCCGCACCCCGCTCGGCGACGACCTGTGCCGATAGGCCGGGGGGCGGGCTCCTAAGCTCCGGGCTCCTCCAGCGGTGCCGCCCGCCGCCACGGCAGCAGACCCTCCAACTGCTCGGCGAGCTGCAGGAGTTCGGGTTCCGTCCCGGGCCGCCCCACCAGCTGCACGGCGGTGGGGGCGCCCGAGGGCAGGGTGCCGAGCGGGACCGTCGCGGCCGGCCAGCCGGTGAGGTTCCACGGTGGGGTGAACGGCGAGTAGGCGGTGTTGGCGGCGATGTTGCGCAGCCAGCCCCGCTCGTGCCAGGGTGCCGCCTCGGGGGAGCGGCGCGCCAGCGCGGGCGTGAGCAGCACGTCGTAGTGCGCGAAGAACGGCTCCAGCCGCTCGGCCAGCTGCTCCCGGGCCCGCCCGGTGCGCGCGGTGTTCATAAAGCGGCGGCCGACGGCCGCGTGGACGCGGGTGCGGCGGGTCAGCAGCCGCCGGTCCAGGGCGGCCGCGTCGACGGCGGTGCCCGCCGTCCAGTGCGTCAGCGCCGTCACCCCGAGCGAGAGCGGATACGGCGGCTCGGCCCGCCGTACCGTGTGCCCGGCGCGCGCCAGCAGCCCGGCCGCCGCACGCACCGCCGCCGTGTACGGCGAGGTCACCGCGACCCCGGCGAGCGGGCTGCGCAGGGACACGGCGATTCTGCGGGCGCCGGGTGCCGCGGGACGTACGGCGTCGGTGCCGGCCAGGACGGACAGGGCCAGGCGGACGTCCTCGACCGTCGTGGCCAGTGGGCCGTTCTCCGCCATGCCGAACCAGTCGCCCTCGCCGATGCCGGCCGGGACCACGCCGCGCCCCGGCTTGATCGTGACCAGCCCGCAGTTCGCCGCCGGGATGCGCAGCGAGCCCATGCCGTCGTTGCCCAGCGCCAGCGGCACGAAGCCGGCGGCGACCGCGGCCGCGCTGCCGCCCGAGGAGCCGCCCGCCGTGCGGGAGGTGTCCCACGGGTTGCGGGAGGTGCCGTGCACCCCCTCGGTCGTGCCGAAGACGCACAGCTCGGGCACGTTGGTCAGGCCCACGACCACCGCGCCCGCCGCGCGGAGGCGGGCCACGGTCACATGGTCGTCCTCGGCGGGCGTGTCCGGGGTCGCGGCCGAGCCGACGCGCATCGACTCGCCGCGCACGGCGAGGTTGTCCTTGACCGCCACCGGCACCCCGGCGAGCGGGAGGTCCCCGAGGTCGCCCCGGCCGCCGACGGCCTCGGCCTCGGCGAGCGCCGCCTTCGCGCGCACCGTACGGAAGGCGCCGATCCTCCCGTCCAGCCGGTCGATCCGGGCGAGATGCTCGGCCACCACCTCGCGCGGCGTGGCCCGCTTCTCACGGACGGCGGCGGCGATCTCGGCGGCGGACAGACCGACCCAGCTGGTCACGGGCAGCTCCTCGACATCGGACGGCGGCTATTACCGCTGAGTAGTACAGGCGCCACTGTGCCCTGCCGTGGGCACCGCGTCGAGGGGGTCGCCCTCACCACCCGCGCGCCGCCCCCGTGCTGTCCCGTTCGATCAGCCGCGGTACCGGCACCCGCACGGTCCGCGCCGGGCCCCCGTCCAGCAGGGCGAGCAGTTCGCGGGCCGCAGTGCGGCCGAACTCCACGCTGTCCCGGGACAGCGCCGACAGCCACGGCTTGACCAGCCGGCACAGGGCCGAGTCCTCCCAGGACACCACCGACACGTCCCCGGGCACCGTGCGGCCCAGGCCCGTCGCGGCCGCGATCCCGGCGACGGCCATCACGTCGTTGTCGTAGACCAGGGCGGTCGGAGCGGGGGAGCGCTCCAGCACCCGGCGGGTCACCGCGGCGCCCTCCGCGTCGGAGTAGTCCGTGGTCACCGACTCCACGCCGGTCAGGCCCCGCCGCAGCGCCTCGGCGCGCAGCGTGCGCACCCGGCGCTCGGTGTGCGCGAGTCCCGGCAGCCCGGCGATGTGCACGATCCGCCGGTGGCCCAGCGCGTACAGCCGGTCCACCAGCGACGCCATCGCCCCGGCGTCGTCCGCCCACACCGAGGACAGCCCCGGGTGCCGTTCGTCCGGCGCGCCGCCGATCACCACGGCGGGCAGCCCCAGTTCGTCCAGCAGACCGGGCCGCGGATCGTCGCTGCGCGGGTCGACCACCAGCACGCCGTCCACCCGGTGCTCGGCCCACCAGCGGCGGTAGACCGCGCACTCCTCGCCGGCGTCCTGCGCCACCTGGAACAGCAGCCCGAGATGGCGTTCGGCCAGCACCTCCTGGATGCCGGAGACCAGCTGGAGGAAGAAGGAGTCCACACCGAGGGTGTCGGCGGGGCGGGCCAGCACGAAGCCGACCGTCGCCGCGCCCTCACCGGACAGGGCGCGCGCCGCCGTGCTGGGCCGCCAGCCCAGCTGCTCGGCGACCCGGCGCACCCGGTCCCGGGTGACCTCCGAGACGCCGGGGCGGCCGTTGAGCGCGAAGGAGACCGCGCTCTCGGAGACACCGGCACGCCGCGCGATGTCCTTCATCGTCGGCCGGCGCGCCGGCACCCGCTTGCCCGACAACCCCTGCCCCCTTCGGAAACTCCCGATCCACTAATGCGCTTGAGTGCGAACAGGCTAAAGCGCATTAGCGATCTGCCGCAAGAGATCGTTGTCAAACTCGCTGACCTGGCCAAATGGCCAACTAAAGACATTAGTTCGCGTGAATCCATTGACGTCGTCGGGAATCGGCGGGCAAGGTCTGCCCCGGCGCCATCGGCCGGCCGTCCACCCCATCGCACACCGTTCTCGACAAGGAGCACACCGTCGTGCGCATCTCCCGCAGAACCTTCGCCGCCGCCGCTGCCGCCGTCGTCCTGTTGCCGCTGAGCGCCTGTGGCAGCGGCGGCGACGACGGCGGCTCGGACGACGCCTCGGGCAAGGTCCAGGGCGACATCACGTTCCAGACCTGGAACCTGAAGGCCAACTTCAAGGACTACTTCGAGGGTGTCGTCGCCGAGTTCGAGAAGAAGTACCCGGGCACGCACGTCAAGTGGATCGACCAGCCCGCCGAGGGCTACGCCGACAAGATCAGCGCCGACGCGGGCGGCGGCACCCTGCCCGACGTCGTGAACGTCTCCCCTGACCTGGTCGCCCCGCTCGCCAAGGCCGGCCTCGCGCTCGACCTGGACAAGGCGGCCGGACAGTACAAGAAGGAGTACCTGGACGGCGCCTGGGCGAGCCACCGGGTCCCGGGCCTCGGCGGAACGTACGCCTTCCCCTGGTACCTCAACACCGGGCCGCTGTTCTACAACAAGTCCCTGTTCACCAAGGCCGGACTCGACCCGAACAAGCCGCCGAAGACGTACGCCGAACTCTTCGCGGACGCCCTGCAGATGGCCGACAGGACCGACGGCAAGGTCGCCACCCTCGCCAACGTGCCCACCATCGAGGACTTCGGCCGGTACGGCGTCGAGCTGATGAACAAGGAAGGAACCGCCTTCACCTTCAACGACGCCAAGGGTGCGGAACTCCTCACGAAGTACAAGGAGTTGTACGACGCGAAGGCGCTCGACCCGCAGGCGCTGACCGCCACCCCGGAGTCGTCCGGCAAGAAGTTCCTGACCGGGGCCGTCGCCATGAACCCGGGCAGCGCCCTCGATCTCGACAACTTCAAGAAGAACGCGCCGAACCTGTACAAGAACATCGGCATCACCGACCAGATCACCAGCACCGGGCACGCCAACATGTACGTGATGGGCGTGATGGTGAACGCGCAGACCAGGAAGAAGCCCGCCGCGATCGCCTTCGCGCACTTCGTCACCGACGCCGCCCACCAGATGTCGTTCGCCAAGAAGGTCGCCATCTTCCCCTCGACCGCCGGCTCGCTCGACGACCCGTACTTCACCCAGCAGGACGGCACCGACGTCACCCGGGTGCGCATCGCCGCCGCCCAGTCGCTGAAGAGCGCCGTCAACTACACGCCGGTGCTGTTCAGCGAGCAGATGAAGACCGCGCTGCGCAACGAGGTCGCCAAGGCGCTCCAGGGCAAGCAGAGCCCCCAGGACGCGCTCGACAACGCTGTCAAGCAGTGCGACACGCTGCTGAAGCAGCAGGGCTGACCCACCATGGCCGGCTCCACCGTCTCCCGGGTGCGGCGCCAACTGCCCACCAGTCCCTGGCTGTTCGCCGCACCCGGGTTGTTGATCATCGGCACGTTCATCCTGTGGCCGTTCCTCTCCACGGTGATCAACGCCTTCACCGACCGCCGCACCCTGGTCCCCGGGCAGTTCGTCGGGCTCGCCAACTTCCGTGAGCTGCTCCACGACGACATGTTCTGGATCGGCCTGCGCAACAGCGCCCTCTACGTCGTCGGCGTGGTCCCCGCTCTCGTCGTGCTGCCGCTGCTGCTGGCCCTGCTGGTGCAGAAGAACATTCCCGGCATCGCCTTCTTCCGGTCCGCCTTCTACACCCCGGTGGTCGCCTCGATCGTCGTCGTCGGCCTGATCTGGGTGTGGCTGCTCGACGAGCGCGGCCTGGCGAACTCCCTGCTGGAGACGGTCGGCATCGGCCGGATCGGCTTCCTCAGCGACCAGTGGCTGCTGTTGCTGAGCGCCATGGCCGTCACCGTGTGGAAGGGCCTCGGCTACTACATGATCATCTATCTGGCGGCGCTCGCGAACGTGCCGCGCGAGCTGCACGAGGCCGCCGCCGTGGACGGGGCTGGCGCGGTCCGTCGCTTCTTCACGGTCACCGTGCCCGCCGTGCGGTCCACGATGGTGCTGGTCGGCGCGCTGTCCTCGGTCGCCGCGTTCAAGGTGTTCTCCGAGGTGTATCTGATGGCCGGCCCCAGCGGCGGCCCGGCCGGCGAGGACACCACCCTCGTCATGCTGGTCCAGCGCACCGGCACCGGCCTGGCCGGCCGCGTCGGTTACGCCTCCGCGATCTCCCTGGTCGTCTTCGTCGTCACCGTCGCCCTGATGCTGCTCGTGCTGCGGGCCGACCGGAAGGAGGACCGGTGAGCGTCCTCGACAAGGCACCCCCCGCGCCGCCCGCCGAGGCGGCCCGCGAACCCCGCCTCACCGACGAACACGGCCGCCGGATCCGGGTGTGGGAGCTGGCCTGGCGTTACGTCCTGCTGCTCGCCGTGCTGGCGCTGACCGTCGGCCCGTTCCTGTGGCAGCTGTCGACCTCCCTCAAGGGACCGACCGAGGACATCTTCAGCTCCCCGCCCCGTTTCCTGCCCGAGCACCCCACCCTGCACAACTACGAGCGGGTCGCGGACACCATCCCCGTCTGGGACTACGCCCTGAACTCGCTGAAGGTCGCCACCGCCAACGTCGTCACCAACTGCGTCGGCTCCGCCCTCGCGGGCTACGCGCTCGCCCGGCTGCGCTACCGGGGCCGGCGCGCCGCCACCCTCGCCTTCATCCTGGCCATGCTGGTCCCGGTCGAGGGCATCGTCATCGCCCAGTTCACGACCATGCGCGAACTCGGTCTGAACAACACCCTCGTCGGCGTCGTCCTGCCCGGCTCGATCGGTGCGATGAACGTGCTGCTGATGCGCAACGCCTTCCTGAACCTGCCGTACGAGATCGAGGAGGCCGCGTTCGTCGACGGCGCCAACGTCTGGCAGCGCTTCACCCGCATCGCGCTGCCCGCGGTCAAGGGCACCCTCGCCGTCGTCGCGATCTTCGCCTTCATGGGCGCCTGGGACGACTTCCTGTGGCCGCTGATCGTGCTCAGCGACCCGTCCCGCTTCACCCTCACCATCGGCCTGAACTACCTGCACGGCACGTTCGCGAACGACGAGCGTCTCGTCGCCGCCGGCACCGTCATCGCCGTCGCCCCGCTCATCGTCCTCTTCGCCTGCCTCCAGCGGTACTTCTTCCGCGGGGTCGGCGAGGGCGCGGTGAAGGGCTGAACCCTTCTCGAAGCCCGCCGTCCAGGACCCCCTCAAGGACCTCGCACATGCCCGCTGCCCCGCGCTTCGGCGTCAACTACACCCCCAGCGAAGGGTGGTTCCACCACTGGCTCGACTACGACCCCGGCGCCGTCCGCGCCGACCTCGACTCCATCGCCGCCCTCGGCGTCGACCACGTCCGCGTCTTCCCGCTGTGGCCCTACTTCCAGCCCGACCGCGCCCTGATCCGCCCCCGTGCGATCGAGCAGCTCCTCGACCTGGTCGACGCGGCCGCCGAACGCGGCCTCGGCGTCAACGTGGACGGTCTGCAGGGCCACTTGAGCAGCTTCGACTTCCTGCCCGCCTGGACCCGCACCTGGCACCGGCGCAACCTCTTCACCGACCCCGAGGTGCTCGACGGCCAGGCCGCCTACCTGCACGCCCTGTCCTCCGCGCTCGCCGACCGCCCCGCCTTCCTCGGCATGACGCTCGGCAACGAGGTCAACCAGTTCTCCGCCGGCCCCCACCCCGACCCCGACCGGGCCGGTGCCGACCAGATCGACGCCTGGCTGGAGCGCATGCTCGCGGCCTGCGAGAAGGGCGCCCCCGGTCGGCTGCACCTGCACGCCGAGTACGACGCCACCTGGTACCAGGACGACCAGCCCTTCACCCCGGCCCAGGCCGCCCGCCACGGCGCCGTCACCGCCGTCCACTCCTGGGTCTTCAACGGCACCGCCCAGCGGCACGGCCGCACCGGCATCCCCACCGAACACCACGCCGCCTATCTGATCGAGCTGAGCAAGGCCTGGGCCGACGATCCGGCGCGGCCGGTGTGGCTCCAGGAGGTCGGCGCCCCCGCCCCCCTGATCCCGCCCGAGCACGCCGCCGCGTTCACCGAGGCCACCATCGCCGCCGCCCTGGACTGCCCCGACCTGTGGGGCGTCACCTGGTGGTGCTCCCATGACGTCTCCCGCTCCCTCGCCGACTTCCCCGACCTCGAGTACGGTCTCGGGCTGCTCACCAACGACCGCCGGCCCAAGGACACCGCACGCGTCCTCGCCCGGGCCGCCCGCACACCCCGGGACACGCCCGCACCGCGCACCACGGCCCTCGTCGTCCCGGCCGACCCCGCACTGCGCTCCCGCTGCGCTCCCGGCGGACACGTCTTCGACGCCTTCTTCCGGCTCGTCGCCGACGGCGCCCGCCCCACCACCGTCCTCGACACCCGCACCCAGGACACCGCCCATCTGGCCGCGCGGGGCATCACCGAGGTCGTCGCTCCCGAACAGGTACTCCCCACCCCACAAGGAGGCACCCGCTCGTGAACCCCACCAGACGAACCGTCCTGCTCGCCGCCGGGGCCGCCGGCGCCGGCGCGCTCCTGCCGCCGCTGCCCGCCCGGGCCACTCCCGGGGCCGCGGCGTCGCTCCAGCCGTACGCCTCCTACTGGTATCCGGACTCCCTGCCCGCCGGCAGCCCCGGTCCCGGCATCACCTGGCGCAGCCTGAAGTCCTGGCGCCCGGCCACCGATCCCGACCTCGCCTTCAACGCGGCCTCCGTCCCGCTCGCACCCCGCTTCACCCCGGCACCGGCCAACACCACCGCCCGCCCCGGGCAGGCCCGCGTCCAGGCGCTGGTCTCCTTCGGGCCGACGTCGGGCAACCCCTCCCAGGGCTCCGCCACCGCCGACTACTACGCCCTCACCCACTGGGCGTACATCGACGAGCTGGTCTTCTGGGGCGGCTCGGCGGGAGAGGGCCTCATCCTCGCGCCCAACGCGCCGATCGTGGACGCCGCCCACCGCCACGGCGTGCCCGTCCTCGGCAACGTCTTCCTGCCGCCCGCCGCCTACGGCGGACAGCTGCGCTGGACCCGCGACCTGGTGCAGAAGGACCCCGCCGGCCACTACCCGCTCGCCGAGCGACTCGTCGCGGTCGCCGCCGCGTACGGCTTCGACGGGTGGTTCCTGAACGCCGAGACGGGCGGCGGCGACAGCGGGCTCGGGGCGGACATGCTCGGCTTCGTGCGCGAACTGAGGACGCTGAGCGCGGCGCGCGGACAGCGGGTCACCTGGTACGACGCGATGACCGTCGACGGCGGCGTCGACTGGCAGAACGCGCTCACCAGCCGTAACCAGCCCTTCTTCATGGCCGCCGACGACATGTTCGTCAACTTCGGCTGGAGCACGGCCGGTCTCGCCTCCTCCGGGGCCACCGCGGAGCGGCTCGGCCGCAGCCGCTACGACCTGTGGGCGGGCGTGGACGTGGAGGCGAACGGCTGGAACACGCCCGTGAACTGGGACGCGGTCGTGCCGAGCGGGCCGGACCACGTCACCTCGATCGGCTTCTACCGGCCGGAGTGGACCCGCAACCACCTCCCCGGCGACCGGCGCGGCCCCGGCGACTTCCACGCGGCCGACGACCGGTTCTGGACCGGGCGGGCGCTGGACCCGACGCGGCCCGATCCGGCCGACCCGTGGCGGGCGCCCGCGACCTTTGTGGCCGACCGCTCGGCAGTGACGTCCCTGCCGTTCGCCAGCGTCTTCAACACCGGGCACGGGCTGCGCTGGTACGAGGACGGGGTGGTCGCCGCCGACGCACCCTGGAACCATCTCGGGCTCCAGGACCGGTTGCCGTCGCGGCGGTGGGCCGTGCACACGGCGGGGCGGCGGCCCGCCGTCTCCTTCGACTTCACGGACGCCTGGCTGGGCGGGAGCAGCGTTCTCGTCGACAGCGAGGGCGGTGAACTGGACGAGGCGGTGGTGATCGAGCTGTACGCGACACGGCTGCCGCTGGCTGTGAACTCGGTTGTCGAGGTGACCCATCGGGTCGACGCCGGGGCGGTGGACGTGGAGCTGGGTGTGGCCACCGCGGAGCCGGGCACGCCGGGCACGCCACCGCCGTACACCTTTGTGTCTGTGAGCGGCGTCAACAGGGCTTCCGGTGGCAGGGTGGTCAACGGCTGGCGGACCGTGACCGTGCCGCTCACGGGACTGACCGGCGGGACCCTGCGCGGCCTCGGGATCCGGCTCACCCCCGCCGGCGGCGGACCCGTCCGCTGGCGGATCGGCCGGCTCGCCGTCCGCACCGCCCGCTCCACACCGGCCGCTCCCACCGGTTTCCGTGTCACCGCGGCAGCCGGCGGCGACGTGCGCCTCGCGTGGAACCGGCCGGGCGGCGACGTACGCCAGTACACCCTGCGCCGCGTCCTGCCCGACGGCACCCGCCGCTTCCTCGGCGCCACCGGACAGTGCGCCTTCCACGCCGCCGGCCTGCGGCCCGAGCAGGGCGAGCGCGCCGCACGGTTCGAAGTGCGCGCGGTGGGGGAGCTGTACACCTCGTCGGCCCCCGCGACGTTGACCCACCCCTGGTAACCACCCGCGGACGATTACGGAGCACCCGCATGCATGACGACCGCAACCTGGTCGAAGCCCGCCTCAAGCGCGTCCTCGACGAGCGCATCCGCCCCGCCGTTCACCCCGAGTCCGTGCCGCTGGACGTGGCGGTGTGGCACGCGCCCGGCGAGCCGGTACCGGTCGCGGAGGGCCTGGCCGCGACGCCCGAGCCGATCGCGGTCGGCGCCCGTTGGGGTGCTCCGTGGGGCACCAGCTGGTTCCGGGTCACCGGCACCGTCCCGCAGGCGTGGGCCGGGAGGACCGTGGAAGCCCTGCTCGACCTCGGCTTCGACGAGAACATGCCCGGCTTCCAGTGCGAGGGCCTGGTCTACCGGCCCGACGGCACCCCGGTGAAGGGCCTCAACCCGCGCAACCAGTGGGTGCGCATCGGGGCGCCCGTCGAGGGCGGTGAGGAGGTGCGGCTGCACATCGAGGCCGCCTCCAACCCCGTCATCCTCGACTACCACCCCTTCGTGCCCACCCAGCTCGGCGACAAGGAGACCGCCGGCAGCGAGCCGCAGTACACGCTGACCCGGATGGACCTCGCCGTCTTCGACGAGGAGGTGTGGCAGCTGGTGCTCGATCTGGAAGTGCTCGGCGAGCTGATGGCCGAGCTGCCGGTGGACGCGCAGCGCCGCTGGGACGTGCTGCGCGCGGTGGAGCGGGCCCTGGACGCCGTCGACCTGCAGGACGTGAACGGCACCGCGGCCCGCGCCCGCGCCGAGCTGGCGGACGTCCTCGCCGCCCCGGCCGTCCCCTCCGCGCACCGGATCAGCGCGGTGGGGCACGCGCACATCGACTCGGCGTGGCTGTGGCCGCTGCGCGAGACCGTCCGCAAGGTCGCCCGCACCACCTCCAACATGACCGCCCTGATCGAGGACGAGCCGGAGTTCGTCTTCGCCATGTCGCAGGCCCAGCAGTGGGCGTGGGTGAAGGAGCACCGGCCCGAGGTGTGGGCGCGGGTGAAGAAGGCGGTGGCTCAGGGGCGGTTCGTGCCGGCCGGCGGCATGTGGGTGGAGTCGGACACCAACATGCCCGGTTCGGAGGCCATGGCCCGGCAGTTCGTGCACGGAAAGCGGTTCTTCCTCGACGAGTTCGGCATCGAGAACGACGAGGCGTGGCTGCCGGACACCTTCGGTTTCGCGGCCGGACTGCCGCAGATCATCAAGGCGGCCGGCTCGAAGTACCTGCTGACGCAGAAGATCTCCTGGTCGCAGACGAACCGGTTCCCGCACCACACCTTCCGCTGGGAGGGCATCGACGGCACCCGGATCTTCACCCACTTCCCGCCCGTCGACACCTACAACTGCTCCATGAAGGGCAGCGAACTCGCCCACGCCGAGCGCAACTTCAAGGACAAGGGCGTCGCCCGGCACTCCCTCGCCCCGACCGGCTGGGGCGACGGGGGTGGCGGCACCACCCGCGAGATGATCGCGAAGGCGGCCCGGCTGAAGAACCTCGAGGGCTCGCCGTCGGTGGTGTGGGAGGCGCCGCACGACTTCTTCACCAAGGCCGAGGCCGAGTACCCCGAGCCCCCGGTCTGGGTCGGCGAGCTGTATCTGGAACTGCACCGGGCGACCCTGACCAGCCAGGCCCAGACCAAGCAGGGCAACCGGCGCAGCGAGCACCTGCTGCGGGAGGCCGAGCTGTGGGCGGCGACGGCGGCGGTGCGTACCGGGTTCCCGTATCCGTACGAGGAGTTGGACCGGGTCTGGAAGACGGTCCTGCTGCACCAGTTCCACGACATCCTGCCCGGTTCGTCGATCGCCTGGGTGCACCGCGAGGCCCGCGCCACCTACGAACGCGTCGCCGCCGAACTGACGGGCATCATCGAGGCCGCCCAGCGCGCCCTGGCCGGTGAGGGGCAGGTGCCACTGGTCTTCAACGCGGCCCCGCACACCCGCTCGGGTGTCCCGGCCGGCGGGGCCGGGACCCCGGCGACCGAGGGCCAGACAACCCGGGAGGACCGCACCGGCGGCGGGCATGTGCTGAGCAACGGACATCTGCGGGTGGAGATCGACGGACGCGGTCTGGTCGTCTCCGTGTACGACGTCGACGCCGACCGGGAGGCCCTCGCGCCGGGGCAGGCGGCGGGCCTTCTCCAGCTGCACCCGGACTTCCCGAACATGTGGGACGCCTGGGACGTCGACAGGTTCTACCGCAACACGGTCACCGACCTGACCGAAGCCGACGCGGTCACGGCGGGCGAGGACGGGCGGTCGGTGCGGGTGACACGCTCCTTCGGCTCCTCGAAGGTCACCCAGGTGCTGTCCCTGGCGCCGGGCGAGCGGCGGCTGCTGATCGACACGGAGGTCGACTGGCACGAGACGGAGAAGTTCCTGAAGCTGGCCTTCCCGCTCGACGTGCATGCCGAACGGTACGCGTCCGAGACGCAGTTCGGGCACTTCCACCGCCCGACCCACACCAACACCTCCTGGGAGGCGGCCAAGTTCGAGGCGTGCAACCACCGCTTCGTCCACCTGGAGGAGCCCGGCTGGGGCGCCGCGATCGTCAACGACTCCACCTACGGCCACGACGTCACCCGCACGGTCCGCGCCGACGGCGGTACGACCACGACGGTGCGCGTCTCGCTGCTGCGCGCCCCGCGCTTCCCCGACCCGGAGACCGACCAGGGCGTGCACCGCTTCCGGCACGCGCTGGTGCCCGGCGCCGGGATCGGCGACGCGGTGCGCGAGGGCTGGCGGATCAATCTGCCCGAGCGGCGGCTGACGGGCGCGGGCGAGGTCGCCCCGCTGGTGACCGCCGACCGGGACGCGGTCGTGATCACGGCGGTGAAGCTCGCCGACGACGGCAGCGGCGATGTGGTCGTCCGCTTCCACGAGGCCCACGGCGGCCGCACCCGCGCCACCCTGACCGCCGGCTTCCCGCTCGCCGAGGTCACGGTCACCGACCTGCTGGAGCGCCCGCTGCCGGACGCCCCGGCACCTGCCGTCGACGGCGGCCGCATCGCCGTACGCCTGCGGCCGTTCGAACTGGTCACGCTGCGGCTGCGCAGGGGGTGAGTGGGGGGGCGGGGGGCTTCCCCGCGGCGTGAGCGGGGGCGGGGCGCCTGTCCGGGTGGTGCGCCCCGTCCCGCCGAGGCGGTCACTGCGGTTACGTGGCACGCCCTGTCCGGCGCCGGATGACCTCGAGGGCGTGGCCGGTCAGTGCTTGCCCTTCTTGCGGGCCTTGTGCTGGGGCAGCTTGGCCTTCTTCGGTGTCTCGCCGTGGCCGGAGCGCGGCGGTGAGGCCGCGCTGCCGTGGCCGGTCCTGCCACTGCTGCCCTGTTCCCGGCCCGGACCGGCCGTGACCGGCTCCCGGCTCGGACCGGCCGGGGCGGGACGGGAACTCACCTCCAGGGCGGCGTCGCGGAGCCGCGGGGCTCCGTCGCCGGTGGGGGAGGCCGGAGCGGCGGGGGCCGCCTCGGGCCGTGCGTGGGACGTGTTCGCCGCCTTCGGGGAGGGGCGGCTGACGGCTCGTGTCGCCGTCTCCCCGCTGCCCCCGTGCGATGTGCCGTCGGCGACCGCGAGGGTGGCGGCCATGGCGGTGGCGAGGGCGACGGCTCCGCCGGCCACCAGGCGGCGTCCGCGCGGGCCCTTCGCCGCGCCCGCGGCCGGCGACGGGCCGGGACGTGTGGGGTCGGGGTCCCGGACCGCTGCTCCGCCGGCCACCGCCACCACGCTCGTCACGGCCGTGTGAGACGGGGCGGACCCGGGGCCGTCGGTGCCGGCCAGAGCGGTCAGCGTCCGGGCGCACTCGTGCGCCGACGGGCGGTCGTCCGAGTCCAGGGCGGTCATCTCCCGCAGCAGCCCGGCGAGTTCCTCCGGAACGGACTTGGGCAGCACGGGAGCGCGGTGCAGTCGCGCGATCGCTGCCTCCAGCGGAGCGCCGTCGTACTCCAGCCTGGTCGTGAGGCATTCGAGGAGCACCAGTCCGAGGGCGTAGACGTCAGCGGCCGGGCCGACGTTCTGGCCGAGGACCTGCTCGGGGGCCAGATAGGCGGCGGTGCCGATGAGTGAGCCGGGCGCGGTGCGGGTGGTGGCGTCGAGCAGCCGGGAGATGCCGAAGTCGGTCAGATGGGGCCGGCCGGACGCGTCCAGGATGATGTTGGAGGGCTTGACGTCACGGTGCACGATCCCCGCCTCGTGCGCATGGGCCAGGGCCCGGGCGAGGCCGGATCCCAGGGCGGCCGTCGCGCCCGGGGACAGCGGGCCCGCGGCGATGCGCCGCTTCAGGGTCGGGCCGTCGATCAGCTGCATGACCAGGTAGGGCCTGCCCTCGTGCCGGCCGGCGTCGTAGACCGTGACCAGGCCGGGATGCTGCAACCGGGCCAGGATCACGGCCTCGTTGTGGAACCGTTCCTCCAGGTCGGCGTCGGCGCCGGTGCGGAAGACCTTCACGGCCACCGGACGTTCGAGACGCAGGTCCCGGGCGCGGTGGACGTCGGCGGCGCCCCCGGAGCCGATGAGCCTGTCCAGGCGGTACCGTCCGGCGAGGATGTCCGCGAAGCACCGGGACGGTGCCGGAGCCGGCTGGCGGAACCGCATCTGTTCTCCCACTGCGTCAAGGGGCGCTGGGCGCCGGGCGCTCGTTTACCGGGGGGTGCCCGACACGCGTACCCAGGTCGGGGCGCCCTATCCTCCCCCCACCCGGCAACGGTCCTGACACCGGCTCAGGGCAGGCCGACCAGCTTGCCCACCTTGCGGCCCTCCTCCAGGTCCCGGTGCGCGGTGCGGATGTCGTCCAGCGCGTAGGCGTGCACCGGGCCCAGGGTGAGTTCGCCGGTGGCGAGCCGGTCGAGGTATCCCTGGAGCACGTCGGGCGGCAGGTCGCCGGCGTCGCCGCCGTACGCGCTGAGCCGTACGCCGCGCGGGAGGTAGGAGATGGGGTAGAAGTCGCGCACGGTCCACTCGTCGGACAGCATCCCGGTGAAGCAGACCGTGCCGTGCACCCGGGTGGCGCGCAGGGTGTCGGGCAGCGTCGTGGTGCCGACCAGTTCCAGCGCCGCGTCCACCCCGTCGGGCAGGATGCGGCGGACCTGCGCGGCGACGTCCCCGTCGTCGAGGAGCGGATGGTCGACGCCGTGGTCGGCGAGGTGCTTCAGGCGCTCGGGCCGGCGGGTGGTGGCGAGGACCCTCGCGCCGAGGTCCCTGGCCAGGGTGGCGGTGGCCAGGCCGAGGGCGGAGGTGCCGCCGCGGATGAGGAGGGTCTGCCCGGCTTCGAGGCCGAGGCCGGTGGTGAGCGAGCCGTAGGCGGTCTGGAGGGTCTCGGGCACCGCGCCGATGGTCGCCCAGGGCAGGTCGGAGGTGAAGGGGACGATCTGCGACCGCGGTACGACGGTGTACTCGGCGTAGCCTCCGTCGAAGACCCGGCCCATGCCGCCCATCAGCGCGGCGACCTGCTGCCCGGGCCGCAGCACCCCGTCGGGATCGGTGTCCACGGTGCCGCTCGCCTCGATGCCCGGCACCCGGGGGAAGGTCACGCCGTCCGCGAGCCCCAGCCGGGTGTGCAGCTCGGAGCGGTTCAGCCCGAACGCCCCCACCTTGACGCGCACCCACCCGGGCGGCGGTTCGGGCAGCGGCAGGCGGCGCACGTGCAGGTGCGTCACCGGACCCGGTGCGTCGAGGACGACGGCGCGCATGGTGGCGTCCATGGACTCTCCTTGGCGGTCGTGCGGCGCGGTGGCCGTATCTCGAAACGAGGTATCCCTGGGTGTCAAGGTTATCTCGAAACGAGGTATTCCCGGAGCGGTTCACGTCCGCTGGGCCACCCCGGCCAGCCGGGTCGGCGGCAGGTACTCGCGCACGTACGTCCGCTCCCAGCAGGCGCCCGTCTCGCGCAGCTCCCGCCAGGTCGTGTACCGGTAACGGAAGAGGCGTGCGCGGACGTACCGCGGGGGAGAGTCCGGCGGGAAGGGGGAACGGCGCAGCAGGCGCAGGGTGTCGCGGTCGTTCTCCAGCAACCGCTCCACCAGCCCCTCGAACCAGGCTCCCGCGTAGGCCGGGGACAGCGCCGCGAACCACATCAGCCAGTCGAGGCGCAGGTGGTACGGCGCGAACGGGCGCGGCCAGTGCCCGGGATCCCCGGGCTTTCCCTTGAACTCGTACTCCCGCCAGTCGGAGTCCTCGCGCGGCACGTCGTCGAGGGTGCCCTCGACCACCACCTCGTAGCGGATCCGGCTGACGCTGCCGAACGCGCCGTAGGTGTTGACCAGGTGCAACGGGTCGAAGGAGCGGTTCATCACCTGGCGGCGCGAGATCATGTTGAGCACCGGGTGATAGCTGAGGAACACCAGCAGCGCCGCCACCGCCAGCACCACCACCTCGTACCACAGCGGTGCGCCGGAGGGCGCCGACGCCGGGGCGCCGCCGTCCGGGAACCGCAGCGCCGGCAGTGCCAGCACGATCGTGATCCAGTTCAGCCAGGCGAAGTTGCCCGACAGCACCAGCCACAGCTGGGTGAGGATCATCAGCGAGGCGGCCGCCGTCGCGACGGGCTGCGGGGTGAACAGAAGGAACGGCACGATCAGCTGGGTGACGTGGTTGGCGGCCACCTCCACCCGGTGCAGCGGCTTCGGCAGGTGGTGGAAGAACCAGCTCAGCGGGCCCGGCATCGGCTGGGTCTCGTGGTGGTGGTACAGGCAGGTCAGCTTCCGCCAGCACTCGTCCCCGCGCATCTTGATCAGGCCCGCGCCGAACTCCACCCGGAACAGGATCCAGCGCAGCAGGAACAGCACCACGACCGGCGGCGCCACCTCGTCGTTGCCGAGGAACGCGGCGAGGAACCCGGTCTCCAGCAGCAGCGACTCCCACCCGAACGCGTACCAGGTCTGGCCGACGTTCACGATCGACAGGTACAGCACCCACGGCACCAGCCACAGCGCGATCGCCGCCCCCAGCGGCAGATACCCGTCCACGCCCGCGAGCAGCGCGGCGGACACCGCGCAGCCCGCCCACGCGCACGCGGCGAAGAAACGGTCCGAGTAGCGCAGCTGGAACAGGCTCGGCGCCCGCCGGAACGGCACCCGGGCGACGAACCGCGGGATCGGCAGCATGCCGCGCTCGCCCAGCAGGGCACGGAACTGCAGGGCGGCCGTGAGGAACGCGACCAGGTACACACCGGCCAGGGCCCGCTGGAAGACCAGCCGGCTCAGCCAGTAGTCGGATGCGGTGAACCAGTCCACGCTTCGGCGCTCCTCTCGTGCCATTGTCCCGCCGCCCGATCGTCACGCTCCGTGTGCCACGGCTCCGGCCGGGTAACCCGTACGAGGGCGAGCCGCCCGCCGTCACCCCCTACCTCCCGGTCGAAGAATCGGGCAAACCCTGGCAAGGTGGGCGCATGGTTGATCGGGGAGCGAGCGCCCTGTCCCTCCCGGACGACTGGCCCGCCCACCCGGATCCGATCCTGGCGCTCAACCGCATGGGCAGCTTCGACTGGGACCTGGACACGGGTCTGATGAGCATGGACGCCCAGGCGCACGAGGCGTTCGACGTGTCCCCGGAGGAGTACGACGGCCGGCCCGAGACCCTCGCCGCCCGGGTGCCGCCGGGCGAGGCCCGCCGCCTGGACGCCCTGGTCGCCCAGGCCATCAAGGACGGCAGTGAGAACTACGGCGCCTACTTCCGCATCCGCTGCCGCACCGGCGAACTGCGCTGGACCCACACCCAGGGCTACATCCGCCGCGACGACAGCGGCCGGCCACGCCGTATCGTCGGCATCGTCCGCGACGCCACCAGCGAACTCGACGAGTTCGCCGCCCACCGCCAGCAGGCATCCCTCGACGAGGCCCGCCGCGAGCAGACCAACGTCGTCCAGCTCACCACCGCCGCCCTCGCCCACGCCCGCACCGTCCAGGACGTCATCGACGTCCTGAAGGACACCCACGGACTGGTCCACCTCGGCGCCGCCAGCCTGGTCATGGGCCTGGTCGAGGCCGGCCGTATCCGGCTGATCGCCGAGGGCCCCGCCGGCAGCTTCGTCCCCGGCACCCAGGTCACCCGCATCGACGAGCCGTACCCGATGAGCGAGGTCGTGCGCACCCTCAGCCCGCGCTTCATCGAGTCGCCCGCCGAGTTCGCCGCCGACTACCCGATCCTGTGGCCGCACATCACCGACCTCCACATCACCTCGGCCGCCTATCTGCCGCTCATCGTCCAGGCCAGCCCGATCGGCGCGATGGGGCTGCTCTACAACGACCGGCGCGGCTTCACCCCCGAGGAGCGCAACATCCTCGTCGCGCTCGGCAGCAGCATCGCGCAGAGCCTGCAGCGCGCGATGTTCTACGAGGAGGAGAAGGACATCGCGCAGGGCCTGCAGCAGGCCATGCTGCCCCGCACCATCCCCAGCGTGCCGGGCGCCGACGTCGCCGTCCGCTACCGCGCCGGCAGCGTCGGCGGCGTCCTCGGCCGGGACATCGGCGGCGACTGGTACGACCTGATCCCGCTGCCCGGAGGCCGGGTCGGCGCCGTCATCGGCGACGTCCAGGGCCACGACACGCACGCCGCCGCCGTCATGGGCCAGTTGCGCATCGTGCTGCGCGCCTACGCCGCCGAGGGCCACACCCCGGCCACGGTGATGGCCCGCGCCTCCGTCTTCCTGCACGAACTCGACACCGACCGCTTCGCCACCTGCCTGTACGCCGAGGCCGACCTGTCCACCGGTGTCGTCCAGGTGGTGCGCGCCGGCCACATCGACCTGCTGGTGCGCGCCGCCGACGGCAGCTGCCGCCGCGTCCCCGTGCCCGGCGGGCTGCCGCTCGGGCTGTCCGCGGAGTTCGGCAGCCTGGAGTACCCGGTCGCCACCGTCGAACTCGACCCCGGCGACACCCTGCTGCTCACCACCGACGGCCTGGTCGAACAGCCCGGCGCCGACCTCGACGACGGCATGCGGGCCCTCGCCGCGTTCGTCGCCGCCGGCCCCGACGACGTGCGCGCGCTCGCCGACCGGCTGATCGAGGTCGCCGAGGAACGCGCCGGCGACGACGACGTCGCCCTGCTCCTGCTGCGCCGCCGCCCGCTGGACACCCCGCGCGCCGGCGGCCGCCTCCAGCAGCACGTCGCCCCCGGCGACGCCGAGGCGCTCACCCAGGCCCGGCACATGATCCGCACCGCCGTGCGCACCTGGGGCGCCCGCGAGCGGTCCGACGAGATCGAACTCGTCGCCGACGAACTGATCACCAACGCCCTCATGCACACCGAGGGAGCCGCGATCGTCACCCTGCGGGTGCTCAGCGGCGCCGACCGCCGGCTGCGCGTGGACGTCGAGGACTCCTCCAGCGCCCTGCCGCGCCGCCGCGAGGCCGGCATGCAGGGTGTCTCCGGGCGCGGTCTGCTCCTGGTCGACCTGCTGACCGACGTGTGGGGCGTGGAGGCGCGCGGCGGCGGCAAGTGCGTGTGGTGCGAGTTCGTGGTGCCCACGCGGCCCTGACCGGCGCCGGACACGGCCCCCTGCCGGTCGCCGACCCGCCGGGGCGGCCCGGCGTGGCCGCCCGCACGCCCTCCGCGGTGACGGGCCCATGGGCGCGCCCGCCCGCGCACCGCGATGCCCTCCGTCACGCCCGGCGACCCCACCGTGTGGCCGCCCGACCTGAGCGGCCCGGTCGCGGGTGGCACTCTGGACGTATGCCGGAACTGCCCGAGGTGGAAGCGCTCAAGGACTTCCTGTCCGAGCACCTGGTCGGCCACGAGATCGTCCGCGTGCTGCCCGCCGCGATCAGCGTCCTGAAGACCTACGACCCACCCCTGAGCGCCCTCGAAGGGCACGAGGTCACCGCCGTGCGGCGCTACGGCAAGTTCCTCGACCTCGCCACCGACGGCGGCCCGCACCTGGTCACCCATCTGGCCCGCGCGGGCTGGCTGCAGTGGAAGGACCGCCTGCCCGACGGGCCGCCCCGCCCCGGCAAGGGCCCCCTGGCGCTGCGGGTCGCGCTGGAGACCGGCGCCGGCTTCGACCTCACCGAGGCCGGCACGCAAAAACGCCTCGCGGTGTACGTCGTCCACGACCCGCAGCAGGTCGAGGGCGTCGCACGCCTCGGCCCCGATCCGCTCGCCGGCGACTTCGACGAGGCACGGTTCGCCGCCCTCCTCACCGGGGAGCGCCGCCGGCTCAAGGGCGCGCTGCGCGACCAGAGCCTGATCGCCGGGGTCGGCAACGCCTACAGCGACGAGATCCTGCACGCGGCGAGGATGTCCCCCTTCAAGCTGGCCGCCTCCCTCACGCCCGAGGAGACCACCCGCCTCTACCAGGCCCTGCGGGAGACGCTCACCGAGGCCGTCGAGCGCTCCCGGGGCGTGGCCGCGGGCCGGCTGAAGGCGGAGAAGAAGAGCGGTCTGCGCGTCCACGGCCGCACCGGCGAGCCCTGCCCGGTGTGCGGCGACACCATTCGCGAGGTCTCCTTCAGCGACTCCGCCCTGCAGTACTGCCCGACCTGCCAGACCGGCGGCAAGCCGCTCGCCGACCGCCGGCTGTCCCGGCTGCTGAAGTGAACGTCAAGTTCCTGTGATGAACTTTCGGGTGACCCAGCCGCCCGAGAGGACCCACCCCTGAACGCCATGCTCGCCGAGTCGCTGTCCGTCGTCCTGCTCGTCCTCGTCCTGGCCTGCGCGGTCGTCCGCCCCTGGGGGTGGCCGGAGGCCGTCGTCGCCGTACCGGCCGCCGCGATCGTCGTCGGCACCGGTGCGATCTCCCTCGACCACGCCCGTGAGGAGGCGGCCCGCCTCGGCCCGGTGATCGGGTTCCTCGCCGCCATCCTCGTCCTGGCCAAGCTCTGTGACGACGAGGGGCTCTTCCAGGCGTGCGGGGCGTGGATGGCGCGGGCGGCGGCGGGCAGCCCGATGCGGCTGCTGCTGTACGTCTTCGTCACCGCGTCGGCGATCACGGCCGTCCTCAGCCTGGACGCCACGGTGGTGCTGCTGACGCCGGTGGTGTTCGCGACCGCTGCCCGGCTGGGCGCGCGCCCCAAGCCGCACGTCTACGCCTGCACCCATCTGTCGAACACCGCCTCGCTGCTGCTGCCGGTGTCCAATCTGACGAACCTGCTGGCCTTCTCGGTCAGCGGGCTGAGTTTCGCGCGGTTCGCGGGGCTGATGGCGCTGCCGTGGCTCGCCGCGATCGCCGTCGAGTTCGCGGTGTTCCGGCGCTTCTTCGCCACCGACCTCGGTGCGGGCGCCGAGACGCCCGACGCCGGTGAGCCGCCCGAGGTGCCGGTGTTCGCCCTGGTGACGGTCGCGGGCACGCTCGCCGGCTTCCTGCTCGCCTCGGCGATCGGTCTGGACCCCGCGTGGGCGGCCTGCGCGGGGGCACTGGTGCTGGCGGCGCGAGCCCTGGCCCGCCGGCGGACCCGCCCGTCGGAGATCGTCCGGGCCGCCTCCGTGCCGTTCCTCGCGTTCGTCCTGTGCCTGGGGATCGTGGTCCGGGCGGTCGTCGACAACGGCCTCGCGGACGCGCTCGGCCACCTGGTCCCGGACGGCACCGGACTGGCCGCGCTGCTCGGGGTGGCCGCGCTCGCCGCCGTCCTGGCCAACCTGATCAACAATCTGCCGGCGGTGCTCGTGCTGCTGCCGCTGGCCGCGCCGTCCGGCGCCGGGGCGGTCCTCGCGGTGCTGCTCGGGGTCAACCTCGGACCCAACCTGACGTACGCCGGCTCGCTGGCCACGCTGCTGTGGCGGCGGATCGTGCACCAGCACGACCACCAGGTGGAGCTGAAGGAGTTCACCACGCTCGGTCTGTTCGCCGTGCCCCTGTCCCTCGGCGCGGCCGTGGTGGCACTGTGGGGTTCCCTGCACATGATCGGAGCCTGATCGGAGGCCGCATGGCCGTCGTCGTCTGGGTCGCCGAGGGCACCTGGCGTGCGTGCGTGGACGCCGCGCGTACGTACGCCGAGGGCGCCGCCGAGATCGTCCTGCTGCACATCAGCGGCCACGACGTGGCCGACGCCGCGCACGGCGCGTTCGCCGGGCTGCTGGGCCGCGCGGACCCGGGGCACGACCCCGGCACCCGGCTGGAGCGGCTGGCCGCGGAGTCGGGCGAGCGTCTGCTGTCCGCCGCCGCGGACCGGCTGGGCCGGCCCTGCACCCGCACGGAACGCACCGGCCGGCCCGAACACGAGGTGGTCGCCGCGGCCCGCGACGCCGACCTGCTGATCCTGGGCCGTGACGGTGACCGCAGCCGGCCGGGCCCCAAGACGCTGTCACCTCCGACGCGTTTCGTCGTGGACCACGCGCCGTGTCCGGTGCTGCTGGTGTGGCCGCGGGGGGTCAGTGCGGACGCAGGGTGATGAGCGAGTGGCCGTCCATGGTGCGGACCTCGTAGCGGGCGATCTGGTCGGGGTGGAAGGCCGCGCTGCCCTGCATGGTGGCCGTGCGGCCGTCGGCGCCGGGGGCGCTCCAGGTGCTGACCGTCTGCTCCGAACCGTCCCGGCCGATCACGACCAGACGGCAGGAGCGGGTGCCGGCCGTGTCCCTGACCTTCAGCTGCACCTGGCTGCCCCAGTCCGCGTCGTGCGTGGTGACCTGCGCCCACACCCCGGAGCGCGGATCGGTCGCGGCGAGCGGCGCCTGGGTGCCGCCGCCGCTCGCCAGGACGGCCACGGCCGGTCCGGTGAGCGCGACGACGACCGCTGCGGCGACGGCGTACAGCAGGCGCCGGCGAGCGGTGCGCCGACGGCGGCCGACCTCGGCGAGCAGCCGGTCCAGCAGCCGCGGGCCGGGTGTCGGCGCGGGGTGGACGAAGCGTGGTGTGGCCCGCCGGTACAGCATCAACTGCCGGGTCACCGGCCCGAATTCGGTCACCTGCGCCGAGCAGCCGGCGCACTCCATGAGGTGGTCCTCGAAGCGGAAGGCCTCCGCCTCGTCCAGCACGCCGAGCGCGTAAGCGGCGACGTCGCGATGCCGTTCCAGGGACCTCATGCGAATCCTCGTGCCGTTGGGTGCGGGTGGGGTCACTCCTTGCACCCATCGGTACGGACCACACCACCGATTGACTCAAGCCACGCACGGAAATAGCCAGGGGGGATTCGGAGCGGGCGGGTCCCCGGATTGGTCCGCGGGGCAGAAATTTCCGGCGCGGTCTCCAGAGGGCTCGGGCCGCAATCACGGACGGCCACCGCCCGGGCTCAGGACGCCCGAGTGAGGGGTCGCCTGTCCCGCGGTGGCGGGCTGCCGCGGCTTCCCCGCGGTGTCCGGCGCCGAGACGGTGGCAGGGCCGCGTCCAGCCGGCGTGGGCAGGGACGGCCTTCCTTCGGACCCCGGAGTCGTCAGGCGGCCGCGCTTGCCGGTCGACCGGCCCCGTCGGGGACGCGAGCGCTCGGCCGTCCCCGGGTCACGCTCCGCCGCGCGAGGGTGCCACGCGACGCTCGCCGGCTACGGGCCACAAAGCCGTCGTGCGCACCGCACGCCGGCCCCAGGTCCGGCACGGGCAGCGGCTTCCTGCTTCCTCGGAAGAGGGGGGATCGCCAGGAGCCCAGCCGCGTCCGGCACGGGCGCGGCTCCTCAGAAGAGGTGGATCGCCAGGTGGCCCAGCGGAAGACCGAGCTGCCAGGCAGGGGTCCAGACCTTCGGGCCGTCGTCCTCGCCGAGGGCGCCCGGACCGCCGGGTACCGCGTTCAGGTCGGGTGCGAGGAGCTCCGTTTCCTCCAGCCACCGCCATGCCGCCCGGGCCAGCGCGAGGTCCGGCCCGGCGGAGCCCTCCGCCATGAGGGTCGCCATCCGCTCGCGGACCCAGTCCTGCCACGGCTGGTCGTACGCCGTCAGCGACAGCCACGTCTCCAGCTGGGTCACCACCCGGATGCCGGAGAGCTCGCCCTCGGTGTCGGACAGGAAGATGGTCAGGGCCAGCGCGTCGCGTCCGGCGCGGAACTCGAACGACGTCGGCGGCATCAGATCGCCGGTACGCAGCAGCTCGTCCGCGATGTACTCGGCGTACAACCAGGCCATGGGGACGACGAGTTCCCCGCCGTCGGCACCCTCCGTGCCCTGGTGACCTCTGTGCAGCATCCCTTCCTGCCTTCCTCCGGTGTCGCGTGTCGCCCGGTGCGGGCCCTCGTCCGGAACACGGATGAAGACAGCCGATTACTCAACCATGGTCGGCAGCAGGCGTTTTGCCGATCCTTGACCTTTTGGTCGGTTTCACCGCAGGTCCGCCGCGTATCCGGGAAGCTCCCGACGCAGGGCGCGCAGCGCGTAGAACGCACGCGACTTCACGGTACCGGGCGGAATCCCCAGTTCCGTCGCTGCTTCCGCCACACTGGCCCCCCGGAGATACACGAGCACCAGGACGTCACGGTGGTGCGGAGTGAGTGTCTTCACAGCCTCCCGCAGGTCGAGGGTCGCGGCGGCCCGCTCCGCGTGATCCGCGCACAGGGGCGTGCGCCCCTGCGCCAGCACCTCGTCGCACACCTCCGCCGGCCGCGCCTGCCGGGCCCGGCGCGCGTCGATGGCCAGCCGCCGTGCCACGGTCATCAGCCAGGGCCGTACCGAGTCGAAGGAGTCGGCGTGCAGTGCCTCGGGATGCTGCCAGGCCCGCAGCAGGGTCTCCTGCACGAGGTCCTCGGCCCGCTGCCGGTCGCCGTCGCACAGCCGCAGCAGCAGCGCGAACAGCGGCCGGCCGTGCTCGCGCTGCAACGCGGCGAGTTCGTGCTCGGCGGTCGTCGCCCGGGTGGTGAGGGTGTTTCCGGCCGTCATGGCCGTATGCCACCGCAGGGCGCCGGTGGCGGACAGGGTGCGTACACACCTGTGCGGCGGGCGGTCGATCGCGTCGGTGAACGGTGCGACGAACGGTCGGTCCCTCCCGTCGGCGGACACCGGACGGGTCAAAGGGGCGCCCGAACCGTTTGCGACGCCCGTCCCCCTCATACCTATTCGTAGGGAAATGTGACCAGGCTGGGGTGACTGATGATCGTACGCGCACACACACGCAGACGACTGCTGGCACTGGCCCTGACGGCCGTACTCGCCGCCGGGGCCGCCTGTCAGGCCGATCGCCGCGCGCAGGCCGGGCGTCCGGCCCCGCCGGCCGGCCCGCGCGGCTTCACCCTGGTCGCCTCCGGGGACGTCCTGCCGCACACCTCGGTCATCGAACGGGCGCGCTTCGACTCCGGCGGCGCCGGCTACGACTTCCGGCCCATGCTCGCGGGCGCCAAGCCCCTCGTCGCGCCGGCCGCCCTGGCTCTGTGCCACATGGAGACTCCCTACGGGGCGAACGGCGACTACACCGGCCGTCCCGTCTTCAAGTCGCCGCCCGAGATCGCCGACGGCCTCGCCGCCACCGGCTACGACAGCTGCTCCACCGCCTCCGACCACACCCTCGACGACGGCGCGGACGGTGTCCGGCGCACCCTCGAGGCCCTCGACGGGACCGGCGTCAAGCACGCGGGCTCGGCGCGCACCGTGGCGGAGGCGAACTCCGTGACCCTCCTGCACGCCGGCCCGGCGAAGGTCGCCCACCTCGCCTACACCTACGGCACCGGCGGCTTCGCCATGCCGCCCGGGCAGCCGTGGGCCGTCAACCTCATCGACGAGGGCAAGATCATCGCGGACGCCAGGGCCGCCCGCAAGGCCGGTGCCGACGTGGTCGTGGTCTCCCTGCACTGGGGCACGCCCTGGCAGGAAGCGCCCGACGGCCGCCAGCTGGACCTGGCCCGGCGGCTGACCGCGTCCCGCGACGGCGGCCGCCCCGACATCGACCTGATCCTCGGCACCCACGCCCATGTCCCGCAGGCGTACGAGAAGGTCAACGGCACCTGGGTGGTCTACGGCATGGGCGACGAGGTCGCCGGCGAGATGTACGACGACAACGGCGTCGAGGACCAGCGCGGCAACCAGTCCACCCTCGGCCGCTTCACCTTCGTACCGCCGAAGCGGCCGGGCGGCCGCTGGGAGGTGGCCAGGGCCGAGTTCGTGCCGCTGCTGTTCGACGTGGACGCGGGCCGGGTGGTGGACCTCAACCGCGCCCTCGCCGACGGCGCCGAGCTGCGCGCGGTGCGCGACCGCATCCGCCAGGTGGTGCTCAGCCGGGGCGCGGCGAAGGACGGGCTGGTGATGGGGCAGTAGGCGCCCGACGCCCCTCCGGCGGTGCCGGCGCGGACGGCCGGCTGTGCAGGGCCGACCGGCTGGTCGTCACGGCGCGCGACGGGCGGCCCGCCACGGTCGGCGGCACCGCCCCCTGCCCGGACACGGAGCGGCCCGAGGGCCGCCTCGCGCCGCTCACCGGTTTTCTGGACTCCCCGGAGCCTCCTGGCGCGCGAGCGCCGAGCGCTTGTAGGAGTAGCCGAAGTAGACGCCGCAGCCGATCAGGAACCAGATGGCGAACCGCAACCAGGTCTCCCACATCAGGAACGTGATCAGCCAGATCGAGAAGACGACCCCCGCGATCGGGATGACCGGCATCCACGGCGTCCGGAAGCTGCGCGGCAGCTCCGGACGCCGGTAGCGCAGCACGATCACCGCCACGCACACCACCACGAACGCCAGCAGGATGCCGATGTTGGTCAGCTCGGCCGCCGAACCGATCGGGACAAATCCGGCGATGGCGGCCGAGGCCACCCCGACGATCCACGTCACTCGGGTCGGCACATGGCGAGTGGGGTGGGTCTTCGCGAACCACGCGGGCAGCAGGCCGTCCCGGGACATCGACCACCAGACCCGGGTCACACCCAGCATGAAGGTGAACATCACCGTGAGGATGCCGATGATCGCGCCCACCGCGATCACGTCCGCGAGCCGGTCCAGGCCCACCGACTTGAAGGCGGTGGAGAAGCCGCTCTTGGGGTCGATGTCCTTGTAGTTCTGCATGCCCGTCAGCACCAGGCAGGCCGCCACGTACAGCACCATCGAGATGACCAGCGAGTAGATGATCGCCTTCGGCATGTGCCGCTGGGCGTCCCGGGACTCCTCGGCCGCCGTCGACATCGCGTCGTAGCCGAACACGGCGAAGAACACCGTCGCCGCGCCCGTGAAGGCACCGCTGACGCCGAACGGGAAGAACGGGTGGTAGTTCGAGGTGTCGATGTGGAAGACGCCGACGCCGATCACCAGCAGCACCACCAGTACCTTCAGCACCACCACGACGGTCTCGAAGCGGGCCGCGCTGCGGATGCCCAGGTTCAGCAGCCAGGCGATCAGCAGACACAGCACGGCCGCGAACAGATCGACCTTGTGACCGGAGCCGGTGCCCGGCGCGCCCAGCATCCAGTGCGGCAGCTTCGCGCCCATCTCCTCCACGAGGAAGCTGAAGTACCCCGAGATGCCGATCGCCACCACCGCCACGATCGCCGTGTACTCCAGCAGCAGGTCCCAGCCGATGAACCAGCCCGCGAACTCCCCGAGGACCGCGTAGCCGTACGTGTACGCCGACCCCGCCTTCGGGATCAGCCCGGCGAACTCGGCGTACGACAGCGCCGCGCAGGCGCTCGCCACACCGGCGATGAGGAAGGAGATCAGCACCGCCGGGCCCGCCGTGCCGTTGGCCACCGTGCCGGCCAGCGTGAAGATGCCTGCCCCGATGATGCCGCCCACGCCGATCGCGGTGAGCTGCCCGAGGCCCAGCGACCGGTCCAGCCGCGCGCCCTCCCCGACTTCCGTCTCCTCGATGTGCTCGATCGGTTTGCGACGGAGAATGCCCTCGCCCATCCTGAGCCCGGCCACGCGCCTCACCTCTTCGCGATCGGCAAACGGCTGACGGCGGATCATGATGGCCCAGCCCACCCGTCCTGGGAAGACGCCACGCACGAGGAGGGGCCACCCCGGCCCGGGGCGGGGGTCATCCGATCGGATGACCCGGAGGTCACCCGATGCGTGCGCCGGGACGAGCCGGTACGTCGACCGCGACGGGCCCGCTCCGGGCGGAGGCTGGAGGCACAGCGCACGAAGCGCTGAGCGGGACCCGGCAGCACACCGCGGTCCGCGCTGACGCGATACGACAGGGAGTCGTCCGGCATGCAGCACAAGGCCAAGAAGTTCTCCACCCGCGCCAAGGTCGTCACCTCGGCCGCCCTCCTGGCGGCCGTCGGTGCCGGTGTGGCCGGCGCGGTCTCCGCCTCCGCCGACACCCCGGCCGCCGCGCCCGCCGCCCCGGCCGCCCTCAAGGGCAGGACCACCACGACCAGCACCCACCTCACGATCGACGCGGCCACCGACGCCGCCCGGGCCGCCCTGGACGCCGCCGAGAAGGACGGCCAGCGCGTCACCGTCGCCGTCGTCGACCGCAACGGCAACACGGTCGTCACCCTGCGCGGCGACGGCGCCGGCCCGCAGTCCTACGACTCGGCCGTCAAGAAGGCGTTCACCGCCGTCTCCTGGAACGCGCCCACCTCGCAGCTCGCCCAGCGCCTGGAGAAGGCCCCCAACCTGAAGGACATCCCCGGCACCCTCTTCCTGGCGGGCGGCGCCCCGGTCGCGTACAACAGCGCGCCGATCGCGGGCATCGGCGTCGCGGGCGCCCCGTCGGGTGACCTGGACGAGAAGTTCGCGCAGGCCGGCGTCGACGCGATCAGCAACGGCCGCTGACCGGTCGGACCACCCGCGTGAGCGTCACCCTGACCGGGCGCGGCGCTCGGGAACCGGCGGCGCACGGCCTTCCCCGGGCCGCGCGCCGCCGGCGCGCCCGCCTGAGCGCCGTCCTGACATCCGTCGCCGCCCTGTGGAGGAGTTACGTCGTGTCCCCTGAGGAACCGTCCGCCGCCGACCTCGCCCTGCTGACGGCCGCCGAGTGCGGCGACGCCGACGCCGTCCGGGCCGCCCTGGCCCGCGGTGCACACCTGGAGACCCGTGACGAGGCCGGGCGCACCCCGCTGCTGCGCGCCGCGCTCGCCGACCGGGTCGAGGCAGCCCGGGTCCTGGTCGCCGCCGGCGCCGACGTCGACGCGCAGGACGACCGGCAGGACAGCCCGTGGCTGGTCACCGGCGTCACCGGCAGCGTCGCCATGATGCGCGCGCTGCTGCCCGGCGGCCCGGATCTGACGCGCACCAACCGCTTCGGCGGGGTGTCCGTCATCCCGGCGAGCGAACGCGGCCACGTCGACTACGTCCGCGCCGTGCTGGCCGAGACCGGCACCGACGTCGACCACGTCAACCGGCTGGGCTGGACCGCCCTGCTGGAGGCCGTCATCCTCGGCGACGGCGGCCGCACCCACCAGGAGGTCGTCGAGGTCCTGCTCGCCGCGGGCGCCGACCCGGCGCTGCCCGACGGCGACGGCGTGACGGCGCTCGCGCATGCGGAGCGCCGCGGCTTCACGGGCATCGCGGCCGTGCTCCGCGCGGCGCAGGGCGGGCGGCGGTGAACCGCCGCCGCACCGCCGCAGGGCCCGCCGCGCTCGCCGACGCGGCCGTCCTCTCCGGGCCTACGGCACCACCGTCACCGGCCACCGCCCGGCCTTCACCAGCCGGACCGCCACCGAGCCGATGATGCGGTGGCCGGCCTGTTCGGAGGCGCCGACGACCACCGCGTCCGCCTTCAGTTCGTCCGCCGCCTTCACCAGGCCGTTGTACGGGTCGCCGCGGAACGTGTGGAACTCCCAGCGCACCTCGAATATCCCCTTGACCCGCTCGGTCGCCTCCCGGATCTGCGCGACGATGTCCTCGGCGATCTCGTCGGTCGTCTCCACGACCGGCGCGCCGAGCGCCGCGCCCGCGGCCAGCACCGGCTGCACGTAGACCACCGCCAGCAGCGCGTGCTGCCGCCTGGCCAGGCCGCCGGCGTAGGCCGCGGCGCGCAGCGAGGAGTCGGAGCCGTCCACCCCGACCACGATGACCTTCGGCCCGTCGGTACCCCGTTCGAACTGGTGAGAGTCGAACTGGTGAGAGTGCTGTTCCGTCACGACCCGAGGCTATCGGAGGCCACCGCCTCGCCGGCCGGCCGGGACGGCTCGACGGGCGAGCGGGCCGCGGCCTTCCTACAGTCGGATGCATGAGTGCCACCGTGGAGGCCGCCCGGAGCCGGGACGCCCCGGGATCGATACCACCCGCCGGGAGCGGCTTCCTCAGCCGGGTACCCGAAGGCTTCGCGACCTTCTTCGGAGCCCTCGGCCTGCTGTGCGCCCTGCTGGCGCTCATCGCGCCGCTGCGCAGGCTGCTGCGGCCCGTCGTGCGCTTCCTCGACCTCCTGCTGGTCCCGATCAGCGCCAACCTCGCCTACGCCGTCTTCCTGTTCCTGCTGGCCGCCGCCACCGCCGCCCGCAAGAAGGTCGCCTGGTGGCTGGTGGTCGTCTACCTCGGCCTGGTCGTCCTGACCGACGTCCTCGGCGTCGCCGTCGGCCTGTACGCCGACTCCGTGCCGTCCCTCGTGCTGTGCGCCCTCGCCCTGGTGCTGCTCGTCGTCGCCCGCCGCGAGTTCTGGGCCGCGTCCCGGCGCGGGGCGCTGCGCCGCGCTCTCGCCGTCCTGCTGGGCGGGCTCGCCGTCGCGATCCTCGTCGGCTGGGGCCTGGTCGAGCTGTTCCCCGGCACGCTGCCGCACGGCGAGCGGCTCTCCTGGGCCGCCAACCGGGTGCTCGGCGGCCTGGTCTCGGCCGGCTCCTTCGGTGGCCGGCCACCGCCCGCCCTGCACTTCCTGCTCGGCCTGTTCGGCGCGCTCGCCCTGCTGAACGCCGCCGCCACCCTCTTCCGCTCCCAGCGCCTGGAAGCCGCCCTCCACGACGACGAGGAGGAACGCATCCGCGCCCTGCTCGGCCGCTACGGCGAGCAGGACTCGCTCGGTTACTTCGCCACCCGGCGCGACAAGGCCGTCGTCTTCTCGCCCAGCGGCAAGGCCGCCGTCACCTACCGCGTCGAGGCCGGGGTGTGCCTGGCCAGCGGCGATCCCGTCGGCGACCGCGAGGCTTGGCCGCACGCGATCGCCGCCTGGCTGGAGGTGGCCCGCCGGCATGCCTGGGCGCCCGCGGTGATGGGCGCCTCCGAGGACGGCGCCACCGCCTACGCCCGCGCCGGGCTCGGCGCGCTGCAACTGGGCGACGAGGCCATCGTGCAGGTGTCGTCCTTCGACCTGAACGGACGCGACATGCGGGTGACCCGGCAGGCAGTGCACCGGGTCCGCCGCACCGGCGCCGCCTGCCGTATCCGCCGCCACGAAGCGCTCACCGACGCCGAGATGGAGGAGATCGTCGGCAAGGCGGACGCCTGGCGCGACACCGAGACCGAGCGTGGCTTCTCCATGGCCCTGGACCGTCTCGGGGACCCCGCGGACGGCGACTGCCTGCTGGTCGAGGCGTTCGCGGAGGACGGCCGGCTGCTCGCCCTGCTGTCGTTCGTGCCGTGGGGGCGCGACGGGATCTCCCTCGACCTCATGCGCCGCGACCGTGCCGCCCCCAACGGCATCATGGAGTTCATGGTCGCGGAGCTGTGCGCGGCCGCGCCGAAGCTGGGCGTGCGGCGCATCTCCCTGAACTTCGCCGTGTTCCGCTCGGCCTTCGAGGAGGGCGCCCGCATCGGCGCCGGACCGGTCCTCAGACTGTGGCGCCGCCTGCTGCTGTTCTTCTCCCGCTGGTGGCAGCTGGAGGCGCTGTACCGCTCCAACGCCAAGTACCACCCCGAGTGGTACCCGCGCTTCCTGTGCTACGGCGACGCCGCCGCCCTCGCCCGGATCGGCCTCGCCTCCGGCATCGCCGAGGGCTTCGTCGCCGTACCGTCGCTGCGCAAGCTGTGGGGCAAGGCGCATCCGAGGGGGGTGCGGCGGCCCGTCACCACCGAGGGTCTGCCGCCGCTCGCGGCGCTCGGACTCGACGGAGGGGGCGAGACCGGGTCCGGCGGTGCGGACGCGGGCCTGCCCGAGCAGGTCCGCATCCGCCACCGCACGCTGGACCGGCTGCGCGCCGACGGCGTAGACCCCTACCCGGTCGGCGTTCCCTCCCGCACTCACACCCTCGCCGAGATCCGCCAGGGACAGGACGTGACCGTCGCCGGGCGGATCATGCTGGTGCGCGACTTCGGCGGGATCGTCTTCGTCGTGCTGCGCGACTGGTCCGGCGACCACCAGCTCGCGCTGACCCGCGAGCGGACCGGCGCCACCCTGGCCCGCTTCCGCTCCGGCACCGACATCGGCGACCACCTCGTCGCCGCCGGCCGGGCCGGGGTCAGCGACAAGGGCGAACCGACCGTCTTCGTCACCTCCTGGCAGCTCACCGGAAAGTGCCTGCGCCCGCTGCCCGACAAGCGCCGGGGCCTGGCCGACCCCGAGGCCAAGGTGCGCATGCGCTACCTCGACCTCGTGACCAGCCCCGCCGCCCGCGATGTCGTGCGCGCCCGCTCCACCGCCGTCCAGGCCCTGCGCCAGGGTCTGCTGGAGCGCGGCTTCCTGGAGGTCGAGACGCCGATGCTCCAGCAGATCCACGGCGGCGCCAACGCCCGTCCCTTCACCACCCACATCAACGCCTACGACCTCGACCTGTACCTGCGGATCGCGCCCGAGCTGTATCTGAAACGGCTGTGCGTGGGCGGCATGGAGAAGGTCTTCGAACTCGGCCGGACCTTCCGCAACGAGGGCGTCTCCTACAAGCACAACCCCGAGTTCACGATGCTGGAGGCCTACCAGGCGTACGCCGACTACGACGTGATGCTCGACCTGGTACGCGAACTGATCCAGGGGGCCGCCACGGCGGCGTTCGGTTCGCCCGTGGCCCGCAAGGACGGCCGGGAGTACGACATCTCGGGGCGCTGGCCGGTCAAGACGGTGTACGGCGCGATCTCGGAGGTCCTCGGCGAGGAGATCGACGCGGGCACCGAGCTGGCCCGGCTGCACCTGCTGTGCGACCGCGCCGGCGTGCCGTACACCCAGGACGACGGGCGTGGTGACGTCGTCCTCGAGATGTACGAGAGGCTGGTGGAGGAGCGCACCCAGCTGCCCACGTTCTACAAGGACTTCCCGACCGACGTCTCCCCGCTGACCCGCCAGCACCGCACCGACCCGCGCCTGGCCGAACGCTGGGACCTCGTCGCCTTCGGCACCGAACTGGGCACCGCCTACTCGGAACTGACCGACCCGGTCGAACAGCGCCGCCGTCTGACGGAACAGTCCCTGCTGGCGGCCGGCGGCGACCCGGAGGCGATGGAACTCGACGAGGACTTCCTGGACGCCCTGGAGTACGCCATGCCGCCGACGGGCGGCCTCGGCATCGGAGTCGACCGTCTGGTGATGTTCCTGACCGGCCTGACCATCCGGGAGACCCTGCCGTTCCCCCTGGTCCGCCACCGCTGACGGCCCGCCCGCCCCCGGGCCGTCGCCGACGGGCCAGCCGTCCGCGCGCAGCAGGCGCAGGTCGGCACCCCAGGAGTCCAGCACGCGATGGTGCCCGGCGGCCCGGGCGGCCGCCTCGATCCGGCCTGGTTGACGTACGCGTCGAGGTGGGCGTCGACCGCCGCGCGGGCCTCGGCCGGGTACCGGGTGCGCTTGCGGTCGACGATCCGGGCGCTCTCCCCGTCGAGCCGGTCGAGCAGCACCTCGGCGTGGACGTAGCCGCAGCGGCTCCACCCGTCCACGCCGCCGGGCAGCCCGCGGTCACGAGGCCGGCCACGTCCGGGTCCGCGCGCGCCCGGGCGACGAACGCGGCGAACGTGGCCTCGGGTGTCTCCAGGAGGACGGGGGAGAGTCGGGCAGCCGAGACGGCAAGCCGGACCCCTCGCCCGTCGCACCCGGTTTCCGCCGCCGTCGGCCGCAGACCCTGCTGCTTGCGCTGAGTGGGTGTTTTCCTGCCCCCGGCCCGGTGGTGCCGTGGTGCGTCGCGCGGTCCTCGGGCGACTGATTGGTCATGAAGAAGGATCAGTTCCTCACCCGGCGCCGGGCGTTGTTCGCGGGTGCCGCCGCTCTGGGCGCGGCCGGGACCGCCGGGCTGTTCGCACTGGAGGGCGCCGACGAGCCGCCCCGCCCCGCAGCACCCGCCGCCGGCGCCCCCGCGCGGCTGCCGGAAAAACCGTCTGCTTACCGTCTGCAGCCCCTGACCGGATACGGGCCGCCGCACGCCGCGCCGCCGCGCACGCCCGTGCGACGCGAACCGCTGCTGAAGCTCGCCGCGCGCGGCCGCACCATGTTCCTTACGTTCGACGACGGACCCGACCCCCACTACACCCCGGACATCCTGGACACCCTGCGCGAGCACGACGTGCGGGCCACGTTCTTCGTGTGCGGGGAACAGGCCGACTGGAACCGGGACCTGCTGGCACGCATGGCCGACGAGGGCCACGTCGTCGGCAACCACACCTGGTCCCACCCGCTCCTCACCCAGCTCGACCGAGGGGAGATCCGCCGCGAGATGGAACGCACCAGCGAGGTCATCGAGGACGCCTACGGCGAGCGCCCGCGCTGGTTCCGTGCCCCCTACGGCGCCTGGAACCGCGCCGCCTTCCAGCTCGGCGCCGAGATGGGCATGGAACCGCTGGCCTGGACCGTCGACACCGAGGACTGGACCGTTCCCGGCACCGGAGCCATCGTCCGTGCCGTGGAGGAGGGCGCCGGCCCCGGCGTCGTGGTGCTCTCGCACGACGCAGGCGGCGACCGCTCCGAGAGCGTGAGCGCGCTGCGCCGGTACCTGCCGCACCTGCTGGACTCCGGCTACCACCTCACCGTGCCGAGCCGGCCGTACGCGTAACAGCGCACGGGCCTTCGCCCGCCGGCCGGGATGCCGCTCAGCGGACCTCGGTCAGGCGGGCGAAGACGACGACATTCCCTTCGTAACCGTTCTTCTTGGAAAAGCCGCCCCCGCAGGTGATGACCCGCAATTCCGGCGTGCCTTTGGACGCGTAGACGCGGTCGCCGGGGAAGTCGGCCTTGGAGAACACCTCGATGCCGTAGATCTCGAACACCGCCGTCTTTCCGTCCTGGCGGTGCACTTCGACGCGATTTCCCTTTTTCAGGGCGCCCAGCCCGTAGAACACCGCGGGGCCCTGTTTGTTGTCGACGTGACCGACGACGACCGCCGTGCCCTTTTCCCCGGGTGAGACGCCGCCGGTGAACCAGCCCGCCAGATTCGGGTCCTCCGGGGGTGGCGCGTCGACCCAGCCGTCCGCGTCCAGGCCGACCGGCATGACGGGCGCGTCGACCTGGATCGCCGGAATGCGCACCCGGTCGGCCACGGAGAACGCCAGTGGCTCGGGCGAGCGGCCGAGTACGCCAGGGGCGCTGCGGCTGTCGGCGGCCGCGGCCGACGCCGGCTGCGGCGGGCCCACGTCGAACTCCCCGGAGCCATTGCGAATGAGCGCGAGACCGGTGAGCAGAACCAGCGCTATCACCCCCCACGGGGCGCGCTTTCTCCGCCGCTCCTCCTCCTCGGCCAGTTCGGACAGCTCGGACGCAGACATTCGCCATCCCCTTTCGACACGGCCGTCGCCGCGCCATGGTGCGCATGAAAGAACGCTAAGTCCGGTGGGCGCGAGCGGCGAGGAGGCGGCGGCGAACGGGTGGCGGGAGTTCCTCCTGTGCGCCATCCGTGGCGCGGCCGAAAGGATCGTTTCTGACGGTCCGTGACCTGCGGCGATATCCGGCCGCGGTCCTCATCCACCGTGTGTTGTCTCACCGGGACGGACCATCCCCGAAATGCGGGAGGGCGCACGGCATCCGAGGGTTTTTCCGGGAGACGCTTTCTCGCCGATCGACCGGGGACGGGTCCCGGGGTGTCTTCCGCGGAGGATCACATGCGCAACTCTCGTGCCCTGGCGGCCACGGCCGCCGCGGTCGCCGCCCTCGGCCTCGCCGCCCCCTCGGCCGCCGCGCGGGACGGCATGAACTTCAGACTGAGCAACATCGTCGCGCTGCCCAGCGTCATCGCCCGCGGCGGGCAGCTCACCATCACCGTCGACGGCTGCCCGTCCGGCGGCACCGCCACCTCGGACGCCTTCCAGCCCACACCGCTCACCCCGATCCACGGCGCCAACCAGACCGCCAAGGGCACCGCGACGATCAACCACAACGCACGCCCCGGTGCCCACAGCATCACGGTCAACTGCAACGGCCAGACGCTGACCAACCCGGCCGCCTTCACCGTCATCGGCGGTGTCCGCGGCGGTCTGGGCGGCAGCACCTCCAGCGGCGCCACCCCGACCGACATGGCGATCGGCGGTGGGCTGGTGGCCGCGGCGGTCATCGGCGGCGGCGTGTTCTGGATGCGCCGCCGCGCCGAGAAGCGCATCTGATCCCGCGTCGCGCCTTCCCCTTCGCACCGCGCACGACCTATCGCGCACACGACGCACCGCGCACACGAGGCACCGCGCACACGACGCGTCGCGCACATGACCAGGGCGTCGCCCCGGACCCCCGAGCGGGGTCCGGGGCGACGCCTGTGGTCCACACGGCCGGCGGGGGACACGCGGATCAGCTGCCGCTCTCGCCGCTCTCGCCGCCGCGCCGCCGCGTGAAGAGATACGCCGCGCCGACCGACCCGGCGACGAGCGCCGCGCCCAGCCCGAGCTGCCGCGCGTCGAAGCCGCCGACGCTGCCGCCCTCACCGGCGTGCACCGCGCGCGGCACCGTCGGCCGCAGCGGCTGAGGTGTCGGCGGCACCGGCCGGCCGCCGGCGATGCTCAGTCCCGTCGACCCGCTCACCCCGTCACAGGTGAACGTCACCGGGTAGACGGCGCCCGGGCGTGCGTCCCAGTCGACGTTCGCCGTCGCCGACGACTGGCCCGCCGCCATGATGACGGTGTCGAACACGCCCGAGGAGACCGTCACCGCTCCCCGGCAGCCCCCGTAGTCGCGGTGGACCTGGAGGACGACCCGCCCGCCCGCCGAGACCGTCGACGGCATGACGCTGAAACCGAACGGGGTGATGTTGCCGTCGCCCTGCGCGACGGCGCCCGGCGCCGTCAGGGCGAGGGCGCCCAGACTCAGCAGTGCGGCCGAAGCGACGCGTATCGCGCGCATGTGTTTCCTCCGGTCTCCGAGGAGCGGTGGCGGACCTGCTCCGCTTGCACAGAAGTGCCCCTCGATGACCGAAACGCTAGGAACGGGACGGCGCCTGCGCGATCGCAGTAGCGCGAACGGGTCAAGCGCGTACTCCACCCGGGGTACGCGCCTGCATCGCCCGGGGGACGCCGTCGGCGTGGCGTCCTGCCCGAGCCGACGGCAGCCGGGCCCTGGTGGCGGTCGCCCGGCGCGGCATCACGCGGCCTGTGCGGTCGCCCCGGGCGCGGCCGGTGTGGTCACCCCGGGGCCGCCGCCCACCTGACGCGGCCTCTCGGCGTCCGGGAAGAGCCGTGGCTCATCCCTTGGCATGCGGGAAGAGGCTGAGCAACGGCTCCATGGACGCGGCCGTGTCCCGGCTGTAGGGCGCGTCGAAGTCCCAGATCAGGAACAGCAGGAAGGCGATCAGTGCCGAGAACAGGCCCGCCAGGACCAGTTCGCGCGGGGTGCGGCGGATCTGGAGGGCGAAGACCATGCCGATGGTGACCACCGCCCCGGTCAGCAACCCGAACCACACCACCCCCGGCATGGTCGGCGACGTGGCGTTCGCCCGCGCGGTGCGGGCCTCGTCGGCCGCGGTGATCTGGTCGAGCAGCGGCTGGTAGGCCTGCGCCTCGAAGTCGTTGCGCGGCTGGTAGTCGGTGAGGTCCCGACGGAGTTGGCCGAGGAGCTGGGAGCCGCGCTCGGTCATCTCACCGTGGTCCTCCATCGCCTTCCACTCCTTGGTGACGACGTGTCCGACATAGGCGTTGACATCCGCCCGGATCCGGTCGCGGACCGGAGCGGGATAGACCCGGACGCGCTGGTCGATCTCGTGCAGCGCCTGCGCCTCCGCCTGCACGTGGTCCTGCGCGGCGCTGCGTGCCTCCCACACGCCCGCGATCGCCAGGCCCAGGACGATGGCGTAGACCACGCCGATCCACATGGTCATGTACTCGATGACGTCCGGAGTCTCACTCGGGTCCTCGTCCTCGGACGCCGTGCGGTGGCGGACGAGGGTGATGACGACCACCACGACACAGGCGGCCAGCATCGCGAGGGTGAGAACAAGCCATTCCGGCAACGTGGGTACCTCCAGGGCTCAGCGCGGGCGGAGCGCGGCGACGGCCACGATCGCGGGCGTGGTGATGAGCAGGACATAGACGACGGGTGAGACGTGGTGGCCGGCCTTCCGCCGGGGCGGCGCGGCGTGATACCGCGGGTAACTCACCGGGCTCGCGGAGGGGCGTGGTGCCGGCGTCGGAGTGGGTGTCGGGGTCGTGGCGGGCTTCGGCGGCGGGGGCGGGGCCGGGCGGGCCGGCGCGGGCCGGGGTGCGGGCGCGGGCGGTGCGGGGGCCGCGGGCGTGGGCCGGGGCTTCGGTGGCGGGGGTTTTGGTGCCGGCTTCGGCGGTGGCGGTTTCGGCGCGGGCGGAGGCGGCGGAGGCGGCGGTGGGGGAGGTGGTGGTGGCGGAGGCGGCGGTGGCGGCGGGGGAGTCGGACTGGGCGTCGGGCTCGGTGAACACCCGGGCGGGATCGGCCAGTCGAGGCTGCCGGCCACCGCCACCGCCGTCACCCCGTCGGGGCCGGTCGAGGCGTAGGCGCAGGCGTCGGCCGCCGCCGTCCCGGCCGGTGCGCCCACGAGGCACCAGCTGAGGGCCACCACGGCCAGCACCCGTGCGCCCACGGCGGATCGGGTCGGTTCGGGTCCATGCACGACGGAGATCATGAGGTGCGCCGGACCCCGTCATGCCGGCTGGGCGGCGGAATGCTCCGAACGAGGGACACCGGTCGGCGTGGCGCCGTGCGCGGCTGACGCTCGTACGTCCGGCGCACCGTACGCGTGTCCGACGGAATCTCCCCTTCCGCAAAGATTTCCGCACGCCGTTGAACACACCCACCGCCCCGCTGCGTACCCCATGCCGTGCAGCGACGCATCCAGGTGCTGCAACAGACGTGTGAACGTGGGGAGTTGACGATGAAGACCTCGTGGCGGAGCGCCTCGCTCGCGGTGGGTGCCGTAGCCGTACTGGCGCTGACGACGGCGTGCGGGCAGGGCGACGGTGGCGCCAAGGCGGCCGCCCAGAACGTCGGTGCCACGGCCCCGGTCGGCGGCTACGGCACCGCAGGCGGGGGTTACGGCATCGGCAACGGCTCTCCCGGCCCGACCTCCGCGCCGCAGGCCCGGCCGGCCCCCGCGGGCAAGCTGTCCGTCACCGGCAACCCCGAACTGGGCAAGGTGCTCACCGACGCCTCAGGACGCACCCTGTACCGCTTCGACGAGGACACCGCCGAGCCCTCCAAGTCGACATGCGACGGCGACTGCGCCAAGGTGTGGCCGCCGGTGCCCGCGGACGACGTCACCGCCGGCGCCGGCATCGAGCCGTCCGAGCTGGGCGAGGTCACCCGCGCCGACGGAACCAAGCAGCTCACCATCGGCGGCTGGCCCGCGTACCGCTATGCCAAGGACACCAAGGCGGGCGAGGTGAAGGGCCAAGGGCTCAAGGGCAAGTGGTTCGCGCTGGCCCCCGACGGCAAGAAGGCGAAAGCATCCGATCTGCCCGGACTGTCCGTCCGTAAGGACCCCAACCTCGGTGACATCGTCGTCGACCGCAACGGCATGACCGTCTACCGCTTCCTGAAGGACCAGGCCTGGCCCAAGCCGGTCTCCGCCTGCGCCGGCGCCTGCCTGCAGAAGTGGCCGGCCGTCGAACCCGTCGACGCCGGCGACACCAAGGGCGTGAAGAAGAAGGGCCTGATGAGCTTCACCCGCCCCGACGGCGTCAAGCAGCAGACCGTCAACTGCTGGCCCGTCTACACCTTCTCCGGTGACAAGGCCCCCGGGGACATCAACGGTCAGGGCGTCGGCGGCACCTGGTACGCCGTCGCACCCGACGGAAAGCCGGTCGGCGCGCCGAAGAAGTGACGGATCGCACCTCCCCAGGGTGTCCGCCCCCCCCCGCCCGGGCGGCGCGCACGGCCGACGACCGCCCCCTCCGCACCGCACGGAGGGGGCGGTTCGCCGTGTGCGGCGCCTGTACCCTGCGCAGCGCCCCGGACACGTGCGGTAGTAACGTGACGCGGCGCCGCACGCGCACGTGCCGCGGGCAGTGACCGGGAACGGATGGTCAATTTCCGGTTCCTCTCGCTACTTGACCCGACGATCAGTAGCCTCTGCTCGAACACCGGATCGCCTACGCCTTGGAGAGATGGATGGAGCGTCCCGCTTGGGCTCCCCGAAGCATCGACATCTCGGTGCCGAGCGTCTCGCGCATCTACGACTACTACCTGGGCGGTTCGCACAACTTCGAGGTGGACCGGGAGGCCGCTCGCAGGGCCATGGAGTTCCTGCCGGGGCTGCCCAAGATCATGCAGGCGAACCGGGCGTTCATGCGCCGGGCCGTGCGCTTCGCGGCCGACGAGGGCATCACGCAGTTCCTCGACATCGGCTCCGGCATCCCCACCTTCGGCAACGTCCACGAGATCGCCCAGGCCGCCCGCCCCGGCGCGCACGTCGTCTACGTCGACCACGACCCGGTGGCGGTCGCGCACAGCCAGGCCGTCCTGGCGGGCAACGAGGACGCCGACGTCGTCGCCGCCGATCTGCTCAAGCCCCACGAGATCCTGGCCAGTGAGCCGGTGGAGCGGCTGATCGACCTGAACCGGCCGGTGGCGCTGCTCTTGGTTGCCATACTGCACTTCGTGGAGGACGAGGACGACCCGTACGCGGCGGTGGCCGAGCTGCGCGACGCGCTCGCGCCCGGCAGTCTGCTGGTGCTCACCCACGCCTCGTACGAGGGAATCCCGGTGCCTCCCGAGCGGGCAGGGGGCGCGGTGGACGTGTACGAGGACATTCGCAATCCGCTGGTCATGCGCTCGCCCGACGAGATCGCGCGGTTCTTCGAGGGGTACGAGATGGTGGAGCCGGGACTGGTGCCGATGCCGTTGTGGCGGCCCGAGACGGGGCCCGAGGACGAGGACCCGTTCGCCTTCTCCGGGTTCGCGGGCGTGGGGCGTACGGCGTGATCGCGGAGCCGGACGGGCCGGAGGACAGACTGCGCCGGTTCGCCACGATCTGGACCCGGGCGGTGTTCCCGCTCACCTCCACGTCGGCGACCCGGCCGGAGTTCGAGGCGCACCTGCTGCCGCTGGCCCGACGGCTGAGCGAGGCACTGCACGCCCCGGCCACGGTCACCGAGGAGGGCCGGGCCATCGGTGCCGCGCTGGTCGCCGCGCACTGCACCGATCCGGAGGCGCTCAGCCGGACCCTCGACTGCGTCGACGCCTACCTCGTGCTGTACTGCGGCGGCGACGGCGACCCGCAGGAGCTGCGTACCCGCTGCTCCCGGCTCCAGCACGCCATGGCCGCCGGCTACGCGCGGGCGCTGCGGGAACGCACCCTGGGCGAGCAGGAGGCCATCGCGCAGGCGGCGTTGCAGGCGCAGGGCGTGGTGGCGCAGGCGCTGCACGCCAGCGAGGCCCGCTTCCGCGCGGTGTTCGAGGGCGCCGCCATAGGGATCGGCATCGCCGACCTCGAGGGCAACATACTGCAGGTCAACGGTGCGCTGGTGCGCATGTTCGGCGGCAGTGAGCACGCGGTGCGCGGCCGCAACGTCAAGGAGTGGACGCACGCCGAGGACGCTCCGCAGGTGTGGCGTCTGTACGACGAGCTGGTGCGCGGCGAACGCGAGCACTACCACGTGGAGAAGGCGTTCTGCCGCCCCGACGGAACGGTCCTGTGGACCAATCTGACGGTCTCCCTCCTGCGTGACCCCGATGGTGAACCGCAGTACCAGCTGGCGCTGATGGAGGACACCACCGAACGCCGCCTGCTCAACCTGCGGCTGCGCTACGAGGCCACGCACGACGCGCTGACCGGCCTGCCCAACCGCACGCTGTTCTTCGAGCGGCTGGAGAAGGTCCTGGCCCGGGACGGCGGGCAGCGTTTCGGGCTGTGCTACCTCGACCTGGACGGATTCAAGACCATCAACGACAGCCTCGGCCACGCGGCCGGCGACCGGCTGCTCGTCGAGGTCGCCGACCGGTTGCAGTCCTGCGCCACCGCGCCCGGCGAGATGGTGGCCCGGCTCGGCGGTGACGAGTTCGTCGCACTGACCACCGGCCCGGACAGCCGCCACGAGGTCGACGAACTCGCCGCGCGCATCATGAACGCGCTGCTCGCTCCCATCCGCATCGACGGCCGTGAGCTGACCGTGCGCGGCAGCATCGGCATCGTCGAGGGCGCCGCCGGGGAGCGCAGCGCGGCCGAGGTGCTGCGCAGCGCCGACATCACCATGTACCGGGCGAAATCGGCCGGCGGCAACCGGTTCGAACTCGCCGACCCGGAGGCCGACGCCCGCGCCATCACCCGGCACGGGCTGACCACGGCGCTGCCGGCCGCCCTGGAGCGCGGCGAGTTCTTCATCGAGTACCAGCCGCTGGTGCACCTCGGCGACGGCAGCGTGCGCGGCGCCGAGGCGCTGGTGCGCTGGCTGCACCCGCAGCACGGGGTGCTCGGCCCCGACCGGTTCATCCCGCTCGCCGAGCACACGGGACTCATCGTGCCGCTCGGCCGCTGGGTGCTGGACCAGGCGGTGCGCCAGGCGCGCCAGTGGCGCGAACGCGACGCCGGGGCGGGCCCGCTGCGTATCAACGTCAACCTCTCGCCCTGCCAGCTCACCCATCCCGGGCTGGTGCAGGACACCGTGGACATCCTGGAGCGCGCGGGCGTCGAACCGGACGCGCTGTGCCTGGAGGTGACCGAGTCGGCCCTGATCGGCGCCGACGACGACCTCCTCAAACCGCTGCGCCGACTGGCCGAGATGGGCGTGGACATCGCCCTGGACGACTTCGGCACGGGTTACTCGAATTTGGCGAACCTGCGCCGGCTGCCGGTCTCCGTCCTGAAACTGGACCGCTCGTTCACGCAGGGCATGCAGCAGTTCCCGGCGGACCCGGTGGACCTGAAGATCGTCGAGGGAATCGTCTCGCTCGCCCACAGCCTCGACCTGGCGGTCACCGTCGAGGGCGTGGAGACCGGCGCCCAGGCCGAACAGCTGCGGATACTGGGCTGCGACACGGCCCAGGGCTGGTACTACGCCCGCCCGGGCCCCCCGGAGCGGCTGCACGAACTGGCCATGGCGGACGCGACGGGATGACGTGCGTGCGGATACGACGACTGGACCTCGGTTACTTCGTGCGCCCCGCCTCGGAGGCCGGCGGGGCGCACCCGCGCGTGGAACCCGCCCTGGCCTACCTGGTGCTCCACGAGCGGGGCCCGATCCTGTTCGACACCGGGATCGGGGCGGCGAGTCCGGAGACCGAGGCCCACTACCGCCCCCGGCGCCGTGACCTGCGCGAGGCCCTGGCGGCGGCCGGGGCGGCCGTCGGGGACATCTCTCTCGTCGTCAACTGCCACCTGCACTTCGACCACTGCGGCGGCAACCCGCTCTTCCCCGGCACGCCCGTCGTCGTCCAGGACGTCGAACTGGCCACGGCCCGCGCCGGCGGCTACACCTTCGACGAGCTGATCGACTTCCCGGGTGTGACGTACGAGGAACTGAAGGGCGAGGCGGAGATCCGCCCCGGGGTGTGGGTGATCCCGACCCCGGGCCACACCGACGGCCACCAGTCGCTGGTCGTACGCCGCGACGACGGCACGGTCGTGCTCGCCGGGCAGGCCCACGACTTCGCCTCCGACCACGCCGCGGACCACCTGGCCCGCGAGGCGGCCCGGGACGGCGTGGAACCGCCCCTGCCGCCGTACCGGCCCTGGCTGGACCGCCTCGCGGACTTCGACCCCCGCCGCGTCCTCTTCGCCCACGACGCCTCGGTCTGGGAGCCGCCCCAGGGCCCCTGACCTATCCTCGAAGGAGCGGATCCGACCGGCCCCTGGAGAGGGGAGCACGGCATGGACAGCACGCGGATGCGCCGCCTCTTCGAGACCCACCGCGAGGCCGAGGCGGCCCGGGACATCGACGGCATCCTCGCCACGTTCACCGAGGACTGCTTCCTGGAGACCAAGGCGCTCGGACTGCGCAGCCAGGGCCGCGACGCCGTACGGGCCGCCTACCGGCAGCAGTACTTCACCGCGTTCCCGGACCTGGCCCCCGAGGACGAGGGCGTCACCTTCGGCGATGACGTGATCGCGGTCTGGGGCACCCTGCACGGCACCAGCAGGGGCGAGTGGCTGGGCGTACCCCCCGGCGGCGGCACCTTCGAGGTGCCGTTCACGAACATCGTCCCGTTCCGCGACGACCGCATGGCGGGCGAGGCGATCTACTTCGACCTGGCGACCCTGTGCGAACAGGCGAAGATCCCGCTGGAGGCCGTACGCGAGGCGGCCGCGACCCGCCGCGCCCCGTAGGGGCCGCAAAGGGGCCCGGGGAACTGCGCGAGCAACCACGATGGACCCGCAGACGCCGAACAGGAGCGAGGTACAGCGGCGTCGACGCGCACCGCACCACCCTGACCGCACCCACCGTCACCGCTCGAGAAGCATCCGCTGCAACTCCCTCGCGGCCCGCGGCGGAGCCACATCGCTGCGGTGCGCCAACGCGATCGTCCGATGCAGCCCCGGCCGGACCAACGGAGTGACCCGCAGCCCACGGCCGGAGCGGGCCGCGACCATACGGGGGACGACGGCCACACCCAGCCCGGCCCGCACGAACCCCAGCACCGCGTCCATCTCACCGCCCTCCACCGCGAAGTCCGGCTCGAACCCGGCGGAGCGGCACGCCGCGACCGTCAGCTCCCGCAGGTCGTAGCCGTGCCGGAACATCACCAGACGTTCGCCTTCCAGGTCGGCGATCCGCACGGCCCGCCGCCCGCCGCCCGGCTTCGGCGCCTCCGGCGAGGACACCACGACCAGGTCCTCGCGCAGCAGCTCCACCGTGGTCAGTGCCGGTGACGGCGTCGGCAGGGGCAGCACCACCAGCGCCAGGTCCAGCGCGCCGCGGGCCAGCTCCCGCACCAGGTCGTGCGAGCCGCTCTCCTCGATCAGCAGCTGGATGCCGGGGTAGCGGTCGTGGAAGGCGCGCAGCACGTCCGGCAGCAGGCCCGTGCACAGGCTGGGCGTGGCACCGAGCCGCACCCGGCCCCGCCGCAGCTGCGCCAGCTCCTGCACCTCGTGGCGCGCTGTGTCGGCGTCGGCCAGGATCCGCCGCGCCAGCGGCAGCAGCGCCTCCCCGGCGTCGGTCAGGGTGATGTTGCCGCGCGCCCGCTGGAACAGATCGGCGCCCAGCTCCCGCTCCAGCGTCTTGATCTGCTGGGACAGTGACGGCTGGGCGACATGCACCAGCTCCGCGGCCCGGGTGAAGTGGCGGGTCTCGGCGACCGCGACGAAGTACTGAAGCTGCTGGAACTGCATCCAGCCAGCATAGGCTCTCCCTATCGAATCAAGCTGGACCATGTCTTGGACCGATCGCCCCCTCGGCACCTAGCGTGCTGAGACATGGCTCTGGCAACGCGGACGGACCGACGGCCGTCCATGGCACGCACCGTGTGGGACTCCACCGTCGGGAAGAAGACGGTCATGGCCGTCAGCGGCGTGATCATGCTGCTGTACCTGGTCGCGCATGTGATCGGCAATCTGAAGATCTTCTTCGGGGCGGGGGAGTTCAACCACTACGCGCACTGGCTGCGCACCGTGGGCGAACCCTTCATGCACTACGAGTGGACGCTGTGGCTGGTCCGCGTCGTCCTGGTCGTCGCGGTCGTCGCGCACGCCGTCTCCGCGTACCAGCTCAGCCGCCGCGACATCAAGGCGCGGCCGAGCAAGTACGTCCACAGGAAGCCGCGGGCCAGTTACGCGACGCGCACCATGCGCTGGGGCGGGATCATCCTCGGCCTGTTCATCGTCTGGCACATCCTGGACCTGACCACCGGCACCGTGCACTCCGGCGGCTTCCAGGAGGGCCACCCGTACCAGAACGTCGTGGACACCTTCTCCACCTGGTACGGCAACGTCATCTACATCGTCGCGATGCTCGCTCTCGGCCTGCACATCCGGCACGGCTTCTTCAGCGCCGCCCAGACCCTCGGCGCCGGCAGCCGCACCCGCAACCGGGCCCTGAAGACCGTTGCGAACGTCCTCGCGCTGCTGCTCACGGCCGGCTTCGTCGCCGTCCCCGTGGGCGTCATGACCGGAGTGGTGAGCTGACATGACCTCCTACGTCGACTACACGCTCGGCGAGCCGATCGCCGACACCAAGGCCCCCGCCGGCCCGATCCACGAGCGCTGGGACAAGCGCCGCTTCGAGGCCAAGCTGGTCAACCCCGCCAACCGGCGCAAGCACACCGTGATCGTCGTCGGCACCGGTCTCGCGGGCGGCTCGGCGGGCGCCACCCTGGCCGAACAGGGCTACCACGTAGTCCAGTTCTGCTACCAGGACTCCCCCCGCCGCGCCCACTCCATCGCCGCACAGGGCGGTATCAACGCCGCGAAGAACTACCGCAACGACGGCGACTCCGTCCACCGCCTGTTCTACGACACCGTCAAGGGCGGCGACTTCCGGGCACGCGAGTCCAACGTGCACCGGCTCGCGCAGATCTCGGTGGAGATCATCGACCAGTGCGTGGCCCAGGGCGTGCCCTTCGCCCGCGAGTACGGCGGCCTGCTCGACACCCGCTCCTTCGGCGGCGTCCAGGTCTCCCGCACCTTCTACGCCCGCGGCCAGACGGGTCAGCAGCTGCTGCTGGGCGCCTATCAAGCGCTCAGCCGGCAGATCGCCGCCGGCAACGTGGAGATGCACGCGCGCACCGAGATGCTCGACCTGATCGTCGTCGACGGCCGGGCCCGCGGCATCGTCGCCCGCGACCTGATCACCGGGAAGATCTCGACGTACTTCGCCGACGCGGTCGTCCTCGCGTCCGGCGGCTACGGCAACGTCTTCTACCTGTCGACGAACGCCATGAACTCCAACGCGACCGCGATCTGGCGGGCGCACCGGCGCGGCGCGTACTTCGCCAACCCCTGCTTCACGCAGATCCACCCCACCTGCATCCCGCGCACCGGCGACCACCAGTCGAAGCTGACGCTGATGAGCGAGTCGCTGCGCAACGACGGCCGGATCTGGGTGCCCAAGGCCAAGGGCGACACCCGTCCGCCGAACCGGATCCCGGAGGACGAGCGCGACTACTACCTGGAGCGCATCTACCCCTCCTTCGGCAACCTCGTCCCGCGTGACATCGCCTCCCGCGCGGCGAAGAACGTCTGCGACGAGGGCCGCGGTGTCGGCCCCGGCGGGCAGGGCGTCTACCTGGACTTCGCCGACGCGATCGCGCGGATGGGCCGGGGAGCCGTCGAGGCCAAGTACGGCAACCTCTTCGACATGTACCAGCGGATCACCGACGAGGATCCGTACGAGGTGCCGATGCGGATCTACCCGGCCGTGCACTACACGATGGGCGGCCTGTGGGTCGACTACGACCTGCAGACCACGATCCCCGGCCTGTTCGCGATCGGTGAGGCCAACTTCTCCGACCACGGCGCCAACCGGCTCGGCGCGTCCGCACTGATGCAGGGCCTGGCCGACGGCTACTTCGTGCTGCCGGCGACCATCAACGACTACCTGGCGCGCAACCCGCTGGGGGCCACGGTCACCGACGACCACCCGGTGGTGCAGGAGGTCCTGGCCGAGACCGAGGACCGGCTCAACCTGCTGCTGTCCGTGGACGGCGACCGCACCCCGGACTCCTTCCACCGCGAACTCGGCGAACTGATGTGGGAGTTCTGCGGCATGGCCCGTACCGACGCGGGCCTGCGCAAGGCGCTCGAGCGGATCCCGGAGATCCGCGAGGAGTTCTGGCGCCGCATCAAGGTGCCCGGCACCGGCGAGGAGCTCAACCAGTCCCTGGAGAAGGCGAACCGCATCGTCGACTACCTGGAGCTGGCCGAGCTGATGTGCCTCGACGCGCTGCACCGCGCCGAGTCCTGCGGCGGCCACTTCCGCGAGGAGTCCCAGACCCCCGACGGCGAGGCCGCCCGCCGGGACGACGAGTTCGGCTACGCGGCGGCCTGGGAGTTCACCGGCACCGGCGCGGCCCCGGCCCTGCACAAGGAAGACCTCGTCTTCGAGTACGTCCACCCCACCCAGCGGAGCTACGCATGAAGCTCACCCTGCGCGTCTGGCGGCAGAAGAACGCCGACGCCGACGGCACCATGTCCACCTACGAGGTGGACGGCATCTCGCCCGACATGTCCTTCCTGGAGATGCTGGACGTCCTCAACGAACAGCTCATCCTCTCCGGCGAGGACCCGGTTGCCTTCGACCACGACTGCCGCGAGGGCATCTGCGGCGCGTGCTCCCTCGTCATCAACGGCGACGCGCACGGCCCGGAGCGCACCACGACCTGTCAGCTGCACATGCGGTCCTTCCGGGACGGCGACACGATCGACATCGAGCCGTGGCGGGCGGCGGCCTTCCCGGTCGTGAAGGACCTGGTCGTCGACCGCTCGGCCTTCGACCGGATCATCCAGGCCGGCGGCTACATCACCGCCCCCACCGGCTCCGCGCCCGAGGCCCACGCGACCCCCGTCCCCAAGGCCGACGCGGACTACGCCTTCGAGCACGCCGAGTGCATCGGCTGCGGCGCCTGCGTCGCGGCCTGCCCCAACGGCGCGGCCATGCTGTTCACGTCCGCGAAGGTGAACCACCTGGGCGTCCTGCCGCAGGGCTCGCCCGAGCGCGAGACCCGCGTCCTGGACATGGTGACCCAGATGGACGCCGAGGGCTTCGGCGGCTGCACCCTGGCCGGCGAATGCGCCACCGCCTGCCCGAAGGGCATCCCGCTCACCTCCATCACCCACATGAACAAGGAGTGGCTGCGCGCGACCCGCAAGGTCGCCAGGCGCTGACAGACGTTCGCCGACAGGCGCGAACGGGCGGGACCGGGGGCTGGTGCTCTCCCCGGTCCCGTCTCGCGTCGGTGTCTGGCATTCAACAGTTCCACATCCTCGCTCCTGGCTCCGGTCACGTCCGCGCCAACCGGCGTCGGAAGAAACGAGGGGTACCGCCTCCCTCGCCCTTCCGGCCGTCCCAGGAGTCAGCCATGACCGGCGTTTCCACGCTCGACCGTCCGCCGCAGCCCGCCGCGCCCACCCGTTACACCGTCTCCCTCGCCCGGGACGAGGCCGAGGTGCGTGCCGCGCAGCGGCTGCGGCACGACGTCTTCGCCGGGGAGATGGGCGCCCTGCTCACCACCCCGCAGCCCGGCCACGACATGGACGCCTTCGACGCGTACTGCGACCACCTGCTGGTGCGCGAGGAGATCACCGGGCAGGTCGTCGGCACCTACCGGCTGCTGCCGCCCGAGCGGGCCGCCGTCGCCGGACGGCTCTACTCGGAGGGCGAGTTCGACCTCCGCGCGCTCGACGCGATCCGCCCCGGCCTGGTCGAGGTCGGCCGCTCCTGCGTCCACCCCGACCACCGCGACGGCGCCGTCATCGGTCTCATCTGGGCCGGCATCGCCCGCTACATGGTCGACCGCGGCCACGAGTGGCTGGCCGGGTGCTGTTCCCTGCCGCTCGCCGACGGCGGCACCCTCGCCGCCGCCACCTGGGACCGGGTGCGCGCCCGGCACCTGGCCCCCGAGGAGTACCGGGTGCGTCCGCTGCTGCCGTGGACCCCGCGCGCCGCAGCCGAGCCGGCCTCCCGCGCCGAACTGCCCGCCCTGCTGCGCGGCTATCTGCGCCTGGGCGCCTGGGTGTGCGGGGAGCCCGCCCACGACCCGGACTTCGGGGTCGCCGACCTGTACGTGCTGCTGTCGATGCGCCGGGTCGACCCGCGCTATCTGCGGCACTTCCTCTCCCTCGTCCCGGCCTGATGAGCGTCTGGCTGCCCAGCGCCCCCTGCACCCCGGGGGCGTGCGTGGAGGCGAGCGTCCGCGTCACCGCCGTACCGCGCGCGGTGCTCAGGCTGACCGTGGTGGTCGCGCTGCTGCTCGCCGGGATCGCCCTGTCCCCGCTCGGCTGGGGGTCCCCCCGTTCGCGGGGGAGGATCCCGGCGCCGATCGTGCGGGTCTGGTGCCGGTGGATCGTGCGGGCGGCGGGCGTGCGGGTCCGGATCACCGGCTCCGCCGCCTCGCCCACCGGCGGTCTGCTGCTGGTCGCCAACCACATCTCCTGGCTGGACATCCCCCTGCTGGCCGCCGTCCGCCCCGCCCGCATGCTCGCCAAGTCCGAGATACGCCACTGGCCGGTCGCGGGCGCACTGGCCGCGCGCGGCGGTGCCCTGTTCATCGACCGGGACCGGCTGCGCGCCCTGCCCGGCACGGTCGCCCGGGTCGCCGAAGCGCTGCGCGCCGGGCAGGCCGTCGCCGTCTTCCCCGAGGGCAGTACCTGGTGCGGCCGCGCCCAGGGCCGCTTCCGCCGCGCCGCCTTCCAGGCCGCCCTCGACGCCGGTGTCCCCGTCCAGCCGGTGCACCTGCGCTACTACCGGCGCACCGGGGGAGCATCCACCACCCCCGCGTTCGTCGGCGAGGACTCCCTGCTCAGCAGCGTGTGGCGGGTGGTGTCCTCGCGCGGCCTGGTGGCCGAGGCAGAGGTCCGCGCCCCGATCCCGCCGGACCGCCATCCGGACCGCCGCGCCCTGGCGCAGGCCGCGGAACCGGCCCCGCCCACCTGCCCGCATCTGCCCGCCCCGGCCTCGACACCCCTGCCCGCCCCCCGACGCCCCGCCCTCCTGCCCCTGGACGTCGCCTAGCGCCCCAGGGTCCTTGCCAGATACGGTGCCGTCGCGCTGCCCTCCGCATGGGCCACCTGCCTCGGGGGCCCCGCCGCCACGATCCGGCCGCCCGCGTCGCCGCCGCCCGGGCCGAGGTCGATCACCCAGTCGGCGCCCGCGACCACCGTCATGTCGTGCTCCACGACGACCACCGTGTGCCCGGCGTCCACCAGTCCGTGCAACTGGCGCATCAGCACCTCCACATCGGCCGGGTGCAGGCCGGTCGTCGGCTCGTCCAGCAGGTACAGGGTGTGGCCGCGGCGGCCGCGCTGCAGCTCGCTCGCCAGCTTGATCCGCTGCGCCTCACCGCCGGACAGCTCCGTCGCCGGCTGGCCGAGGCGGAGGTAGCCGAGGCCCACGTCGAGCAGCGTGCCGAGACTGCGCGCGACGGCCGGGGTGTCCGCGAAGAACTGCGCGGCCGCCTCCACCGTCAGATCCAGCACCTCGGCGATCGTCCGCCCGCGGTACGTCACCCGGAGCGTCTCGGGGTTGTAGCGGGCCCCCGCGCAGTCCGGGCACGGCGCGTACGTGCTGGGCAGGAACAGCAGCTCCACGCTGACGAAGCCCTCGCCCTGGCAGGTCTCGCACCGCCCACCGGGCACGTTGAAGGAGAACCGGCCCACCCCGTAACCCCGCTCACGCGCCTCGTCCGTCCCCGCGAACACCTTCCGTACGACGTCGAACAGGCCCGTGTACGTCGCCAGGTTGGAGCGCGGGGTGCGGCCGATCGGCCTCTGGTCCACCGAGACCAGGCGGCCCACGCCCGGCAGGTCCTCGGTGATCTCGCCGACCAGCGTCGACTTGCCGGACCCCGACACGCCGGTGACGGCCGTGAAGACACCCAGCGGGAACGTGGCGGTCACGCCCCGCAGGTTGTGCCGGGTGACCGGTCCGACCTCGAGTCGCCCCTGTGGAGCGCGCACCTCGCGCACCGGGACGGGTGAGTCGTCGAAGAGGAAGCGGGCCGTCGCCGACTCCGCCACACCCGCCAGTTCGGCGACCGGACCGCTGTGCAGGACCCGCCCGCCGTGCTCCCCGGCCCGCGGGCCGACGTCCACCAGCCAGTCGGCGCCGCGCACCACGTCCAGGTGGTGCTCGACCACGAACACCGAGTTCCCCGCCCGCTTCAGCCGCGCCAGCACCTTCAGCAGCGCCTCGGTGTCCGCCGGGTGCAGCCCCGCCGACGGCTCGTCCAGGACGTACACCACGCCGAACAGCCCGGAGCGCAGCTGTGTCGCGAGCCGCAGTCGTTGCAGCTCGCCCGCCGAGAGGGTCGGCGTGGCCCGGTCCAGGCTGAGATAGCCCAGGCCCAGCTCGAGGACCGGCGCGATACGGGACTTCAGGTCCTCGGTGAGGACACGGGCCGTCTCGCCGTCGGCGGTCAGGGTGCCCGCCAGCTCCGCCAGCGGCAGCGCCGCCAGTTCGGCGATCGTGCGGCGGGCGAAGGTCACCGCCAGCGCCTCCGGTCGCAGCCGGCTGCCCCCGCACGCCGGGCAGGGCGCGCTGGTCAGGAAGCGTTCCGCCTTCGCCCGCAGCGCCTGGCTCCGGGAGTCCGCGAACGTCTTGAGCACATACCGCCGGGCGCTCATGTACGTCCCCTGGTACGGCCGTTGGATGCGATCGGCGTCCCGCACCGGATGAACGGTCACCACGGGCTGCTCGTCCGTGAGCAGGATCCACTCCCGCTGCTCGGCGGGCAGCTCCCGCCAGGGCCGGTCCACGTCGTAGCCGAGCGCGTCGAGGATGTCCCGCAGGTTCTTGCCCTGCCAGGCGCCCGGCCAGGCGGCGATCGCACCCTCCCGGATCGACAGCGAGGGGTCCGGGACCAGCAACTCCTCGCTGGTGTCGTGCACACGGCCGAGTCCGTGGCAGGCGGGACAGGCGCCGACCGCCGTGTTCGGCGAGAACGCGTCGGAGTCCAGCCGCTCGGCGCCCGGCGGGTAGCTGCCGGCCCGCGAGAACAGCATCCGCAGCGAGTTGGACAGGTTCGTCACCGTGCCCACCGAGGAACGCGAGGTCGGAGCCGAGCGGCGCTGCTCCAGCGACACCGCGGGCGGCAGCCCGGTGATCTCGCCGACCTTCGGCGCGCCCACCTGATGGATCAGCCGCCGCGCGTACGGCGCCACCGACTCGAAGTACCGGCGCTGCGCCTCGGCGTAGATCGTGCCGAACGCCAGCGACGACTTGCCCGATCCGGACACGCCGGTGAACACCGCCACCGCGTCGCGCGGGATGTCGACGTCCACGCCCTGGAGGTTGTGCTCACGGGCGCCGCGCACCCGGACGTACGGGTCGTGGGGGCTGTGCATGGCGGGGCTCCGTACGGCGGCTGGGGGACAAACCCCGCGATTCTATGCGAACAGCGTGGCCAGCCGGCGGTAGGAGTCCAACAGCGCCGCACGGTCGTAGGTGCTGGTGGTGACCAGCACCTCCTGCGCGTCCGTCTCCTTCAGCAGCGTCTCCAGCTCTGCGGCGACCTGCTCCTCGGTGCCCGCGATGTGCCCGGTGAGCCCCGCCTCGTAGAAGCCGCGCTCCTTCGAGGTCATCGCACGGGTCTCGACCGCCTCGGCGGGCGGCAGCGGCGGAAAGGTGCCGTGCGTGCGGGAGTACGCCATAGACCAGGCCTCGGGCAGGAGCAGCCGCCGGGCGGCCTCCTGTGTGGCGGCCACCGCGATCGTGCCGGAGATCACCACGTACGGCTCGCTCGCCCACGGCGAGGGCCGGAAAGCCTCCTGGTAGGCGTCGATGCCGCGCCGCATCTTCTCCCGGCCGCGCAGGTCGCCGATCACCATGGGCAGGCCGAGCCGGGCGGCGATCCGCGCGCCCTCACCCATGGCCAGCACGAACGGCGGCACGGTGAGCCCCTCCGCCGGCCGTGCGTGCACCCCGGTGGGTGAGGTGCCGCCGAACCAGCCGAGCAGTTCCCCGATCTGCGCCGCGAAGTCCTCGGCGTCGCCCTTGTCGCGGCCCAGCGCCCTGCGCACCCCGTCGGTGAAACCGACCGACCGGCCGAGCCCCATGTCGATCCGCCCCGGGAAGAGGGACTCCAGCACACCGAACTGTTCGGCGACCACGAGGGGCTGGTGGTTCGGCAGCATCACCCCGCCCGTGCCGACCCGGATCCGCTCGGTCGCGCCGGCCACCGCGGCGGCCAGCACCGTCGGCGCCGATCCGGCCACGCCGGGTACGCCGTGGTGCTCGGACACCCAGAAGCGGTGGTAGCCGAGCCGCTCCGCCTCGCGCGCGAGGCGCACGGTGTCGCGCAACGCCTCTCCCGCCGGGTGCCCTTCCCGGTGCGGGAGCGGTCGAGGACGGAGAAACGGGTCCGGTGGATCAGCGCACTCACACCCTGTTCAACGCGCGCGGGGGCGAGGGATTCCCGCCGTCACGGGGCGTCGGCGCGCGGACACGGCCGCGCGAACGGTGGATTCTTCATAACTCCTCCCGCCTCCGGGCGTTGCACCTGATGCGGGCGAAAGACCGCATCTCTCTCATCTGTGGAAGGCAGGGAACCTATGAAGCGGGTTACCCGGAACACCCTGATCGCGGTGGCCGCCGCGTCCGGTGCGATGGCCATGGTCCCGGCGGCGCACGCCGACTCGGCGGCGGAGGGCAATCTGGCCGGTTCGCCCGGCGTCGCCTCGGGCAACGGGATCCAGCTCCCGGTGGCCGTGCCGGTCAACGTGTGCGGGAACAGCGTGAACGTGGTGGGTCTGCTCAACCCGGCGTTCGGCAACACCTGTGCGAACAAGGGCGGCTCGGGCAAGGAGGGCTCCGGCAAGGGCGGCTCCGGCACCAACGGCTCCGGCACGGGCGGCTCGTTGAACGCGGGCGGTGGCGCCTCGGCCGGGCAGACGAACGAGGGCTCGCCCGGCGTGATCTCCGGCAACGGGGTCCAGCTGCCGGTCGATCTCCCGGTCAACGTCAGCGGCAACACGGCGAACATCGTCGGCATCGGCAACCCGGTGTTCGGCAACGAGTCGTCCAACACCTCCGGCGAGAAGCCGCAGCAGCCCGGCACGCCGCGGACGCCGGACAAGCCGATCGACCGGTCGGTGCCCCCGGTGCACGCGCAGCCGCCGGCGCCGCACCACGACACGGCGCTGGTGCGCACGCCGGTCGAGGAGGTGGGCGCCGCGAGCGCCCTCGCCGAGACCGGCACGGACGGCATGCTCCCGGCCGCCCTGGCGAGCGGGGCGCTGCTGCTGGGCGGCGCGGCACTGTACCGGCGCCACCGCGTGGGCGCCCGGCACTGACGGGCCCTACCTGCGTGCTCCCGGCCGCCGGATGACCTGCAACTCCAGCGTCACCGGCGGCGCGGCCACGCCGGGGCCGCCCGCGGCCGCCCAGTCGATGACCTCCTGCGTGCAGTCGTCGTCCATCGCGAACCCCACCCACACGGCCCGCCCGCCGGCCCGGCGTCCCGCGGCCGACGGCTGGACGACGATGACGTTCGCCTGGTCGCAGGGGCCGAGACAGTCGGTCGTGCGGACCTGGAAGCCGTGCTCCACGGCCGCGGCACGCAACCGTTCCACCTGCCAGTCGTGATCGGTGCCGGGGTGCTTGCGGGCGTTGCCGCAGCAGCAGCCCCGGCACACCACGAGGGTGCAGGGCCGTTGCCGGGCGGCGCCGACGAAGGAGCGGGGGGCGGGGACGCGGGGCCGGGCGGTGGATCGCATGGGAGAAGCATGATCCATAGGGCGGAGCCGGAGACACCCCCTAGGGTGGACCCCGTGACTGTTACGTCCCGCACGTCCGCCGCCCGCGCCTCCCGTCGTCCGCTCGCCGTGTTCGATCTCGACAACACGCTCGCCGACACCGCGCACCGGCAGCGGTTCCTCCAGCGGCGGCCGAAGGACTGGGACGGCTTCTTCGCCGCCGCGCCCGAGGACCCGCCGCTCGCCGAGGGTGTCGCGCTGGCCGTGGAGAGCGCGGGGGAGTGCGAGGTCGTCTACCTCACGGGGCGGCCCGAGCGGTGCCGGGCCGACACGCTGGACTGGCTGGCCGAGCACGGGCTGCCCGAGGGGCGCGTGTACATGCGCCGCGACGACGACCGGCGGCCCGCCCGGCGCACCAAGCTGGAGACCCTGCGCCGGCTCGCCCGCAGCCGCGAGGTCCGGGTCCTGGTGGACGACGACGAGCTGGTGTGCGACGACGCCGAGCGTGAGGGGTTCACCGTGCTGCGGGCCCGCTGGGCCACCCCGTCGACCGAGCTGAAGGTCGCGCAGGAGCGCGAGGGCCGTACCTGAGCCGCCAGGGGTCCGTCAGTCGGACTCCTCGAGGCGGAAGCCCACCTTCAGGCCCACCTGCCAGTGCGCGATCCGGCCCTCCTCGATCTGCCCGCGCACCTGTGTCACCTCGAACCAGTCCAGGTTGCGCAGGGTCTGCGACGCGCGCGTGATGCCGTTGCGGATCGCTGCGTCGACACCCTCGGGGGAGGTGCCGACGATCTCCGTGACCCGGTAGGTGTGGTTCGACATGCGGGTGCTCCTCTCGCGGGCGGGGGCGCGTGTGTCACGCGTCACTCCACCGTGCCCCAGAGTGCCGCTCGGCGCGAGGCGGTCGGGCCCGCCTTACTCGGGGAAACCCTTGACCCCTCGCATTGGTCCATACCAAAATCCGGCACACCCGTTCGAGTATCTCGCTCGTCCCCCACGTCGGGTCCCATTTCTCTGTCCGCAGCCTGAAGCCCTCCAGCCAGGACCCCGGGAGCCCCCTCGTGCCACGCCGCCTCCTCGCCCTCGCCTGCACGTCCGCCTGCCTGCTCACCGCCTGTGGCGTCCTGCCGGACAGCGGCGCGGCCCGCCGCACGGTCACCGTCTGGCTGATGAAGGACAGCGCCTCACCGGAGTTCCTGCGCCGGTTCACCGACGACTTCGAGCACACCCATCCCGACCTCGCGCTCGACATCCGCGTCCAGCAGTGGACCGGTATCGGCGCCAAGGTGCAGGCCGCGCTGAAGGCGGACGGCACCGACGGCCCCGACGTCATCGAGGTCGGCAACACCCAGGTCCCGCAGTACATCGACAAGGGCGGACTGCTCGACCTGACCCTGGAGTCCATGCGCGACTGGGGCCTGGACGACTGGCTGCCCGGACTCGCCGAGCCGGGGCAGCGCGACGGACAGCAGTTCGGCATCCCCTGGTACGCCGCCAACCGCGTCGTCGTCTACCGCAAGGACCTCTTCGCCCAGGCCGGTGTCACCGCACCGCCGAAGACCCGCCAGGAGTGGCTGGAGATCACGCGCAAGCTGAACTCCGCCGGCCATCAGGGCATCTACCTCGCCGGACAGGACTGGTACACCCTCGCCGGGTTCGTCTGGGACGAGGGCGGGGAGCTCGCGGTGGAGGGCGACGGCGGCTGGCGCGGCACCCTCGACACCCCGGCCGCCCTGCGCGGCATGGACTTCTACCGGCGGCTGCACGCCCTCGGCGACGGGCCGGCCGACGCCGACGAGGAACACCCGCCGCAGGCAGGGGTGTTCGCCTCCGGCACAGTGGCGCAGATCGTGGCCGTCCCCGGCCTCGCCCAGTCCATCGTGCAGCAGAACCCCGGCCTCAAGGGCAAGCTCGGCTTCTTCCCCGTCCCGGGCAGGAGCGCCGGCCGCACCGGCGCCGTGTTCACCGGCGGTTCCGACCTCGTCGTGCCACAGAACACCGACGAACGCAAGGGCGCTGTCGCCGTTGTCGAGGCCCTCACCGGCGCCCGGTGGGACGGTGACCTCGCGCGCACCATGAACTACGTGCCCAACAAGGCCAGGCTCGCCCCGGCCGTGGCCGGTGAGGAGGGGGTCGCGGCCATGGCGGCCGGAGCCGCGCACGGCCGGGCGACCCCCAGCACGCCCGAGTGGGCGGTGGTCGAGGCCGACAACCCGATCAAGCGTTACATGACCGCCGTGCTGGCCGGGGCCGACCCCGCCACCGAGGCCCGGCGCGCCTCACGCCGGATCACCGAGGCGCTGAAGGTGTCGCTGCGCTGAGCCGCCCTCGGCGCAACGCGGCCAGCGCGTCAGCGCAGTGCGGCCAGCGCGTCAGCGCAGTGCGGCCAACGCCTCGGCGCGCCGTGGCCGACGCCTCAGCCGACCACGGCCGCCACGCCCACTCCTCTCACCGCACCGTGGCCAGCGACAGTGCGAACCGGCCTTCGCGATCCGTCCACCAGTGGGACAACTCCATCCCCGCGGCGGCCAGTTCGCCGCCCACCCCCTCCTTGCGGAACTTCGCCGACACCTCCGTGCGCAGCTCCTCGCCCGCCGCGAAGTCGACGGCGAGGCCGAGCGGGGGAACCTTCACGGTCTGCGCGGTACGGGACCGCAGCCGCATCTCGATCCACTCGCGGTCCGCGTCCCACCGGGCGACGTGGTCGAACCCGTCGGCGTCGAAGTCGGCGCCGAGCTCGCGGTTGATCACGGTGAGGACGTTCTTGTTGAACGCCGCCGTCACCCCGGCCGCGTCGTCGTAGGCGCGGACCAGGACCTGCTCGTCCTTCACCAGGTCCGTGCCGAGCAGCAACGCGTCACCGGGGGAGAGCAGCCCCCGTACCGAGCCGAGGAACGCGGACCGCTCGGCCGGCAGCAGATTGCCGATCGTGCCGCCGAGGAACGCCACCAGCCGCGGCCCCGGTGTGTCCGGCAGGGCGAGCGCCCCGGTGAAGTCGGCGATCAGGGCGTGCACGTCCAGGTCCGGCCGCTCGGCGGCGAGTGCCTGCCCGGCCTGGGTGAGCGCGCTCTCGCTGACGTCGACCGGCACATAGGTCTGCAGCGAGGTCAGCGCGTCGATCAGGTACCGGGTCTTCTCCGAGGAGCCGGAGCCCAGCTCGATCAGGGTGCGGGCCCCGGTGGCGGCGGCGATGTCCCCGGACCGGTCGATCAGGATCTCGCGCTCGGCGCGCGTCGGGTAGTACTCGTCCAGCGCGGTGATCTGCTCGAACAGGTCGCTGCCGTGGGCGTCGTAGAACCACTTCGGCGGCAGCGTCTTCGGGGTGGCCGCGAGGCCGGCGAGGACGTCCGCGCGCAGGGCGGCGTCCGTGGCGTCCTCCGGCAGGGTGCGGGTGATGCGGAACGGGCTCACGGTCGGAACTCCTTGGGGGGTGTGTCCTGATCGAGGTCCTTCAGCTCGGTGAGCAGCACCTCGGTGCGGCTCGCCGTCAGCAGGGTGCGGTCCGGGACCTCGCGCCACAGCGGGTCGTCGTCGTACGGCTCGGAGGCCACGACCGTGCGGCGGCCCGGCTCGGCCAGGTACCACAGGGTGTCGCCCCAGGCGGTCGCGGCGATCGTGTCGCCGTCGGTGAGCAGCAGGTTGAGCCGGGATCCCGGCGCGGCCCGGGCGGTCTCGGCGACCGTGTCGGCCAGCGCCTGGCCCGCCTCGTCACCGGCCCGCAGCCGGGCCAGTACCAGGGCCCACACCAGCGCCGAGTCGGTGCGCGCCTCCAGCGCCAGCAGGTCCTCGGCGGGCAGGGTGCGCGAGAGGGCGACCAGGGAGCGCGGCCAGCCGGCGATCGCGCCGTTGTGGCTGAACAGCCAGCGGCCCGAGGCGAACGGCGCGGCGGCGGCCTCCGCGTCGGCCCCCGCCAGCGTCGCGTCCCGTACGGCGGCCAGCAGCGCCCGGGTGCGCACCACGCGGGCCAGGTCGGCGAAGGACTGGTCGGCCCAGATCGGGCCGGCCCGGCGGTAGCGCGCCGGCACCGGGTCGCCCCCGGCGTACCAGCCGACCCCGAAACCGTCGGCGTTGACCGTGCCGTACCGCTGCCGCCGGGGCGCCCACGACTGCCGGTACAGGCCGTGCTCCGGCTCCACCAGGAGCCGGCCGAGTGGTTCCTCGTCTCCCACACAGGCGAGGTGACGGCACATCAGACAGCCTCCACGGAGCGGGCGGTGCGGAAGCCGGAGAAGATCTGCCGCCGGATCGGGTAGTCCCAGTTGCGGAAGGTGCCGCGGCAGGCCACCGCGTCCACCGCGAACGAGCCGCCGCGCAGCACCTTGTACTCGGGGCCGAAGAACACCTCCGAGTACTCCTTGTACGGGAACGCAGTGAAGCCCGGGTACGGCAGGAAGTCGCTCGCCGTCCACTCCCACACGTCGCCGATCAACTGCCGTACGCCGAGCGGCGACTCGCCCTTGGGGTAGCTGCCGGCCGGGGCCGGGCGCAGATGGCGCTGACCGAGGTTGGCGTGCTCGGGTTCCGGGTCGGCGTCGCCCCACGGGTAGCGCATCGAGCCCCCGGTCGCCGGGTCGAAGCGGGCCGCCTTCTCCCACTCCGCCTCCGTCGGCAGCCGCCGCCCGGCCCAGCGGGCGTAGGCGTCGGCCTCGTACCAGCACACGTGCAGGACCGGCTCGTCGGGCGGGACGACCTCCGTGACGCCGAAGCGGCGGCGCAGCCACTGCCCGCCGTCGCGGCGCCAGAACAGCGGCGCGTGGATCGTGTGGCGGCGGATGTGGTCCCAGCCCTCGCGGGTCCACCAGCGGGGGTCGTCGTAGCCGCCGTCCTCGATGAACGCCTGGTAGGCGCCGTTGGTCACCGGAGTGGTGTCGATCGCGAACGGCGCGACCTCCCGAACGTGTGCGGGCCGTTCGTTGTCCAGCGCCCACGGCTCGCCGGAGGTGCCCATGGTGAACGGGCCGCCGGGGACGACGACTTCGGCCGGACCGGTGAACAGCGGCACCGGATCGGGATCCGGGGCGATCAGGGCCTGCGGTCCCGTGCGCAGCTGATGGGTGATCAGCATCGTCTCGTCGTGCTGCTGTTCATGCTGCGCGATCATCCCGAACGCGAAACCCGCCTCGGTCAGCCGGGTGCCGTCCAGCCGGGCGGACTCCAGCACGTCCAGGGCCCGGGTGCGCACCTGGGCGGCGTACTTGCGGGCCTCGTCGGGCGGGAGCAGCGGCAGGGAGGGCCGTTCGGCGCGAGGGTGCTCGAAGGCGTCGTAGAGATGGTCGATCTCGGGGCGTATCGCCTCCTGTCCGCCGACCGTGCGCAGCAGCCACTGCTCCTCCTGGTTGCCTATGTGCGCGAGGTCCCAGACCAGCGGGGACATCAGCGGCGAGTGCTGCGCGGTGAGGTCGGGGCCGTCGACGCAGGTGGTGAGCAGGGTGGTGCGCTCGCGGGCGGTGGTGAGCGAGGTGAGGGCGCGCTCGCGGAGCTTGTCGGCGTCGGGCGCGGGCTCGGTCATCGCAGGTCGTCCTTCCCGTGTGCGCGCGCGTCGGCGCCGCGCAGTCGGTCCAGCAGGTCGTCGGCGGGGCAGCGGCCCCTGAGCACATAGCGGTCCCGGTACGCGGCGACGGCGTCCGTGACCTCGGTGGTGGCGCCCAGGCGGGGCAGAGCCCTGAGCGCCGCCGTGAAGCAGTCGGCGGCCGCCTCCGCGAGTTCCGGGTCGGCGAGGCCGTCACGGGCCGCGTCGGTCCACAGCGGGTTGTGCGGTGCGGGCAGTGCCAGCGTCCGTTCCGCCAGCGGTTTCACCCTGCGGTACGCGGTCTCGGCGGCCTCCGGGTCGTCGAACAGGGCGGCCGTCACCGCCAGCGGCACGATCCAGCCGTCGTCGCCGGGCTGGGCGTCGATCATCCGCAGCTCCAGATGGCCACGTGGGCGCACCGGCGGGAACAGCGTCGTGAGGTGGTAGTCGAGGTCGGCACGGGTCGGTGGCCGGGGCGCCCCGGAACGCGTCCACTCACGGAAGGTGAGCCCGTCGGGCACCTCCCACGGGCCGTCCTCGCGCCGGACGCACATCACGGGCGCGTCCAGCACGTGCCGGGCCCACGCGGCGCGCGGCTCGCCGTCCTGGACGGGGGCGCCCGCGCGGCCCGGACCGATCTCCATCCAGCGCAGCTGCCGGGTGGAGCGCCAGCCGGTGGGGCGGTGCCCGGCCATCGGGGAGTGCGCGAAGGCCGCCACCAGTACGGCGCCGAGCGTGTGTGCCAGCCACCAGCGGCGCCCGTGGCCCAGCGGACCGGGCTCCTCGTGCCCGGCGTCCACGCAGACCTGCACGGAGGCGGAGGTGCGCATCATCGCGCGGCCGGCCGGTCCGGCGCGGTCGAGGGCGGTCTCCATGGCGTCGTAGCGCGGCTCGCGCAGATACCGGCGCGGGGAGTGCCAGGGGTCGTGGCCGATGCCGGCCAGGACCAGGCCGTCGCGGCGCAGTACGGCGCGGACGGCGGCGAGGTCGGCGGAGACGGTGCCGACGCACTCCATCAGGGAGGCGGCGGGCGGCGAGCTCAGTTCCAGCTGGCCGCCGGGTTCGACGGTGAGGGCCGAGCCCAGGGGCACCTTCCGCAGTGCGGCGTAGGCCGCGTCGAGCCGGTCGTGTGTCACGGGGAGCCGCGGGTCGCGCTCCTCGTGGACGAGCCATTCCACTTCCACCCCGAGCAGGCGGGGTGGTCCGGTCTTGAAGCAGATGCCCCTGACCAGGGCCTCCACCTCGGCCTCGGTGACACGGGTACGGGGCTCGCTGTGCTCCGTACAGTCACCCGCCGCGGTAGGCGACGAATCGGACATGTCGGGATCCTCCTGAGAGTCCACCATGCCGCCGGCCCGGCTCCGGGTGGTCCGGGCGCGGCACGCTCGTCCCACCCAAGACGCTCCTGCCGAATCGCACAAGAGTGCCAGGCGACACGTTCCGGGCTTCGTAAGGTTCCTTTCCCGCAGGTTTTCCGCCGCGTTCCACGCCCGGGAAAACGCGTTGCGGCGCACGACCAGCATCGCTCAGGATGCGTCCATGAGCACGACGGGGGAACGCGCGCTCCTGGCGTCCACGGGGGTGACGCCGTGAGCGCGCGCTTGCGCGGCATCGCGCGGGAGACGGAGACGATCGTCGAGGCGGGCCGGTACGTCCGGCCGGACGGGCACACGGTGTCCCTCGCGGTGGCGATCGAGGCGGCGCGGAAGGACACGCGGATGCACGGCCCGGAGCCGGTGCCCGTGCCCGGGGTGCCGCCGGCCGACACGCGGATCGAGGTCACCGGCGAGAGCAGCCTTCAGGCCGCCCGCCGCCTCGCGCGTCACCCGGTGGCCGTCCTGAACTTCGCCTCCGCGCGCAATCCGGGCGGTGGCTACCTGAACGGGGCGCAGGCCCAGGAGGAGGCCCTGTGCCGGGCCTCCGCGCTGCACACCTGCCTGCTGCGGGCGCCGGGGTTCTACGACCACCACCGCACCCACCGCGACCCGTTCTACACGGACCGGGTCATCCACTCCCCGGGTGTGCCGGTCTTCCGCGACGACCGGGGCCGCCTGCTGGACGACCCCTTCCACGTCGGATTCCTGACCGCCGCCGCGCCGAACGCCGGCGTCGTCCTGCGCACGGCCCCGCAGCGAGCGGCCGAGCTGCCGCGTGCCCTGGCGGTACGGGCCGAGCGGGTCCTGGAGACGGCGGCCGCGCACGGATACCGGCGGCTGGTGCTGGGCGCCTGGGGCTGCGGCGTCTTCCGCAACGATCCGGCCCGCGTGGCCGCATCGTTTCGCGCGCTGCTCACCCCCGGCGGGCGGTTCGCCCACCGGTTCGAGCACGTGGTCTTCGGCGTCCTGGACCGCAAGGGCGACACCCGGGCCGCCTTCGAACGCTGCTTCGAGGGTGTGGCCGCTCAGGTCCAGCCGTAGCGCTCCGCCAGCCGCCTGCGGACCAGGTCGAAGCGCATCCGGTCCAGGGCGCAGGCCTCGCGGCGCATGCCCTGCTCGTGCAGGCGCAGCACGCGGTCCACGTCCACCCAGGAGTCGCGCCCGGAGCGGTCCCACGGCCCGCTGCCGATCGGCACCCACTCCCGGTCGCCGTCGTGCCGCTTGCTGGAGAGCTGCACGGCCAGCAGCGTGCCCGCCGCCTCGCGGGCGACGACCAGCACCGGCCGGTCCTTGCCCCGGCCGTCGTTCTCCTCGAACGGCACCCACGTCCAGACGATCTCGCCGGGGTCGGGATCGCCGTCATGGGCGGGGGAGTACTCGGTGCGCACCCGGCCGACCTCGCGCGGGTCGGCCTCGGTGGTGGCCGTGGGGCCGTGGCGGCCGGGGACGTTCTCTTCGGTGAAAGCGGTCACGGGGGCACCCTAAAGGCTCCCCCGTGACCGCGCGATCAGTGCCTCACGCGTCCTGGACCGGCACCCTCTGCGGCGGCTGGGGAGCCGAGCCGTTCAGCGACGGACCGCCCGGGTTCTGGCCGTTCACGTTCATCGACGCGAGCAGCTGGCGGGCCAGGCCCAGACCCGTGCCGCCCATGGTGAGCGCCTTGGCGAACACGTCCGCCATGCCGTCGGCGCCGTTGAGCAGCACCATGTTGTCGACGTTGGCGAAGGCCGACGCCCCGGCCTGGACGATCTGCGGCCAGTTCTCGGCGAGTTGCTGGGCGACGACCGCCTCCTGGTTCTCGGCCAGCGCGGCGGCCCGCGCCTTGATCGCCTCGGCCTCGGCGAGACCCTGGGCCTTGACCGCCTCCGCCTGCGCGAGCCCCTTGGCCTGGGCGGCGGCCGCCTCGGCCTCACCGGTGGCCCTGGTGGCGGCGGCACCGGCCTCACCGCGCGTCCTCGTCGCCTCGGCCTCCGCGCCCGCGGCCGTCTTGACCCGGGTCGCCTCGGCCGCCGCGGCCAGTTCCGTCTCCTTCGCCTTGGCCTGCGCCGCCGAGATGCGCGCGTCGCGCTCGGCCTCGGCCAGCGTCCGGGTCTCGTAGGCGCGGGCGTCGGCGGGCTTGCGCACATCCGCCTGAAGCTGCTGCTCGCGCCGGTGCGCCTCCAGCTCCGCGACCCGGGTCTCCTGCACGACGACCTCCTGCCGGGCCCCGGCCTCGGCGAGCGGTCCGGCCTGGCGCGCCTTGGCGGCCGCCTTGTCCCGCTCGGCCTGGTAGCCGGCCTGGAGGATCTCGCTGTCCCGGGTCGCCTCCGCCATCCGCGCGAACGACTGCTGTTCGGCCTCGGTCGCCAGCCGGTTCGCCTCGGCCTGCGCGATCCGCGCGTCCCGCTGCACGGCCGCCGCGTGCGGCATCGCCAGGTTCTGGATGTACCCGGTCGGGTCCTCGATCTCGTGGATCTGCAACGAGTCCACGATCAGGCCCAGTTTCTCCATCTCCGTGCCGCACGCGGCCCGCGTCTGACCCGTCAGCTTCTCCCGGTCGCGGATCATGTCCTCGACCGTCAACCCGCCCACGATGGACCGCAGATGACCGGCGAAGACGTTGTGCACCCGCTCCGACATCAGCCTCTGCTGGTCCAGGAAACGGCGGGCCGCGTTCGCGATCGACACGAAGTCGTCGCCCACCTTGAAGATGACCACGCCGCGCACCTTCAGCGGAATGCCCTGATGCGTGACACAGTCCACCTGCAGCTCGGTCTCGTTCAGATCCAGCGACAGCTTGCGCACCGCCTGCACCCCGGGCAGCACCAGCGTGCCGCGCCCGGTGACGATGCGGAAGCCCATGCCCTCCTCCAGGCCCTCCGTACGGTGCTTGGAGCCGGAGATGATGAGCGCCTCGTTCGGTTCGGCGACGCGCCACATGAGCTTGAACAGACCGATCAGAAGCAGGACGGCAACGACGACCGCCCCCGCAACGACGCCGACGACCATCGGCATTCGCCCCCTTTGCATGGTGCCCTTTCGGCACCGAACGAAGGGAGTGTGCGCCCGGCGGGCCCGCGCCGGAAGACGTCCGCGAATCCTTGTTGCAATCTTGACGCAGACGCCTCTCACCTGCGCCGCAGCGGGCTCAACTGTCGTACGCGGCCGTGACGTAGACGGTCCGCGGCGGCAGGTACTCGACCACCATCACGACCGTGCCGCGCTCGATGCGGTCGGTGCCGGCGGCCGGGTAGGCGAGGAAATGCTCGGCGCCGCCCCGCACCCGGACGATCACCTCGCCGACCAGCCCGGGCCCGACCGTCCCGGTGACCCGCCCCATGAGCCCGACCATCGACGCATCGTCCATGGTCACAGCGTACGGGCCGGGTCGGGGCGCGGCCTATGCCCCGGGCGGCCACCGTTCGTGCCAGCGCGCCTCGGCCTCCAACCGGGCCGCCAGCGACACAAGCAGTGGTTCGCTGTGGGCGGGTCCCAGCAACTGGGCGCCCACCGGCAGCCCGTGGCCGGTGAACCCGGCGGGCACGTTGACGCCGGGCCAGCCGAGCACGTTCCACGGCCAGGCGTAGGGGCAGGCCGCGATCATCGCCCGGTCGGTGGCGAACCCGCCCAGCGCGTGCAGGGCGCCGATGCGGGGCGGGGGAGCGGCCGTGGTCGGCGCGAGGATCACGTCGTACGACGTGAAGAACGCGCCGATACGACGGTGCAGCACCGCCTCCGCCCGCCGGGCCGTCCGCAGCGGCGCCCCACCGAGCAGCCGGCCCAGCCGGGCGGCGCCGCGGGTGCGGGCGTCGAGGAGGTCGGGGAACGGCGCCTCGGCGACGCGTTCGGCGATCCCGGCGGTGGCGCGCGGCACGAAGGTCAGCCCGATCGGTCCGTACGGCGGATCGGCCTCCTCCACCACGTGCCCCAACTGGGCCAGTTTCTCGGCGAGTTCCACGATCCGGGCGCGCACCTCGGGCCGCAACCGGGCCGGTACCGCGGTGAACGGCGGCTTCAGCGACAGCGCGATCCGCAGCCGCCCGGGGTCGCGGCCGATCGCGTCGGACACGGTCAGCGCGGGCGGCCGGTGCGGATCGCGCGCGTGGTTGCCGCTCGCCGCGTCCAGCAGCAGCGCGGCGTCGGCGACCGTACGGGCCAGGGTGCCGTTGACCGTGATGCCCTGGAAGGACTCGCCGCGCGGCCAGGTCGAGATCCGGCCGCGCTGCGGTTTGATGCCGACGAGATGAGTCCAGGCGGCCGGGATGCGGACCGAACCGGCGCCGTCCGAGCCGAGCGCCGCGGGCACCAGTCCGGCGGCGACGGCGGCCGCCGACCCGCCGGAGGAACCGCCCGGCGTGTGCTCGGGGCTCCACGGGTTGCGGGTGGCGCCGAACGCGGGGCCCTCGGTGTGCGGCCACTGCCCGAACTCACAGGTGTTGGTCTTGCCGACGATGACCGCCCCGGCCGCGCGCAGCCGCCGTACCGCCTCCCCGTCCTCGGGGACGGGCGGGAAGTCGCCGCAGCAGCCGAACGCGGTCGGCTCGCCCGCCACGTCCATGTCGTCCTTGACGGCGACCGGCACCCCGAGCAGCGGCCTGCGCACCCCCGCGGCCAGCTCCCGGTCCGCCGCCTCGGCCTCGGCGAGCGCGGCCTCGGCCCGGACGATCCGGAACGCGTTCACCGTCGCCTGTGACGCCTCGATCCGCTCCAGCGTGCGCTCGGCCAGCTCCCGCGCGCTCACCTCGCCCGCGGCCAGCGCACGGGCGGTCTCGGCCAGTCCTGCGGGGCGGTCGAGCGTCATACGGCGCACCTCCGGAACTCCGTGTCTACCGAACGGTAACCTGCGGGGCGCGGGCGGGGGAACGCCCCGTCGTCCGGCCGGGGTCGAGCGGGCCGGCGGCGAGCCTTCCCTACGATGGCGGTGGTCGTGCTGGAGGGGGCGGCGGGGTCGCGCCCCGCGTCAGGGGGCGGGTGTGTACCGGGGCGAGGGACGTCCATACGGGGAAGGTGCGGGCGGCGGCGGAGCGATGCCGCCCGCGGTGCGGGAGAGCCGGCGCGGGCGGCTGCGGGGGCTGCCACGGCGCGCGGTGGGGTTCGTCGGGCGGACGCTGTGGAACGAGTTCCGCGGCATCGTGGCCGACCCGGTCGTCCGGCTCGTGCGCCGCGGCCCGGGCGCGCTGCTGCTGGGATGCGTGGCCTGCGTCGGGGTGATCTTCTTCCACGCGATCGCGCAGTACCCGGTGGGCGCGACCGTGGTGCGCGTCCTCGGCGGCGTCCGGGGTGACCTGCCGCTGTGGCTGGCCCTGTTGCGCACCCCGGTGTCGCTGTACGTGCCGGCGCTCGACCTGCCGGTGTGGGCGGGCCTCACGTCTCTGTTCCTGGCGTTCGCGCTGGCCGAGTTGGCGCTCGGCCGGATCCGTACCCTGGCCGTCGCCTACGCGACCACACTGGCCGGCACGCTCGCGGCCCGGGTGATGATCGCGATCGGTCCCGGCTGGTGGGGGCTCGGCCTGCCGCCGGAGACCGGCCAGGTGCTCGACACCGGCCCCTCGGCGGCGGTCGTGGGGCTGTTCACGTACATGGCGGTGACCCGCCGGGCGCCCGTGTTGTTCACGCTCACCGGTGGGTCGATGGTGTGGGAGTCGATCGCCGTGCCCAACCTGGCCGGGCGTGAACACCTGGTCGCGGTGGGCGCGGCGATCGTCCTCGGTGTGCTGCACGGGCGCCTGCGGCGGCCGTCTAGTCGTGTTCTCCCGCGTCGGGTGCGGGCACGCGGCCGGGTTCCTGCTCCTCCACGCCGCGCCGCAGGATCGGAGTGATCAGCAGGTGGTAGATCGCCGCTCCGACCACACCGCCGACGAGCGGCCCGACGATGGGCACCCAGAAGTAGAGATCGCCGTACTGGTCTCTGAACGCCGTGCCGTACCCCGTGATGAAACTCGCCAGCCGGGGGCCGAAGTCACGGGCCGGGTTGATGGCGTACCCCGCGTCCGTGCCCCAGGCCATACCGATCGCCACGACCACCAGGCCGATGATGAACGGCGCGAGGTTGGCACCGGGCGGGGTGTTGAGCAGGTCGGTGATCGCGAAGATCAGCAGCACCAGGATGGCCGTGCCGATCACCTGGTCACGCAGCGCGCCCCATTGGCTGACCGGGAAGACACCGTCGCCGGGCAGGGTCGAGAACACGCCTTGTGACTTGATCGTGTGACCGGGGTCGAACTTCGCAAGGACCTCCGTGTAGTTCCAGCGCACGATCAGCGCGGCGACGAACGCACCCGCCGTCTGGGCCACCGCGTACGGCAGGACCTTGCGCCAGGAGAAGCCCTTGAAGCAGGCCAGGGCCACGGTCACGGCCGGATTGAGATGCGCACCGCTGATCCGGGCGGCGACGTACACACCGAGGGTGACGCCGAGCCCCCAGGCCCAGGCGATGCTGTCGTGATTTCCGAGGCCGGCGGCCACGACCTGGGCGACCACGCCGACTCCGAAGAGGATGAGGACCATGGTGCCGAGGAATTCCGAGACCAGCTCGCCGGTCAGTCCTCTGGCGTTCGTCCTGTCTGCCATGGAGCACCGCCTCCACCTTCTGAGGGGGGATGGGTGTGATGACGATGGGGCGTTTCGCGCGCGAGCGTGATGATTTGATGCTGGACGTCCACGGCCGTAACGTCAACCGGAGCGCCATATTCCGCGGGGGTCCGCGGCCCGTCGCCGGGTGTACGGCCGTACGCTGGGCGCCGTGTGGAACAGCTCCGACGGTCTTGATGCCGGGGCCGTGGCGGCCCGTTTCACCGGCACGCGCGTCACCGGGCGGCGACGGCTGTCCGGGGCGCTCACCGAGGTCGTGCTGGACGACGGGCGCACGGTGATGGTGAAACGCGGCGACGACGCCGGCGCGGTGCGGGCCGAGGCGGCCGGACTGCGCTGGCTCGCGGACGCCGGCGCCGTACCGGTGCCCGCGGTGCACGGGCAGGACGAGCGCTGGCTGGTCACCGACCGCGTCCCCGACGGGCCGCCCACCGCCGAGGCGGCGGTTCGCTTCGGGCGTGAGCTGGCCGCCCTGCACGCCGCCGGCGCCCCCGCCTTCGGCGCCGCCCCGCCCGGTGGCCCGCGGGACGCCTGGATCGGACGGGCCCCGATGCGCAACGCGCCCGGCCCGGACTGGCCGCGCTGGTACGCCGAGCACCGTGTCCTGCCCTATCTGCGCCGCGCCGTCGACCAGGGGACCGTCCGCGCCACGGAGGCGCCGGTGGTCGAACGGGTCTGCGAACGACTGCCCGAGCTCGCCGGGCCCGCCGAGCCGCCCGCCCGGTTGCACGGTGACCTGTGGAACGGCAACGTGGTGTGGGGAGCCGACGGGCACGCCCGGGTGATCGACCCGGCCGCGCACGGAGGACACCGCGAGAGCGATCTCGCGATGCTGCACCTCTTCGGCTGCCCCCACCTGGAGCGGGTGCTGGAGGGCTACCAGGACGCGGCACCGCTCGCCGCGGGCTGGCGCGAGCGTATCGCCCTCCACCAGCTCTTCCCGCTGCTGGTGCACGCCGTCCTGTTCGGCCGCGGCTACGCCGAACAGGCACTGACAGCTGCCCGGACGACTGCGTCGGGCTGAGTGGGGGCACGGTCCGGCTGCGCGCTCGCAACCGACCTGGGCGCGGGGGTGTTCCTCCGCGCCACGGACCCGCGCTGCGAACGCACGAGGCCGTCCACACACCGATCGGCGCAACGGCTTCGCCGCCGGACACTCCGGGTTTCTCCCCAGGCTTCGGATTCCGCCACCGGGCTCGGGGCCCGCTCCCGCGTCCGGCTTCGCCGCCCGGGCCCCGGGCTCGCCCCGTTGCGCGCTCCCCGCCCGGGTACCGGGCTTCGCCGCCGAGCGTCTGGGCTTCGACTTCGCCACGCCGGTGGACTTCGCGCCGGTGGCGCGGTTTCGCCGCCGGGCTTCGGGGTTGCTCTCGCGTTGCGGGCTTCGCCCACGCACGGCTGCGGCTTGCCCGGGGCCGGCTTTCG